>NZ_JBSGWY010000036.1:0-6016 GCF_053609145.1 Streptomyces sp. NPDC054961 | reverse complement strand
GGCACGCACCCCATTAACGGCGTTAACACCACTCCCGACCCGCACGCCGACGGGGCCAAGGGCACGCCCACCGTTAACGCCCGGCCCGCCCCCCACCGCACCCCCCACCCCAACCCCCTGGAAGTCAACGGCAACGGCCCCCTCGCCGTCCTCGACGGCACCGGCAAGGCCCACGCCTCCGGCGGCGTCATCCTCACGCCCCCCACCACCCTGCCCGCCCTCATCACCTGGGCCCTCGGCCCCGACGCCGACCTCCGCTCCCCCCGCCTCCACCGCAACGGCAAGGACGGCGACCCCCTCCTCGTCCTCACCCCCGCCGCCACGGAATCCCTCGGCCTCCCCCTCGTCCTCGAAGACCGCCGCGGCCTCCGCCTCCCCGACAACCACCCCGTCATCAAGCAGCTCACCCGAGCCAAATGGCAGCTGACCCGCCGCGGCTTCGGCCCCTGGGCCCGCGTCTACCGGCCCGCCACCCCCACCACCGGCCGCCAGTGCGTCCAGCTCGCGATCCTCCCCTGGGGCGCCCTCGACCCCCGCGCCTGGGGCGAGCACACCGCCGAACTCCCCGCCCCGGAACTCGCCGAGCTGCTCACCTCCTACGCCGCCCGCGTGCTCACCCCCCGCGGCTCGACCGCGGTCTCCGGCCTGGAACTGATGACGGCGCTACGCCCGCCCACCCGCGCCGCACGCGACGAGGCCACCCACACCTGGGTCTCCGCCCCCGTCGCCGGCTCCCTCACCCGCCCCGTCGACCCCGCTCCCCCGGAGGCCCCCGACGAGCACCCGGTCGTCGCGGCCCTCTACCCCCGTTCCCACCAGCGCACCCCGGACCAGGTCCTCGACGAAGAGGCGTACGACTGGATCCGCGATCCGCAGCTCCTCACCGACGCCGAATGCGCCCGCGCCCACGCCGTCGGCATCGACGTGAACATGGCCTTCGCCGCCGCCGCCAACCGGCTCCTCGTCGGAACCGGCCCCGCCGTGCACGCCCCCCGCCCCCGCTTCGACCCGAAGCTCCCCGGCTGCTGGCTCGTGGACCTCTCCGCCGTCGAGCTCGACCCCCGCCTCCCCAGCCCCTTCACCCCGCACGGCCGCCCCCCGACCGGACCCGCCTGGTACGCCACTCCGACCCTCGCCTACGCCCAGGAACTCGGAGTCAGCGTCCAGCCCTCCGAGGCCTGGGTCCGCCCGGAGCACGGCCCCTACCTCGACGCCTGGTACACCCGCCTGCGCGACGCCTACATGGCGACGATGGCGGAACTCGGCATCCACTCGGCCCTCACCGAAGCCGAGTTCCTCACCGCCATGACCGACTACAAGAGCCAGGACCCCCACCGGGCCGCGGTGCTCTCCGCGATCAAGTCCACCGTCAAGGGCGGCATCGGCAAACTCCGTGAGCGCCCGCAAGGCGCCGGCTACCGCCCCGGCGAGAGCTGGCCCGCCCTGGAGCGCCCCACCTGGCGCCCCGACATCCGCGCCGCCGTCATCTCGACGGCCCGCGTCAACATGCACCGCAAGATGCGCAAGCTCGCGACGGCCGCCGGCGCGTACCCCATCGCCGTACTCTCCGACTGCGCGGTCTACCTCTCCGACGGCCCCAGCCCCCTCGACTTCCTCCCCCGCACCCCCGAGGGCAAGCCGCTGCCCGGCGGCTTCCGCCTCGGCGTCAGCCCCGGCATGGTCAAGCACGAGGGCACCCAGCCCCTGCTCTGGGCCGTCCAGATGCTCGACGAACGCCACAACCCCGCCCGCCACATCAAGGGCCACGACGCCGCGGCCGACGGAGAGTAAGAGCCACCCATGTCCGACATCAGCGACAGCCTCGACCGCGCCGACGAACAGAACTTCACCCGCCCCATCCCCAAATCGGCGGGCGCCCAGATCCGCTACCTGGTGAAGCAGCTCAAATCCACCAAGGCCGTGGCCGACCTCCTCGGCATCTCCCGACGCACCGTCGAGCGGTACGTGAAGGACCAGATCAAGCAGCCCAAGCCGGCGCTCTCCACCCGCCTGGAACGCGAGGTACGCCGCCGCTGGCAGCCCCTGGTCCGCAAGCGGGCCCGCGCCAAGGCCGCCCGGCAGACCGGACTCGTCATCGAGACCCGCGCCCGGTTCGGCTTCAGCGCCGCCCCCGGCACCACCGACGACGGCCGGATGCGCCGCATCACCCAGCACCTCCCCGCGGAGTACGCCGCGCGCCTCTTCAGCGCCCAGGAGGCCGGGGCGGGCGAGGCCCACTTGCGCACCATCGCCGCCGAAGGTCTGCAGGAGATCTACTTCAAGGACCACGGCGCCCGGGCCCAGGGCCTCCTCGTCGAGTTCACCGACATCGACTACGTCGAACTCAACTTCTGACGCTTCCGGGAGCTGACCGACAATTGCCTTCCCCCAAGACCCCGGAAGGCAGGACGAGGCATTGAGCGAGTACGCGCACGACGAGTTGGCGCAACGGTTCGAGGAAGCACGCGGCCACTTGAGGGCCGTCGCCTACCGGATGCTCGGCTCGCTCGCCGAGGCGGAGGACGCCGTCCAGGAGGCCTGGCTCCGCCTCGTCCGCTCGGGCTCCGCCGAGATCGACAACCTCGCCGGCTGGCTGACCACCGTGGTCGGCCGGATCTGCCTGGACATGCTCCGCTCCCGCACCTCCCGCCGGGAAGACCCCCTGGACATCCGGCCGGTGGACCCGGGCCCGACCCACGGCGGCGCCCGGCCCGCGGACCCCGAGGACGAAGCCCTGCTCGCCGACTCCGTGGGCGCCGCCCTGCTCGTGGTCCTGGACCGGCTGGCCCCCGCCGAACGGCTCGCGTTCGTCCTGCACGACCTGTTCGCCGTGCCCTTCGAGGACATCGCCCTGATCACCGAGCGCACCCCCGCCTCGGCCCGCCAGCTCGCCAGCCGTGCCCGCCGCCGGGTCCGGGGAGCCGAGATCCAGCCCCCGGCCGACCTCGGCCGCCAACGCCACATCGTCGGCGCCTTCCTGCGAGCGGCCCGCGGCGGGGACTTCGAGGCCCTGCTGGACATCCTCGACCCCGACGTCGTGGCCCGCGCCGACATCGGCGTCTCCGGAGCCCTGTCCGCGGTCCGCGGAGCACCTCTGGTGGCCCGTCAGGCCGCCACGTTCGCACAGTTCGCGCGGAGCGCGCAGATCGCGTTCGTGAACGGTGGACCGGGCGTGGTCTCCCTCTTCGACGGCGCCTTCCGCGTCATGACGTTCACCATCGCGGACACCCGCATCACCGAGCTCACCGTCTTCACGACCCCCGCGTCCGTCTCCGGCCTCGACATCCTCGTCCCCGCGGAACCCACCCCCTGAAGCCGTGTCCGAGGGGGCCCTGTGCGGCAGGTCGAACTGCCCACTAGTCCCCCTCGGACAGCCAACCCCTCCACGCCCTCCTCAGCCCCCGAAAACCACAAAGGGCCTCGGGGGATACCCGAGGCCCTCACAAGCCCCTGAGCGCCCCTCAGAAGCCCTTTAAACGGCACACAATCAGCCAACCGCGTGCAGTGCCCTACGCCGCTTCGACTCCGCCGCCTTCTTCGCCACGGCCTGGGCGGCCCGCTTCTTCCGCTGCTCGGCCAGCTGGTCCTGATACGCCGCCACCGCCCGGTGGTAGCTGGCGACATAGCCCCGTGCGTCGAGCCGCTCCTCCGGGTCCATCTCGTTCACGGCCGCCACGGCGTCCTCGAACGAGTTGTACCCGGCCAGCATCGGGTTGATCTGGTAGACGCCGTTACGGATCTTCCTGACCAGCTTGGCAAGCTCCAGGCTCCGCAGCGCCGCGTTCACGCTCGGCCGGCTCAGGTCCAGCATCCCGCCGACCGTCGCCTGGTCGATGAGGATCCGCCCGCCCGGCTCACTGAGCGAACGTAGCTTCAGCAGCACGCGGTAGGCGGCCGGCGGCAGGTCGAGGTCGGAGAGGAGCCCGTCGGCGTTGACCGCAGCGAATCGCAAGGTGCTCACTGAGCCGTCCCTTCTCCCGTGCGCTTCGTCCGGCTCACCCGACGCGCAGCGCGCTCTCTTGCCCGTTCGGCCCGCAGTTCCGCGATGGCCTGCCTCATGTGGTCCAACGACGGGAAGCGCACCAGGTCCGGCAGGCTCGTATCGCTACGAATCTGCGAAATGGTGCCGTGCTGCTCCACCTTCACGAACTCACCCGTCATCTCAGTACCCGGGATGAACTCCGCCACCCGATAACTGTAGGGCGGGTTGAACTGATACACACCCCGCCGCACCTTGAAGACGATCCCATGAGACATCACCGTGTGCAGCGCTTCCGAGGTCTTCGTCCGGCTGACATCCAGGATGGTAGCCATCTCCTCCTGGGTAAGTGGAATCCGCCCCCCCGCCCGCTGGCACGCAATGAGCAGCAGGATCAGTCGCAGAGGCAGAGCTTCCCGGAAGTACTGGGCGATCACGAGGAAGAACTCGAGGCTGTCCATCGAGAACGCATTCGGCTGATTCTCGGTCCCGTAGAACTCCAACGGCTTCCGCTCGCCGTCCAGAGTCAGCTTCCGCGTCGGGTACCGCTTCGCCAGACTGTCCAGATCCTTGACCGGAGCCAGCGGCTGACTCCACGCCGAGATCGCATCGTCCACCGGCAGATCGGGACGCGGGGTCCCAGCCGGATTGCCCCGGCGGCGCTGTGGCTCTGATGACACGAGGCTGCTCTCCACTCCGTTGATCTGCGGAGATCAGTATGTCAACAAGGGTGACACAAGTGTCACGCTCGTTGACGTTCGGCGTGTCTTGTGTCCCCCCACAGGTGACATATCTCAGCCATACCTTTCCGAGCACCCCCTCCCGACCCCCTCCGACCAACCCCACCCACCCCACCGCCAGTTCGCCGACACATCCCCCGTAAAACGTCAGCCTCCCCGACTTTTTAGCCCATTTTCCGTCAGCCTCGCTGACGTTTCGCAGTCGTTGTGTCCCCCTAGCAGCGACACAACACCCGAGATATGTCCCTCCTGAGGGGACATATCTTTTCCCTCGCACCCCCTCTGACCTGCGGCAACGCATCTCCGTACCTTCTATAGGCCGGTGGACGCTTCCCTCAAGGCGCTCAACGCCGTTCCCAACGCCCCGTCAGACCTCTCCCCCAGCCCCGAACCGACCCCTTCCAGAGCCCCTCCCACCCCCATCCCAAGCCCCCACTCCCAAGCCACAGCCCCGCAGAATCTGACTGATTCCCGTCTCTATCCACACTCCACTTTGAATCAATCCCCCCTCAACACCGTTAACGCCGTTAACACCCCCAACCCCCCACCGACTTAACGGCGTTAACACCCCGCACAAAACACCAGGTCAAAGCCTTGCCCCACCCCAACTAGGCCCCCACTCAGACAACCGTCAAAAAAGACTCCCCACCTCAAAGGTCAAACCCTCAACCACCACTTCAAACCCAAGCCCCCCTCGAATTGGCCGGTTCCAACCCAACCCCAGAACACCATCGAGAACCCTCCAGCCCTCCTCTCAACCACAAACTCCGCCCTCCTCACTCACCGCGGCCCCCGCGAACCACCCACCCAAAACCCGGGACAGACCACGTCTCCTGGCTCTCCAGTCCCCCTCTCAAACCTCTACGCACCTGAGCACCAGTCAGAACCCTGGAACAACCAAAGAACCACCACCAAAGGCCGGCTACACCCCAAACCCAGCCTCCTGGTTCCGTAGCGAAGCGGAGGAACACCCCCGCGAAGCCAGGGCTCACCGAGCTCAGCGAGGTGGGTTTTTGGTTCTGCAGCGAAGCGGAAGAACACCCTGCCGAAGGCAGGGCTATGCCCCGCGAAGCGGGGCCCTCGAGCGCAGCGAGGTGTGTTCTCTAGTTCTGGAGCGAAGCGGAGGAACTCCCCTCCGAAGGAGGGGGCGATGCCCCGCGAAGCGGCTCTTTCGTTCTGGAGCAAAGCGGAAGAACACCCTGCCAAAGGCAGGGCTATGCCTGGCGGAGCCAGGCCCCACCGAGCGCAGCGAGGTGGGGTCCCTTCCCAGGCGCGCAGCGCCAGGGGTCCCGCCGGT
>NZ_JBSGWY010000035.1:80792-87828 GCF_053609145.1 Streptomyces sp. NPDC054961 | reverse complement strand
CCACCCCCCTTTTTTTATTGTTAGGGCTACCACCGATATATACACCTATCTTTGGGTGCGGCCGGGCCCTGGTCCGGGTGCGGCGGACGGCCCGCAGCCGGGGCGACCTCGGTCGCCGCGGCTACGGGCCGCCGCCAGGGCGTGGTGTCCGTCACCGGGCGGCCGCCGGCGCCGCCGGCGGCGTACCGCCCGAAAGGACGGTGCCCGCCGGCCGCGCGGTCCGGCCCGGCCCGCCCGGGAGGCCCGGGGAGGGCAGGGCCCACCAGGCCGCCAGGCCGATGATCACTCCGGTCAGGACGGTCGAGGGGCCGCCGATGTCCGCGTAGAGGAAGTCGGTCAGCTGCCACACGAACAGGCCGATCGCGACGAGCCCGCAGTCCCGCAGCGCGGCGCCGCCGGTCAGGCACCGGCGCAGGCCCGCCACCAGCAGCGCCAGCCAGCCGCCGGCCAGTGCCAGCAGCCCGGTCAGCCCCTGCTCGCTCAGCACCAGCAGGTACATGTTGTGCGGGGACAGCAGCGGCTGGCGGATGTAGGCCTGGCCCGCGCCCGCGGTGTCGCTGCCCGAGGAGAGCGCCAGCCCGGAGTGCGCGTCCCGGTTGGCCGGGAAGCCCTTCAGGCCGACCCCGACCGCGGGCCGCTCGCGCCACATCGACTCGGCGGCGGCCCACATCGTGTAGCGGTCGGTGACCGACTGGTCGGGCGCGTCGGAGACCTGGGTGATCGAGGTCAGCCGTTCCGCCACCATCTCGGATCCGACGCCGAGCCCGCCCACGAGCACCACGCCCGCGGCGGCCAGGGCGAGCAGCACCTTCAGCGCCCGCCTGATCCCGGCCAGCGCCATCACGAGTACGGCCGCGGCGAGGGTCGCGATCCACGCGCCGCGGCTGAAGGACAGCACCAGCGGGAGCATCAGCAGCAGCGCCGAGGCGCCGGCCGCCCGGCGCACCCGCGCCGGCAGCCCGGGCGCCAGGGCCGCGGCGGTGGCGACGACCAGTCCGTAGGCGACGACCGTGGCCATGCCCATGACGTCGCCGGGGCCGAAGGTGCCCACGGCGCGGATGTCCTCGCCCTGGTAGGAGGCACCGGTGTGGGTGGCGAACTGCACCACGCCCACCGCGCCCTGGACCAGCGCCAGCACCACGAAGCACCCGGCGGCCAGCCGGAACTCCCCGGCGTCGCGCACCAGCAGCACGATCGCCGCCGGGACCAGTACGAACACCTGGAGGTAGCGGACGAAGCCGGGCAGGGCGGCGTACGGGTCCCCCGCGGTCACCGTCGAGACGGCGAGCCCGACGGCGGGCAGCCCGAGGACGAACACCCCGAGCGGGCTCAGGGTCCGCACGCGGCCCCGCAGGGCCTGGATCCCGCAGACGAACACGAGCAGCAGAGAGGCGGCGTCGGCCGGGCCGACCTTTCCCGAGGCGGTCGCGTCGCCCGCCGGCAGCGGGGCGAGCAGGGCCAGTACGGTCGCGGCGAGCGGCAGCAGCGGCCAGTGCCGGCGCAGCAGATCGGCGGTGTCCGGGCGTGCCCAGGACGTCGGTGCGGCAAGGCTCATGCTCAGCTGCCCCCCAGCCGGAAGCGGAAGAAGGAGGCCGCGGTGCGGGCCAGGATCCACAGGTCCTGCCACAGCGACCAGGTGTCGATGTAGTGGTTGTCGAAGCGGGCCCGGTCCTCGATGGAGGTGTCCCCCCGCAGGCCGTTGATCTGGGCGAGGCCGGTGATGCCGACGGGCATCCGGTGCCGGGCCTCGTAACCGGGGTGGACGCTGCTGAACTTGGCCACGAAGAAGGGCCGTTCGGGGCGGGGACCGACCAGGCTCATGTCACCCCGGACCACGTTCCACAGCTGCGGCAGCTCGTCCAGCGAGGACTTGCGCAGGAAGGAGCCGACCGGGCTCATCCGGCAGTCGCCGGCCACCGTCCACCGGGTGGCGGACTCGTGGGCGTCGGCGCGCAGGGTACGGAACTTCAGCAGGGTGAAGGGCCGTCCGTACAGGCCGACCCGCTCCTGCCGGAAGATCACCCCGCGTCCGTCGGAGACCCGTACCGCCAGCGCGCAGGCGCCCATCACGGGCGCGGCCGCCAGCAGCGCGAGCGCGGCGAGCGAGGAGTCGATGACCCGCTTCGCGAACCGCTCCACCGGCCGGGCCGGGCGCGGCAGCAGCGGCTGCACGGCGTACCCCCACAGCTGGTCGGCGGGCTGCGCGACGCGCATGCCGGTGACCTTCGCGGTGCCGGCCGGGTCGGCGAGCCAGAGCCGGCAGCCGTGGTCGTGGAAGAGGCGGACCAGGGAGGCGGTGCGCTCGTCGGCCTCGGGCGGGCGGGTGAAGACGGCGTCCTGGACGGAGTTCTGGATGACGGCCCGCCGGATGTCCTCGTGGGTGACCAGTACGGGCACTCCCGCTCCCCCCTCCGCGGCGGCGGCGGCGGACCTCACGGCGGTATCGGCGAGCCCGACGGGGCGCAGCCCGTACTCGGGGCGTCCGTGCAGGGCGGCGGCGACCTCGCTCGCCCCGGCGCCCGGTCCGACGACCAGGGCGGACGCGGGACGGCGGACGTGGCTGCGGCGGCGCAGCTGGTTGACGAACCCCCGTCCCGCGCAGGCCAGTACGGCCTGGAGGCAGACGGCGCCGAGCAGGTCTCCCCAGCCCAGGGCCTCGGCGGGAACGACGGCGGCCAGGACCGCGGCGGCCCCGCACCACAGGACGGCCGCCCGTCCGGCCAGCGCGGGCAGTTCCAGCAGCGCGGAGGGGGCGAGCCGTGGCCGGTACAGCCCGGCCTGCGCGTGCAGCGCGGCCAGCAGTACGGCGAGGGCCGCGGCCGCCCCGCGCGCCGGCTCCAGTCCGGGCAGGGCGGCGGCGGTCGCCACGACGGCGAGCGCATCGGCGTTCAGCAGCGGGAGGATCCCGTCCCGCCGGCGGACCCGCTGCGGCCGGACGGCCGTACGGGCCTGGTCGGCCTTGGGCCCGCGCGGGGGGTGGATGGCGGTCACGGACCGCCGGACGGCGGTGGCCCCGGGGGTGACGGCCGTGACGCCCGCTGTGCGGCCGGAGCTGATCGTGGTGTTGAGGGTGGTGTTGATGCCGGCGCTGCCGGTCGTGGTGGCGCTGGTCATGCCGGCACCGGTGCTGCCTGCGGCGGGCCCCGTGCCACCCTGCCCGGTGTGCCGGGGGGGTGCGCTGTCCATCGTCATCGGCTGATGCGCTCCTGGTTCAAGGGCCGGGGCCTGCCCAGCAGTTCGTGATACAGACCGGTGACCGCGTCCGTGGTCCGCCGCACGTCGAAGTCCGTCCGCGCGTGCCGCTCGGCCTGCTCCCCGAGTTCGGCGAGCAGCCGCGGCTCGGCGAGCAGCCCTCCCAGAGCCTTGGCCAGCGCCGTCGGCTCCTCCGGCTCCACCAGGCACAGCCGTGCCTGGCCGGGCGGCAGGCTCTCCCTGGCACCACTGACGTCGGAGACCAGGACCGGGCGGCCGCAGGCCATGGCTTCGAGCGGGGCGAGCGCCATGCCTTCCCAGCGCGACGGCAGTACAACGAGATCGGCGGCCCGAAGCCACGGTCGGATGTCGCGGACGGCTCCCGCGAAGTGCACTCCGGGCGGGGCCGTACGGCGCAGCCGGTCCATGTCGGGGCCGTCGCCGACGAGTGCGAGACGGGCTCCGGGGACGGCGCCGAGCAGCTCCGGCCAGGCCCGCAGCAGGATGTCCTGCCCCTTCTGCAGGCAGAGCCGGCCGACGCAGACGGCGAGCGGCCCGTCGCCCTGGAGGGCGGCGGGCAGGGGCAGTTCGGCGCGCGCCAGCGCCTTGTCCCGGACGGGGTCCGGATCGCCGGGGCGGAAGTGGCCGAGGTCGACGCCGTTGCGGATCACCGACCAGCGGGCCGCGATCCCCTCGGACTCGCCCGTCCGGCGCTCGGCCTCGCTGACGCAGAGCACCCGGTCGGCCCAACGGGCCCCCAGGCGCTCCCAGCGCAGCGCGAGCGCGGCGGTGGCCCCGCCGACCGCGTCGAAGGACCAGGCGTGCGGCTGGAAGACGGTCGGGACGGCGCCGCGCACGGCGAGCCGTCCGGCGAGCCCCGCCTTGGCGCTGTGGGCGTGCAGGATGTCGGGCCGGACCCGCCCGATCAGGCGGCGGGCGCCCAGCACTTCGGCGGCCAGGCCCGGTCCGGGGGCCCGGCCGGCGCGCCAGGTGAACACCTCGGCCCCGGCGTCGCGTGCGGCTTCGGCGAGGTGTCCGCCGCGCGGGCAGCCGACCACGGTCCGCAGTCCGGCGGCGGACTGGGCGCGGACGAGGTCGACGACGACGCGCGCGACCCCGCCCTCGACGGGCTGGACGAGGTGCAGGACCGACGGGGGCCGCCCCGGTGCGGGGGCGGCGGGAGGGGCGGGGGCGGCGGGAGGGGCGGGGGAAGGAGTCGGCGGAGAGGAGGGGGAGGACGGGGAGGAAGGCGGTGGAGAAGGCTGCGTTGGCACGTGGAGTGGTCTCCTGCGTTCAGCGGCGCGCGTCTGTCTGAACGAAGAGCACACCGAGGAATTGACCCTGGCTTTCACCCGTGAATCCGAAGGTGAGGCTGCGGGCGCCACCGGACAGGGCGGGACTCAGATCGAACACGTCCGCGTCATATCCGAGATTATTCATATGTTCGGGCTGTCGCACGAACGAGTGATGTCCGAATTCCGTGATCGTGGAATTCATAACATCATTAAAAGGATTTTCTGTGTCGCTCAGATCGATCCGGCGGCCACTGTCGGCGGTCACCGTGAGTGAGTCCCCGAGCGTGCCGCGGTCGCCGTCGTACGCGACCACCCCGGCCCGCCCCGAAGCCCCGGGCGCGGCGTCCAGACCGGCGATCTCGACCGTCTCGCCCGCCGCCTCACCGGCCCCTGCGGCCAGCGACTCGAAGCCGTCCCAGATCGAGATCCTCCGCACCGGCTCCTGCGGGTGCTCGTAGGCCACCACCAGCGTCCAGCCGCCCCAGGCGCCCAGGTCCGAATGACCCATGGCGATGTTCAGCTGGGCCACCGTCCACATCCCGGCGCCGCCCTTGCGGACCAGCGGAGTGACGTCGGCGGAGGCCTGATAGGCATCGCCGCGGTCGTCGCTCTGGTGCCCGATCACCGTGTCGGCCAGCACTTCCTTGTACGCGCCGCCCGGCTCGGCGACCAGCACCCGGCCGTTGTCCTCCGGCGGCTTCTGCTCGCCGACGCGCAGGTTCCCGCCCCAGTAGAGACGGGCGTACGAGACCTTCGCGCCCTGCGGGACCTTGAGCTCGGCCCGGGTGGAGTTGTAGGTGTCCGGGTCCTTGTCGACCTCGTCGTAGAACATCTCGAAGTCGCCGTTGGTCCCGGCCGCGCCCTTGTTGACCGCGGCGCAGGGCTCGGCCTGCGGGGTCTCCTCCTTGCGGCAGCCGATGGAGGAGTTGGAGGCACGGACCAGGCCGCCGTGCTGCGCGGCCTGGTAGCGCTGGGTGAAGGGGACCCGGGGCGCCTCTTTGACCAGAGGGGCCCGTTTCCCCGGCGGGGCCGCGGCACCGGCCACGGGCACGTTCGCCGAAAGGACGAGGCAGGACAGCAGACCGAGCGTGCCGAGGATTCTGCGGGAGGAACCCATGACCCCGTCTCCATTTTTCGATCAAGGGGACAAAACAGGAGTGAACTTTGTCAGAACTCAGGCGGGAAATCACGCCGGACTCGCCCATACGGCCTTTTGGGCGATAGCACGCACCCTCGGCTCGGGAGGGTCGTTATGGCGTGCGAGATTGTTCGAACCGAAAGGCAAATCGGAGATGCGCCGCGCAGGCCGGCCCCCCGGAGTCCCGAGCGGCAACCCGCTCCAGGTCCCGGCCGGCGTCCCGGCGAACACCCGCGGCCCCACCGTCGACGTGGCCGCCCCGCCGCACCCCGCGTCCGGCAGGACCCGCGTCAACGCCTGACGTCAACCGAGCGGCCCGAAACTTCGGCATCCGGGTGAAGAGGCGCAACCCGGACCACGGCCGGGCCGTTGATCCGGGTGCTTGAGTACCGGGCAATCCTGCAAAAAAGGGACCATCATGATCAAGAAGTTCGCGGCCGGAGCAGCGGTTGCCGCCTCGTTCGTCGGTCTGGGTGCCGCCATGGCCCCGCAGGCCATGGCCATCGGCAACGACAACGGCATCAACACCGTGAACGGCAACGGGGCCTCGCAGATCTACGGCAACCAGGCCACCTACGGCAACATGAGCCCGCAAATGGCGCTCATCCAGGGCTCCTTCAACAAGCCCTGCATCGCCCTGCCCGCCAAGGCCAACGTCCAGTCCGTCCTGGCTCTGGTCAACGTCGGCGTCCAGGACATCCCCGTCCTGTCCAGCCCGCAGAACCAGCAGTGCACCGAGAACTCCACCCAGGCCAAGGGCGACGAGGCCCTCTCGCACATCCTGGATAACATCCCGATCCTGTCCGGCAACGCCTCCGCGGGCAGCTGACGGCACCCCGCGCACCGCGCCCGCGAGGCCGCCGCACCTTCGGGTCGCGGCGGCCTCGCCGCATGTGGGGATTCGAATAGCGGGCAGAGCGGGCCGGATAAATGCGGCCGAATTCTGACCGCACGAGCATCTGAGTGAAATTGCGGGCCGTCCGCAAAAATCCCCGGTTTCTTTTCCTCCGCACACTCGTTGTTATTTCTGCAGTGGATACGCCTCTGCGGGAAGGAATCGAAAACAAATGACGTACAAGAAGGCAGTGGTGCTGGCCGCCGGCATCCTGATGGCCGCCGGTGCCGCCTCCCCCGCCATGGCCGACTCCGTGGCCGAGGGCCAGGCCATCGGCTCCCCGGGCGTCCTGTCGGGCAACCTGGTCCAGGTCCCGGTGCACGTCCCCGTCAACGTCTGCGGCAACACCGTCAACGTGATCGCGCTGCTGAACCCCGCGTTCGGCAACACCTGCGTCAACGCCTGACGCAGCGCCTGTGCCCGTGAGGGCAGACCTCCTCGGAGTGGGGCGGCGGGTCTGGCGGGGTGGTCGCGCTGGCCCACCCCCAGAAACAAGCCCCCCGCGGCGCCGCGGTC
>NZ_JBSGWY010000035.1:78871-80782 GCF_053609145.1 Streptomyces sp. NPDC054961 | reverse complement strand
GCTCCTCCCACCAACCCCCCCCACCCCCCCCCGCCCCCCCGCGCCCCCCCGCCCCCCCCCCCCCGGGGGGGGGCCGCGCGGGGGGGCGGGGCCCCCCCCCCCCCCCCCCACCTCCGATTCAGCACCGGCCGCTGCGCCGGTAGACAGGGAAGGACCCATGCGACAGGTACTGAGCCGACAGGTACTGGGCAAGGGGATGCTCACCGCGGCCGCCGCGTCGAGCCTGCTGTCGATCGCGACCGGCGCGGCCTACGCGCACTCCGGAGCCATGGCCGAGGCCTCGCATTCCCCGGGCGTGCTGGCCGGCAACAGCGTCTCGGTACCGGTCACCTTCGCACCCAACGTGTGCGGCAACACCGTGGACGCCGGAGCGGGGCTCAACCCCGCGATGGGCAACCACTGCGCCACCACGACCGGGTCCGACACCCGGCACGACCACGCCTACGACCGCTACCTCAGCCCCGAGCAGGCGGAGGCCTTCGCGCAGTACCTCGACGAGCGGGAGGCCCGGCACGCGCAGCGGCCCGGGGAACGGCACGAGGAGGGCGGCTACGGGGAATCCCCGCGGGTCCCCCACCAGGGCGGCGCCCCGCACCATGACAGCGCCCCCCACCAGGACGGCTACGGGAACTCCGGCGAGGAGGAGTGCGACGACCACCCGGCTCCCGGGAGGCCCGGGCCGAGGCCGCAGCACGCGCCGAAGCCGCACGCCGAGCACCCCCGGCCGCCGGCCCCGCACCACGCGCCCCCCGCGCCGAAGCCGATGCCCCGGCCGGAGCCCGCGGCGGAGCACCCGGCCCCGCAGACGCCCCGGCCCCTTCCGGCCCCGGCCCCCGGGCCCGCCCCCGTGGAGGAGGCGCACACGCTCCCCGCGCCGGCCCCCGTCGCGCAGGAGGCTCCCGCGCCGATGCCTCCGCGCGGCAGCCAGTTCACGGAGCACCCGGCGGCTCCGGTACCGCGGGACGTACGGCCGGCCGACCAGCCCCCGGCTCCCCCGGCCGGCGACCTGCCCGTCCACCTGCCCCCGGCTCCCGCGCCCGCGCCGGTCCCCGCACCGGTCCCCGCGCCGCCCGCGCCCGTAGCCCCCGCGCCCGTGGCCGTGGGCGTCCCCGCCGCGCCGCCGGCGGCTCCGGTCGCCACGCCCGCACGGGCCGCCGTCCCGGAGCTCGCCGCGACCGGCGCCGGGCAGCCCGGCGCCGCGGCGGCCCTCGCCGCGGCCCTGGTCCTGGGCGGCGCCATTCTGTACCGGAGGTCCCGTATCGCCTGACGGCAATACCGGTAATCAGAAGAAATATCGGCCGGAGAGTCCCTTGTCGGATTCTCCGGCCGTTGCCGTGTTCGGTTCCGCGTTTCCGTAACGTCGGGGAATCGTTAGCCAGGGCGATAGTGGCGCGAAGGTCGCCACGGGAAAAGGATTTCGATAATGAAGCTCTCGAAGGTCGCCGCCGTGGTCGTCGGTTCCGTCGCCGCCCTCGGCGCCGCTTCCCCCGCCTTCGCCACGGAGGCGCCGGCCGTCCCCATGAGCGCGACGAGCGGACTCACGGAGGTGCTGGGCGCCGTCAACCCCGTCTCGGAGGCGCTCCCCAACACCGTGGCCAACGGGATGGCGGAGCAGGGCGAGAGCGTGGAGAAGGTCCTGACCACCGTGCAGAAGGTCAACGAGGTCCGCAACAACGCGCCGGGCGAGGTGCTGCACCTCGCGAACGGGGCCACGCAGGCGTCCCCGCTGCTCGGCGGTGTGAAGCTCAACGGCGGCGGCCACCACTGACGTTCGGGCCGCCTTCCCGGCTAAACGACCGTGGGGGCCCCCCGCCCGGGCCGGGGGCCCCCCCCGCGCAGTGTGCGGCATGAGGACCGCGGTGGCGCCCTGTGTGAAGACCACCAGGTTAAGCACACCCAGAACGGTCACAG
>NZ_JBSGWY010000035.1:49760-78861 GCF_053609145.1 Streptomyces sp. NPDC054961 | reverse complement strand
CGGGGGGTGTGCCTCGCGCCGCGGCGCCCCCACCGGGGCGCGGGCCCGGGCCCGCGGCCGCCCCCCGCGGGCGGGGCCCGCGGCGGGCCGGGCCCCCCCCCCCACAGGCGCGTGGTGCGTCTGACGTCAGTCGTTGACGCAGGTGTTGCCGAACGCCGGGTTCAGCGCACCGATCACGTTCACGGAGTTGCCGCAGACGTTGACCGGGACGTGGACCGGGACCTGGGCCAGGTTGCCCGAGAGGACACCGGGGGAACCCACGGCCGCGCCCTCGGCCGACGAGTCGGCCATGGCGGAGCCGGCGGCACCGGCCGCAGCGAGACCAGCGGTGGCCAGGACCAGGGCGGCCTTCTTGGCAGTGTTCATGGGAAGTGCACCTTCTCTTCGACGTTCTGCCCCGATGCCGGGGCTCACATCGAGCGAAACGGTCCGCCTGCCCAGACGACACGGTTCCGCGCGCGATCAGACCTGTTCAGCCCAATAGTCGTAACCGGCCAGCGCTCCGGGGGCCGGTTACGGGCCCTGGTGCGGGCCCGGTCCGGCTCCGTTACGGAAGGAGGTCCGGCATCGAGGGGACCGCCGGGACCTGGGGCACCAGACCCGCCGGCGCCGTGACCGGCACCGCCGGAACGGCCGGCACCGCGGGCACCGCCGGCAGAGCGGGCACCGCCGGCAGAGCGGGCACCGCCGGCAGAGCGGGCACCGCCGGCGCGGCGGGTACCCCGGGTACCGCTCCGACGGGGTCGGAGACCGGGAGGGCCGGGATGTCGGGGATCGGGATGTCGGGGATCTCCGGGATCGTCGGGAGCGGGAGGTCGGGGATCGCCGGGATCGCCGGCAGGTCCGGCAGCGACGGCAGCTTGATCTCGGGAATCTTGATCCCCGGGAGCAGGGTGCCCAGGCTCTTGGTCAGATCCGCGAGGATCTTGCCGACCTGCGCGAGGAGGTCGTCGATGGGGCCGGCGGCCGCCACCCTCGCATCGATCTGTTCCTGTGCCGCCTCCACCCGCTTCACGGCGGCGCCGGCACCGGCACCTTCGGCGGCGCCCGCGGGGGCGGCCGCGCCAGTGAGTATGACGACCGCGAGGGCCGACGGGACGAGGACGCGGATGCGGGACGCCTTGGTGCGGTGCATGGGTCTTCCTTTGATGGTCGTGCGCAAGCGGACCCGAGCGATCCGCCTCCTCACTCACCGTGCAAACACCTTTCACGGACCGCAACCGGACCGAGCGTCCGCACGCCCCGCTGCGGGCTGCGTACGGGCTTCGCGCACGTGTCCGGGGCCGATCCACCCGACCCGGTGAAACCTGGCTCTCCGCAGGCCGTTTGAGTGAAGCAGCGGAACCAACCCTCCGGGCGGGCAGTTGATCAGGGCGCTCCACTAGCGGGCACTCGTGCGACAAAAGGATCAAGATGCTCAAGAAGATCATGACTGCTGCCGCGGTCACCGCCGCCGCCGTCGGCGCGGGCGCTGCTGTCGCGGCCCCGGCCATGGCCATCGGCAACGACAACGGGGTCAACACCGTCAACGGCAACGGGTCCCAGCAGATCTACGGCAACCAGAAGACGACCGGCGACCTGAGCCCGCAGCTCGGCCTCGTCCAGGGCACCCTGAACAAGCCCTGCATCGGCCTGCCCGCCAAGGTCAACGCCCAGTCGCTGATCGCCCTGCTCAACATCGGTGTCCAGGACATCAACGTCCTGTCCAACCCGCAGAACCAGCAGTGCACCGAGAACTCCACCCAGGCCAAGGGCGACGAGCCGCTCTCGCACATCCTGGACAACATCCCGGTCCTGTCCGGCAACGCCTCGGTCGGCAGCTGATCTCCGCTCCCGTTCCCGGTCCGGGCGCCCGGCGCCCGTGGAGCGGCGCGGTGAGAACGATCCGCGGGATGTGACAGGCGGGTCACCGGACCCACGGCGACCGCCCGTAACGGGAGATCGGGGGTACCACTCATGCGGATCGGACTGCTCACGGAAGGCGGCTATCCGTATGCCACGGGCGAAGCGAGGCTGTGGTGCGACCGCCTCGTGCGCGGGCTCCCGCAGCACGAGTTCGAGCTCTACGCCCTGAGCCGCAGCGCCGAACAGGAAGAGCGCGGCCACGTGCCGCTGCCCGCCCACGTCACCCGGGTGCGCACGGCCCCGCTGTGGGCGCCGGCCGACGACGGCCGCAGCTACGGGCGCCGCGAGCGCCGCCGCTTCGCCGCCTCCTTCACCGAGCTGGTCCGCGGAATCTGCGCGGCCGACCCCGCACGGTTCGCCGACGGGCTGTACGCGCTCGCCGAACTCGCCTGGCAGCACGGCGGACTGTGCGCGGCGCTGCGCTCGGAGACGGCCGTGCGGGCGGTGGAGTCCGCCTGCCGCGCGCCGGGGGCGGACCGGACCGTACAGCGGGCCCAGGTCACGGACCTGCTGGAGTTCGTGGACGAACTGGAGCGCCTGCTGCGCCCGTTGTCCCTGGACTGGTACGAGGACCTCCGCGAGGCCGACGTCTGCCACGCGGCCGCGGGCGGCGTGGCCGCGCTGCCCGGACTCCTGGCCAAACGCTTCTTCGGGGTACCGCTCCTGGTCACCGAGTACGGGGTCCAGCTGCGGGCCCACTACCTGGAGCACACGGCGCAGGACGAGCGGCCGGCCGTGCGGGCCCTGCTCGCCGCCTTCCACACCCGGCTGGCCGGCGAGATCTACGCCCAGGCCGACCTGCTCACCCCCGGCAACGCGCATGCCCGGCGCTGGCAGGAGCGCTGCGGGGCGCCCCGCGACCGGCTCCGGACGGTCTACCCCGGGATGGAGGCGGACCGATTCGCCGCCGTCGGCGAGGACCCCGGCTGCGGGGACCCCGACACGCTCGTGTGGGTCGGCCGGGTGGAGCCCGCCAAGGACCTGATCGCCCTGCTGCACGCCTTCGCCGAGGTGCGCAGGGCACGACCGGGCGCCCGGCTGCGGATCTTCGCGACGGCCGTGGTCCCCGGATACCTCGGCGACTGCCGCTCGCTCGCCGCGCAGCTCTTCCCGGACGAGGCCGCCGACGCGCACGCGGTCGGCGAGAACCCGGTCACGTTCGAGGAGATCGGCGGACCCGAGGCCCCGCGTCCCGCCGACGCCTACGGCGCCGGGCGGGTCGTGGTGCTCTCCTCCGTCATCGAGGGCTTCCCCATCACCCTCGCCGAGGCGATGTTCTGCGGCCGCGCCACCGTCTCCACCGACGTCGGCGCCGTCTGCGAGGTGATCGGCGGAACCGGACTCGTGGTGCCGCCGCGCAACCCGCGCGCGCTCGCCGAGGCCTGCGTCGCGCTGCTCGGGGACCCCGAGCGGGCCCAGCGGCTCGGGTCGGCCGCCCGCGCGCGGGCCCTGGAGCTCTTCACCGTCGAGCAGAACGTCACCGCCTTCCACGAGTCCTACCTCCGGCTGCTCGCCCACGGCCCGGCCCGCCCCGACGGGGCCGGCGCCGGAGTCCCGTTCGAGCAGCCGCCGGAGGCCCGGGTCCCGGGCCACTGGGCCACCCCCACCTGGGCGGCGGCTCCCGCTCCCGACGCGGGTACGGGCCCCGGCGCCGCGGCCACTGCGGCCGAGCCCGGCGCGACGCCCGGCGCCGCATCCGGCCCCGAGCCGGAAACGGCGCGGTGCGCCGTGCCCCTCACGAGTGCGGAGGCACCGGTGTGACCGTTCCCCTGGACGAAGCCGTCCCCGTCGACCCGCCGGATCCGTCCCCGCGCCGCAGGCACCGGCCGGGCACGGACCCGGTCAAGGCGTTACTCCACCGCCACCGCGAGCTCTGCGAGCGCGCGGTGGACCCGCTGGACATCGCCGCCGGACTCGAGGCGCACGGCATCACCGACCGCACCGCCGCCCGCTTCCGCCACCGCGACGTCTTCTCCCTCGCGGAGGAGCTCTACGCCCGCACCACGAGGGCCCAGACCCCGCCCGCCGCGCCCGCCGGGCTCCCGGCCGGGCCCCGGGCGGTACGCGGCTTCGGCTACGCCGTGCTCCCCGGGGCGTTCGCCCTCGGAGCGGCCGCCGCCGGGGCGCCCTGGGCCGGAGCCCTCGCCGTGCTCGCCACCGTCGCGGGCCTCGGGCGCCCGGTCGGGCCCGGGCGGTCCGCCGCCGCGGGCCGGTCCGCCGCCCCCGTGTACCTGCTCGCCGCGGCCGTCGTCGGCTGGGCCGTGCTGCGCCACGGAACCGCGCTCGGGGCCGCCCTGGCCCTGGCCGTCGCCCCCGGGTACACGGCCGGCGCCTGGTTCGCGGCCCGCGCCCGGCGCAGGCTCGCCGCGAGCCGGGCCCTGGAGGACTTCGCCGACGGGGTGAGGCCGCTGCTCGTCGGCACGGTCCTGCTGTTCACCGCGGCCGCCGCGGGGGCGGCCGCGGTGGCCGGGGCCCCGCTGTCCACGGCCGTACCGCTCGCGGTGCTGCTGTTCCTGACCCGCCTGATGCTCGCCCACGGCGCTCCGCGCCGGGGCACCGCGGCGGCCCTGGCCGTCGCCCTGCTCCCGATCCCGGCGGCGCCGTTCGCCGCCGCGGCGGGACTCCTCGTACCCGCCGTCCTCGCCCTGTCGCGGGCTTCCGCGCATGCGCGTCCCTGAAGCCCTTCGGACCGACACCGAAGCGCCCGTACCCCTTACCCCCGTACCCCGGACCGACCCACCCCGCAAGGAGACACAGGACATGACCGGCCAGCCAACCGACCAAGGGGCCGCGCGATGAGGGTGCTGCTGATCGGAGCCAACGGATACCTCGGCCGCTACGTCGCGGACCGCCTGCTCGCCGACCCCGCGGTCCAGCTCACCGCGCTCGGCCGCGGCGACGACGCCGACGTCCGCTTCGACCTCGCCACCGGGAGCCCCGGCGCCCTCACCCGCTTCCTCGACGCCGTCCACCCGGGCGTCGTCATCAACTGCGCGGGCGCCACCCGCGGCGGCGCCCGGGAACTGACCCGGCACAACACCGTCGCCGTCGCCACCATCTGCGAATCGCTGCGCCGCAGCGGCTGCGGAGCCCGGCTCGTCCAGCTCGGCTGCGCCGCCGAGTACGGGCCCAGCCAGCCCGGTTCGTCCACGGCCGAGGACGCCGTGCCGAGACCGGGTGGACCGTACGGGGTGAGCAAGCTGGCCGCCACCGAGCTGGTGCTGGGATCGGGGCTCGACGCCGTGGTCCTGCGGGTCTTCTCGCCCGTCGGCCCCGGCACCCCGGCCGGATCCCCGCTCGGCCGGCTGGCCGAGGCCATGCGGCGCGCCATGCAGTCCGGGGACGGCGAGCTCAAGCTCAGCGGGCTCGGCGTCCAGCGCGACTTCGTCGACGTGCGGGACGTGGCACGGGCGGTGCACGCCGCCTCGCTGTCCGCGGCCCAGGGCGTGGTCAACATCGGCACCGGCCGGGCGGTGCGCCTGCGCGACGCGGCGTCCGTGCTGGCGCGCGTCGCCGGATACGCGGGCTCGCTGCACGAGCTCGACGTACCGCAGCACGGCCAGCACGGCCAGCACGGCCAGCACGGCCAGCACGGGCTCCCGGGCCGGCCCGCCGGTCTCGCCGCCATCGGCTCCCCGCGCACCGAGGCCACCGCGGAGCAGCTGGCCGCGGCGCAGGCCGCGCAGCCCCCGTACCCCTACCCGGACGGCTGCGGAGCCTGGCAGCAGGCGGACGTCCGTACCGCCCGCGACCGGCTCGGCTGGCGGCCCCGGATCAATCTGGAGGAGTCCCTGGCGGACATCTGGATGGAGGCGGCGTGCCGCATCTGAGCACTCCGGCGGCCACGGCGGCCACCGCGGCCGGCAACCTCGGCCTCGGCGCGCCCGGGTACGCCCATCCGCTGCTGGCCCCGGTGGAGTGGGCGGAACTGACCCGGCCCGGGACCCCGCTGCACTGGGCGGTGCTCAACGTCACGGACGGGCCGGGCGGCCGGCCCGACCCGCACTGCACCGAGGCGGCCGTGAAGCTCCGGGGCGCCGACGGCACGGTCCTCGGCCATCTCGCGATGCGAGACGGACAGCGGCCCTTCGGAGAGCTGGTCTCCGACGCCCACCGCTTCCGGGACTGGTACGGAGTCGGCGGGTTCTACCTCGCGGACGCCCCGGCCGGCCGGGCGGAGCTCGCCTCCGTGCGCCGGGTCGCGGACGCCCTGCGGGGGCTCGGGGAGGACCTGCGGATCGTCCTCGGACACGGCACCCACCCCTACGAGGGGTACACGGAGACCGCGGACCAACTGGTCACCTTCTCCGGCACTTGGGCCGACTACCGGTGGTCGCAGGTGGCCGAGTGGACGGCGGACCATCCTCCGGAGCGGTTCTGCCACCTCGTCCACGGGGTCCCGCGCACGCACCTGGAGGAGGCGACGCGGATCGCCCGCTGGCAGGGCGCGGGAACCATCTGGTTCACCGACCGGCGCGGGTCCGCGGCACGGGACCCGTGGGCGTCGATGCCCGGGTACTGGGACGATATCGTCTCGCGGATCGGACCGGGTGTCTCGGAATGAAGGAGGGCGTGGCAGTGTTACGGGAAGAACCACCGTTAAGACTTAATCATCTACGGAGTCCCCGTGTCGCTGCCACCCCTGGTAGAGCCAGCTGCTGAGCTCACCGTTGACGAGGTCCGTCGGTACTCCCGCCACCTGATCATCCCGGATGTCGGGATGGACGGCCAGAAGCGCCTGAAGAACGCCAAGGTGCTGGCCGTGGGCGCGGGCGGCCTCGGCTCGCCCGCCCTCATGTACCTGGCCGCGGCCGGCGTCGGCACGCTGGGCATCGTGGAGTTCGACGAGGTCGACGAGTCGAACCTCCAGCGCCAGATCATCCACAGCCAGGCGGACATCGGCCGTTCCAAGGCCGAGTCGGCCCGCGACAGCGTGCTGGGCATCAACCCGTACGTGAACGTGGTCCTTCACGAAGAGCGGCTCGAAGCCGAGAACGTGATGGAGATCTTCAGCCAGTACGACCTCATCGTCGACGGCACGGACAACTTCGCCACGCGCTACCTCGTGAACGACGCCTGCGTCCTGCTGAACAAGCCGTACGTATGGGGTTCGATCTACCGCTTCGACGGCCAGGCCTCGGTCTTCTGGTCCGAGCACGGCCCGTGCTACCGCTGCCTCTACCCGGAGCCGCCCCCGCCGGGCATGGTCCCGAGCTGCGCCGAGGGCGGCGTGCTGGGCGTGCTCTGCGCGTCCATCGGGTCCATCCAGGTCACCGAGGCCATCAAGGTCCTCACGGGCGTCGGCGAGCCGCTGGTCGGCCGCCTGATGATCTACGACGCCCTGGAGATGCAGTACCGCCAGGTCAAGGTCCGCAAGGACCCCGACTGCGCGGTCTGCGGTCCGAACGCGACCGTCACCGAGCTCATCGACTACGAGGCCTTCTGCGGCGTCGTGTCGGAGGAGGCCCAGGAGGCCGCGCTCGGCGCGACGATCACTCCCAAGCAGCTCAAGGAGTGGATCGACACCGACGAGCCGATCGAGATCATCGACGTCCGCGAGATCAACGAGTACGAGATCGTCTCGATCCCCGGCGCGAAGCTGATCCCCAAGGGCGAGTTCCTGATGGGCACCGCCCTCCAGGACCTCCCGCAGGACAAGCGCATCGTCTTGCACTGCAAGACGGGTGTCCGCAGTGCGGAAGTCCTCGCGATCCTGAAGTCCGCCGGCTTCGCGGACGCGGTCCACGTCGGCGGCGGCGTCATCGGCTGGGTCCACCAGATCGAGCCCGACAAGCCCGTCTACTAGGCAGTCATCCGGAGGGGCCGTATCCCGCCTGCGCGAGGTACGGCCCCTCCGGCGTGTCCGGCGGGTGGCCCCCCATCTGATCGTTCATGACGTCCAGGCCCCCCGGAGGCGCCTGCGCTACACCGAAGACGGCAGCGGGGTGGGGGCGGACGGGGGCGCGGACGGGGGCGGCGCGGTGGGCGAGGCCGTGCAGACGGTGTTCGCGGGGGGAACCTTGCCGTCCAGCAGGTAGGAATTGACCGCCTCCTGCACGCACTTGTCGCCGCTGTTGTACGCGCCGTGACCCTCGCCCTTGTACGTCAGCTCCACACCGACGCCGGGGCCCAGCCGCTCGACCATCTTGCGCGCGCCCTCGTACGGGGTCGCCGGGTCACCGGTGTTGCCGATCACCAGGATCGGCGCCGCGCCCGGCGCGGACACGTCCGGGGTGTTCCAGGCGCCCGGGACGGGCCAGTCGGTGCAGCTCATCATGGCCCAGCCGAGGAACTCCCCGAAGACGGGCGAGGCGGCGCGGAACTCCGGCAGCTTGGCCTTCGTCTGCGCGAGGGTGTAACGGTCCTTGGAGTCGGCGCAGTTGATCGCCGTGTTCGCGGCGCCGATGTTGCTGTAATGGCCCTGCTGATCGCGTCCGTTGAGCGAGTCCGACAGGGCGAGGAGCAACTGGCCCTGGCCGCCTTCGGCCTCGTCGAGCCCTTGCTCCAGCAGCGGCCACAGCTCCTGGGAGTACAGCGACTGGGCGATGCCGTTGGTCGCGGCCGTCTCCGTCAGCATGCGGTCGCCGATGCCGGCGATGGGCTTGGCCGCCAGCTCCTTCTGGAGCTTGATGATGTTCGCCTCGATCTCCTTGACGGTGCTGCCCTGGAGGCGGCAGGCGTCGCCGCGGTTCAGGCAGTCCTGGGCGAAGTTGTCGAGCGCGAGCTGGAAGCCCTTGGCCTGGCCGAGCGCCCCCTGCTCGGAGTCCTTGGTCGGGTCGACGACGGCGTCGAAGACGGCCCGGCCGACGTTCTTGGGGAAGAGGTGGGCGTAGACCCCGCCGAGCTCGGTTCCGTAGGAGATGCCGAAGTAGTTCAGCTTCTCGTCGCCGAGTGCCTGGCGGATCCGGTCCAGGTCGCGGGCGGCGTTCTCCGTTCCCACGTGGGGCAGCACCGTGCCGGCGTTCGTCACGCAGGCCTTCTGGTACTTCTCGATGTTGTCGAGGAAGACCTTCTCCTCCTCCGGGGTCGCGGGGGTGGAGTCCGCGGAGTAGTACGCGTCCAGCTGCTTGTCGTTCTCGCAGGTGACGGGCGCGCTGCGGCCGACCCCCCGGGGGTCGAAGCTGACCAGGTCGTACCGGTCGCGCAGGGCCGCGTACTCGCCGGCCGCCCCGGGCAGGGTGGCGATGCCCGAGCCGCCGGGGCCGCCGAAGTTGAAGACGAGGGACCCGAGCCGGTTCTTCTTGTCCCGGGCCTTGGCCCGGATCAGGGCGAGCTCGATCGTCTCGCCCTCGGGCTTGGCGTAGTCGAGGGGCACCTCGAGGACGGCGCACTGCCAGTCCTTGCCGGGTACCTGCCCACCGCCCTGGGCGGCGGTGGGGGCCTCGCAGTCGCCCCACTTCAGGTCCTTGGCCCCCTGGGCGGCGCCGTCCTTGCCCCGCTTCCCGCCGCCCCCACCGTCGGAGCAGGCACTGGTGGCGAGCAGCGCGGCGGCAGCGGCGGCGGCAGCGGCGATCCGGAGGGTGTGGGTCGGCATGTCCCCATCGTGTGGTCCCCCCGGCCGGGCCGCCCGCGCGCTGACCCATCCGGGTCAGGCGGGCGCTCGGGTCCGGCTACGACTGCGCCAGGATCTGACGGGCCGCGGCGCGGCCCGTCGCGACGCAGGCGGCCACGCCGACGCCCTCGTAGGCCGCTCCGCACAGGGCCAGGCGCGGGAGCTTGCCCGCGGCCTCGCGGATGCGGGCGACGCGTTCGCGGTGGCCGACGCCGTACTGGGGCAGGCCGCGGTCCCAGCGGGTGACGCGGCTGGCCAGGGGTTCGCCCATCGGGCCGACCGCGCGGTGGAGTTCGGCGATGGCCGAGCGGACCAGGTGGCGGTCGGAGCGGCTCAGGAGCTCGTCCTCGCCGATGCGGCCGATGGAGGCCCGGAGCACGAAGGTCTCGGGGGCGGAGTCGTGGAGCCAGGACCACTTGTTGGAGAGGAAGGAGGCGGCCTTCAGGGTGTGGCCGTCGACCGGCGGCACCAGGAAACCGTTGCCCGTGGGGAGGAAATGGGCCTGTGCGCGGGAGAAGGCCATGGTGATGACGGCCGTCGAGGCGTGCGGGATCGAGGAGAGCTCGGCCTCGGCCATCGGCGAGTGGGGACGCAGCAGCTCGGCCGCCGCGAAGGCGGGCAGCGCGAGGATCACGGCGTCGGCCTCCATCGTCAGCACGCCGTCGCCGGTCATCGCCTGGACGCGCCAGCGGTCGCCGGCCACCCGCTGGAGCGAGCGGGCCGTCGTGCCGGTGAGGACGCGCGCCCCGCAGGCGTCCGCGACGGCCGCCGGGAAGCGTCCGGTGCCGCCGACGACGCCCCGTACGGCCACGGCCGCCGAGCGCGGGGCGCCGGCGGAGCGCATCCGGCGCAGGGCGGGCAGCAGGGGAGCGCCCCGTTCGGCGAGGGCCGCGATCCGGGGCATGGCGGCGCGCAGCGAGAGCCGCTCGGCGAGGCCGGCGTAGACCCCGCCCAGCAGGGGTTCGACGAGGCGGTCCACGGCCTCCTGGCCGAAGCGGGCCCCCAGGTAGGCGCCGACCGAGCAGTCCTCGGTCAGCGGCGTGGCCGGGAGGGTCTCCTCGGCGGCGACGCGCATGACGCCCTCGGGGGAGAGGAGTCCGGTGCCGATCAGGGCGGAGGGATCGGTCGGGACGCCCATCACATGGCCGGGGGGCAGCGGGCGCAGCGCGCCGTTGGTCCAGATGGTGGTGGGTGCCTGCGCCGGGTCGCAGAGGGAGTCGCCCAGTCCGACGGCGGCGGCCAGTTCCACCGCCTCCGGGCGCAGGGCCATGAGGGATTCCGCGCCCTCGTCGACCGTGATGCCCGCGATGGTGCCGGTCCGCAGCTTCCCGCCGACCCGGGCGTTGCTCTCCAGAACGGTCACGTCGGCCTGGCCGCGCAGCTGCCAGGCCGCGGCCAGACCGCTGATCCCGCCGCCGATGACGATCACTGAACGTGTTGTGCGCATTGCCCATCTCCTGGCCCGGCCCGTGGCCGATTCATCCCTTTTGAAACATAGGGGAGCCGGCGCCTCAGCGCCTCGTGCTTTCGGCCAGAGCGCGGAGGTCTTCCTGATGGGGGAAGCTGCCCGGCTCGTACGCGCGGTACGGGTCGGCCTCCAGCACGTCGTCCGTGAAGCCGGAGGCCCGGGAGCGCGATCCCCCGCCCACCGTCCTGAACTCGCACGCCCCGCGCTTCCCGCGCGGGTCGCGCAGCGTGGTGAACAGCGCCGAGCCCCGGTAGATGTCGGTCAGCGCGTGGTTCTTCACGCTGCCCGCCGAGACGGGCAGGAAGCCGCTGGGGTGCACCTCGCCGGTGTGTGAGACGAAGACGAACCCGCGGCCCGAGGAGACGTCCATCGGCGGCCGGCGCACGGACCGCTGCCGGCCGTCGAAGAGCCCGAGTTCGCGTGCGCGGGCGGAGAGGTGCTCGTAGAGCCCGCCCAGGACCGGCCGCTCGCCGCGCGCGGGCGCTGCCGAACGGGATCGCGGCGGTGGTTCCGGCGTGCGGGATGCTGCGATCCCCTTCGGGCCCACCCGGCCCGCGCGGTCGCCCTGTCCGCCCCTCGTCAGATGGCCTCTTTGCGGGTCAGGAAGTTGAACGAGATCCAGCCCGGAAGCACCGGGATCCAGAAGGTCATGAGCCGGAACAGGAGCACCGCCGAGATCGCGACCTCCTTGTCCAGCCCCGCCGCGATCAGGCCCAGGGTCAAGGTGGTCTCCACCGCGCCCATGCCGCCCGGCGTCGGCGCGGCCGACCCCAGCGCGTTGCCCGCGAGGAAGACCACCGCGATGCTCGCGTAGCTGATGTCCTGGCCGCCCCCGAACGCCCGGATCGACGCGTCCAGGCACATCACGAAGCAGCCGGTCAGCAGCAGCATGCCGCCGATGCCGGTGACGAGCTTCTGCGGCCGCTGCAGCACGTCCAGCATGCGCGGCACGACGCCGGCGAACAGCGCCCGGACCCGCGTCACCACGAACTTCCGCATGAACGGCACCGCCGTCACCACCAGCACCAGTACCGCCACCGTCAGCAGACCCGCGATGACCGTCCGGGACGGGGTCATCTCCGGGGTCTTCTCCGTCCCCGTCAGATAGCCGAAGGACAGCAGCAGCAGGATGTGGCTGGCCAGCCCGAACAGCTGGGAGGCGCCCACGCTCGCCACCGCGAGCCCCGGCCGGACCCCGGCCCGCTGCAGGAACCGGGTGTTCAGGGCGACACCGCCCACCGCCGCCGGCGCGACCAGCTTCACGAAGGAGCCCGCCACCTGCGCGAGTACGGTCCGCACGAACGACACCCGCTCCGGCACGAAGCCCAGCAGGCTCATCGCCGCCGCGAAGTACGTCAGCACCGAGAAGGCGAGGGCCGCGCCGACCCAGCCCCACTGCGCCTCGCCCACGATGGTCCCGAACTCCACGTGGGCCAGCTGCGTGAGCAGGAAGTACGCGCCGAAGGCGCCGGCGATGAACGACACCAGCGTCCGCGGCCGGATCCGCTCCAGCCGGGCCGGCTCCACCGGAGCCTGCGGACGGATCAGCAGCACCTGCTGGCGGATCTGGCTCAGCAGGTCCTCCTCGCGCGCGCCGTCCAGGGCGTCGTCCAGCGCCCGCTTCTCCGCCTTCTTGTCCGCCGCCGCCGAGGCGGCGGCGGAGCCCGCGGCCGTCGCGGAATCCGCCTCGCGCGCCGCCTTCGCCGCCCGCGAGGACTCCAGTACGGCCTCCCGCTGCCGGTCCGCGCGCTCCCGCGCGAGCCTGCGCAGCGTCGACCGCGTGGAGCGGCTCAGGGCGATCGGCTGGAGCAGCGGCAGGCAGTCCGCCACCGCGTCCGGGCCGAGCACCGACACCGCGGAGGCGACCGACCGCTCGGCGCCGACCCGCAGGCCCAGCGTGGTCAGCAGCTGCGCGATGTCCATCCGCAGGACCAGGTCCCCGGCCGCGATCTCGCCGCCGCGCAGATCGGTCAGGGTGATCGTGCCGGAACGATCCACCACGAGCGCGTCGCCGGTCAGCCTCCGGTGCGCGATGCGCCGGGACTGCAGGGCCCGCACCTGCTGCCACGCGTTGCGGCTCAGGGCGTCGGTGATCTCCTCGTCGGCCAGCGAGTCCAGGCTCCGGCCGCCCAGGTGCTCGTACACGAGCATCACGGCGTCCGGTCCGAGCTCGGAGGTGGCGATCAGCCTGGGCGCGTTGGCTCCGGCGGCGATGGCCGCGTAGGCGAGCAGCGCCTCCTGCTCCAGGGCCTGGCGCAGCGACTGGAGGCTCCGCCGGGTGGTGATGCCGCGCAGCGTGAGGCGGCGCCAGACCCGGTAGTAGAAGCCGTGGGCCTGCTGCTCCCGGTCCACGACGGTGACGTCGAGCGCCGGGCCGTCCTCCAGCGTGACGTGGTAGCGCCGGCCGCGGTCGCTGACCTCGGTGCTGTCGGGACCCTCCGGGGCCTCGGCGCGCATCGCGCTGACCGGCTGGAAGCCGACCCGGCGCAGTCCGGCGAGGAGGTTCTGTCCGGTGGGCCGCACGTTCGGCGAGCCGACCGCGTACAGGGTTCCGTACGCGACGCTCCAGCCGATCAGCACGGTCAGGATGATCGAGAAGGGCGTGGTGTAGCCGCTGACCAGCATCGCGAAGGCGTCCAGCAGCAGGACCACCCACAGCGCGACCCGCCAGCGCGGCCGCCGTGTCATCCCGACGGCGGTCATGTACGCGATCACGGGCGCGAGGTAGCCGTGCACCGGATCGGTGAGGGTCCCGCCGAGCCCGGTCGGGCGGGTCAGGGCGTCCTGGATGGTCTCGGAGGCCCCTTGGGAGACCCAGAGGTCGGTGGCGAGGGTGACGCCGTGCGCGAGGACGGCGGCAAGCACGCCGTCGGCGATGCGCAGCCCGTCGCGTTTGATCAGCCGCTCGATGGCGAAGGCGACCGGGACGAGGAGCACGGCGATGCTCGACACCAGACCGGCGACCTTGATCAGCACGTCCGGCGCCTGGCCGGTGCCGTTGCTGATGTCCTGCTCCAGGCCGGCGGTGGTCTGGTGGGCGAAGGCGGCGATGGCGAGGAGGACGGCGATGCCGAGGACGCCGACGAGGAGGCGCACGAGGTCGGAGGGGCGGTGGACGCGGGCGGCCAGCAGCGGCTCGTCGACCTCGACCTGGTCGGCGGCCGTCGGGGTGTGCCCGTGGGGCGCCTCGGTGTCCTCGCAACCGGTGCCGGTGCCGGTGCCGGTGCCGGTGTCCGTGCCCTTGCCCTTGCCCTTGCCGGTGTCCGTGCCCCTGCCGGTCCCGGCGTCGGACGCGGAGACCTTGGAGGGCGAGGGCAAGGGCACGGGGGCGGGTTCGCTGGCAGGGTCGCGGGCAGGGTCGTGGGGAGGACCTGGTGCGGGGCCGTCGTCCGGGCGCGCACCCTCGTCCGCTGCCGCGCCGTTCGGAGGGCTCACACCCTGCTCCTTTTCCGTCACTTCCATCTCTTCTTGATCACCTATCACGCGTCACCGCCCGGAAGATGGTGGCACGGACCGGCCGCCGCCCGGGGCAGCAGGGTGCGAGCCGGTCCGGAACACGACCTTCCGCGGCCGTGCCGCTCGAGTGCGGCACCATGGGCCGGATGAGCGAAGAGCTGCCCGCGTACGCGGAGCGGGTGCTGGAAGCGGCCGAGCGGATTCCGCCCGGCCGGGTGATGACGTACGGCGATGTCGCGGAGTGGCTCGGCGAGGGCGGACCCCGCCAAGTGGGCCGCGTCATGGCGCTGTACGGCGGAGCCGTGCCCTGGTGGCGCGTGGTGCGGGCGGACGGGCGTCCCCTGCCCGGAAGCGAACGGCGCGCGCTCGAGAACTACCGCGCCGAGGCCACCCCGCTGCGCCTGACCGGCGACGGCGAGCCGCGCCTGGACATGCGTCGGGCGCGCTGGGACGGGGACGCCGGACAGGACGAAGGTCACATGTGACAGCTTCGGCCATGCACGGCCCGAACGGGCGGTCGAAGGAGCGCACGAAGCCCCGTACGGGGGACGCGTGGGCCCGGATGGCAGCCGGGACGCCGGCCCCGGCCGCCGGCCCGGCGCGGGCGCGGAGTCGTCCCCGCGGGCCGCGGACGAGACTGCGCGGGCCGCACGGGTTGCCGTAGCGTTGCCTCTTCGGCTCTGGCTTCGGCTGCGGGCCCCATCACGGCAGCGACCGCTGCGACGGCAGACCCACCAGGACCGGCACCCCACGTGAACACCTCTTCCTCCGACGGCCACCGCACCGAGCGGCGGCGTGCGCGGACCCCGGACGCGTACCGCCTCGTGCGCACCGGGCCGCAGCGGGTGGATCCCGTGGTGCTGGACGCAGCACAGCGCGCGGTGGTTGAGCACACCGGCGGACCGCTGCTGGTCCTGGCCGGACCCGGCACCGGAAAGACGACCACGCTGGTCGAGACGGTCGCGGCCCGCGTCGAGGCCGGCGCCGACCCCGCGCGCGTCCTGATCCTCACCTTCAGCCGCAAGGCGGCGGTGGAACTGCGCGACCGGACCGCCCTGCGGCTCGGCGGGGCGCGCGCCCCGCAGGCCACCACCTTCCACTCCTTCTGCTACGGCCTGGTCCGCTCCCATCAGGACACCGACCTGTTCGCGGACCCGCTGCGGCTGCTGTCCGGCCCGGAGCAGGACGTCATGGTCCGCACCCTGCTGGAGGGCCAGCGCCGCATCCGCTCCATCCGCTGGCCGGACGACCTGCGGGCCGCCCTGACCACGCGCGGCTTCGCGGACGAGGTCCGCGCCGTGCTGGCCCGCGCGCGCGAGCTGGGGCTCGGCCCCGCCGAGCTCTCCGACTTCGCGTCCCGCACCGGACGGCCCGACTGGAAGGCGGCGGCGGCCTTCCTCGCCGAGTACCTGGACGTCCTGGATCTCCAGGGCACCCTGGACTACGCCGAGCTCCTGCACCGCGCGGTGCTGCTCGCGGAGCGGACGCCCGCCCTGTCGTCCCTGTACGACGCGATCTACGTGGACGAGTACCAGGACACGGACGCCTCGCAGCTGCGCCTGCTGCGCGCGCTGGCCGGCCCGGCGGGGCGGCTGACCGCCTTCGGCGACCCCGACCAGTCGATCTACGCCTTCCGCGGCGCGGACATCAACAACATCCTCGACTTCGAGACCTCCTTCCCGGGCGCCCGGGTCCACGCGCTGACCGTCTCCCGCCGCTCCTCCGCCGGACTGCTGGCCGCCACCCGGCAGCTGACCTCCCGCATGCCGATGCCCCGCCTGCCCTCCGCGGCGGTACGGGCCCACCGCGCGCTCGCCTCCACCCGCGAGGGCGGCCGGGCCGAGGTGTACACCTACCCGACGGCCGGCGCCGAACTGGACAACATCGCGGACATCCTGCGCCGCGCCCACCTGGAGGACGGGGTGCCGTGGCAGGACATGGCCGTCCTGGTCCGCGCGGGCGGCCGCACCCTGCCGCAGATGCGCCGCGCCCTGATCGCGGCGGGCGTGCCGGCCGAGACGGACGGCACGGACACCCCGCTGCGCCACGAACCCGCCGTCGCCCCCCTCCTGATGGCCCTGCGCACCCTGGCCCTCGCCGGCCCGGACAGCCCCCTCGCCGGCCCGGACCCCGCCGTCGAGGCGGACGCCCTCGCCGCGGGAACCCCCGCCGAGGCCGCCCGCGCGGCCACCGGCGCCGGCTCGGAGGAGCCGGCCGCCGAGACCGGAGCACCCGCCGGGGAGCCCGCCTCCGATACCGGGCCTGACGCCGACGCCGATACCGGGCCTGACGCCGACGCCGTGCCCGCCGACGCCGATGTCGACGCCGTGCCCGCCGACGCCGACGCCGAGACCGCTGACGCCGTGCCCGCTTCCGCCACCGCGGACGCCCACGACGCCGGGTGGGTCGGCGTCGAGGCCGCGCTCGTGCTGCTCGCCTCGCCGCTGGGCGGGATGGACTCGGCCGACCTGCGCCGGCTCGGCCGCGCGCTGCGCGACGAGGAGCGGGCCGCCGGGATCAGGACCCCCGCCCCCTCCGACGTCCTGCTCGCCCGCGCCCTCGCGGAGCCCGAGCGGCTCGTCGCGCACGACCCCGCCTACGCGCGCGGCGCGCAGCGCCTCGGCCTGCTCCTGCGCAAGGCCCGCGAGCTCCTGGCCGGCGGCGGCACCGCCGAAGAGGTCCTGTGGACCCTCTGGGACGGCACCCCCTGGCCGCAGCGGCTGGAGCGCGGCGCCCGCCGCGGCGGTCCCGCCGGCCGCAACGCCGACCGCGACCTCGACGCGATCTGCGCGCTCTTCGACACCGCCGCCCGCGCGGAGGAACGTACCGGCGGCCGCGGCGCGCTCAACTTCCTCGAACAGCTCGAGGCCGAGGACATCGCGGGCGACACCCTCACCACCCGCGCCGTCCGCCGCGAGGCCGTCCGCCTCATGACCGCGCACCGCTCCAAGGGCCTGGAGTGGGGGCTCGTCGTCGTCGCCGGGGTCCAGGAGGGGCTCTGGCCCGACCTGCGCCGCCGCGGCTCCCTCCTCGAAGCCGACCGCATCGGACGCGACGGCCTCGCCGAACCCCTCACCCCCGGCGCGCTCCTCGCCGAGGAACGCCGCCTCTTCTACGTCGCCGCCACCCGTTCCCGGGAGCGCCTCGTCGTCACCGCCGTCAAGGCACCGGCGGACGACGGCGACCAGCCGTCCCGCTTCCTGGGCGAGCTCGGCGTGCCCGTCAAGGACGTCACCGGCCGCCCCCGCCGCCCGCTCGCCGTCCCCGCGCTCGTCGCCGAGCTCCGCGCCACCACCGTCGACCCGGAGGCCTCCGAGGCCCTGCGCGAGGCCGCCGCCCGCCGCCTCGCCCGCCTCGCGGTGCTCACCGACGACGAGGACCGCCCGCTGGTCCCGGCCGCGCACCCGCAGCGCTGGTGGGGCCTGTACGAGCCCACCCGCAGCAGCGTCCCGCTCCGCGACCCGGACCGGCCCGTCGCCCTGTCCGGCTCCGCCCTGGACCAGCTCGCCAACACCTGCTCCCTCCAGTGGTTCCTGGGCCGCGAGGTCAAGGCCGACGCCCCCTCCACCGCCGCCCAGGGCTTCGGCAACGTCGTGCACGTCCTCGCCGACGAGGTCGCCTCCGGGCGCACCCCCGCCGACCTGGCCGTCCTGATGGAACGCCTCGACTCCGTCTGGGACGCGCTCGCCTTCGACGCGCCCTGGAAGTCCCGGCAGGAGAAGGACAACGCCCGCGCCGCCCTGGAGCGCTTCCTGCGCTGGCACAACACCGACCGCGGGGGACGGGCGGCCGTGGCCACGGAGCACGACTTCGACGTCACGATCGAAGCGGGCGAGTACGCCGTCCGCGTCCGCGGCTCCATGGACCGGGTCGAGGCGGACCCGCAGGGGCGTGCGTACGTCGTCGACTTCAAGACCGGCAAGTCCGCGCCGACGGCGAAGGAGGTCGATCGCCACCCGCAGCTCGCCGTGTACCAGCTCGCCGTGCGCGAGGGCGCCGTCGACGAGGTCTTCGAGGGCCTGCGCCCCGAGCCGGGCGGGGCAGAGCTCGTCCAGCTGCGCCAGGGCGCCGCCCAGCGCGACGGCGGGGACACCGTCCCCAGGATCCAGGCGCAGCAGGCCCTGGAGGCCGGTGCCTCCGGCGAGTGGGTCGGCGACCTGCTCGCCACCGCCGCGGGCCGGGTCCTCGACGAGCGCTTCGCGCCCGCCGTCGGCAAGCACTGCGACCACTGCTCCTTCCGCAGCTCGTGCAGCGCCCGCCCGGAGGGCCGCCAGAGCGTCGAGTGAACCCGGCGCGGCCGGGAGTGTCAGCGCGGGCGGCTAGCCTTTTCAGGTGTCCGCGCGTCCGTCCGTCCCGTCCGTCCAGCCCGCCTCTCCCGTGCTGACCGACCCCGAGCAGCTCAAGGAGCTCCTCGGGATTCCCTTCACGCCCGAACAGATGGCCTGCGTCACCGCACCGGCCGCCCCGCAGGTCATCGTGGCCGGCGCCGGGTCCGGCAAGACCACCGTCATGGCCGCCCGGGTGGTCTGGCTGGTCGGCACCGGCGTCGTCGCGCCCGAGCAGGTCCTCGGTCTGACCTTCACCAACAAGGCCGCCGGCGAGCTCGCCGAGCGGGTCCGCAAGGCCCTCGCCCGGGCCGGGATCAGCGACCCCGACCCCTCCCCGGCCGAGGCCGACGCGGCGGGCGGCGAGCCGCGCATCTCCACGTACCACGCGTTCGCCGGACAGCTCCTCAAGGACCACGGCCTGCGGATCGGCCTCGAGCCCAGCGCCCGGCTGCTCGCCGACGCCACCCGTTTCCAGCTCGCCGCACGCGTGCTCCGCGAGGCCCCCGGACCGTATCCGTCCCTGACCAAGTCCGTCCCCGACCTGGTCAGCGATCTGCTCGCACTGGACGGGGAGCTCTCCGAGCACCTCGTGGCGCCGGAGCGCCTGCGCGCGTACGACACGGAGCTCCTCTCCGTCCTCGCCGGCGCCAAGCTGAGCAACGAGGACCTGCGCAAGGTCCCCGAGGCCGTCCGCGGCCGCCTCGAGCTGCTGGAGCTCACCGAGCGCTACCGCGCGGCCAAGCGCTCCCGCGACCTCCTCGACTTCGGCGACCAGATAGCCCTCTCCGCGCAGCTGGCCACCACCCGGCCCGAGGTGGGGGCGCTGCTGCGCGAGGAGTTCCGGGTGGTGCTGCTGGACGAGTACCAGGACACCTCGGTCGCCCAGCGGCTGCTGCTGTCCGGGCTCTTCGGCGGGGGCACCGGGCACGCGGTGACCGCCGTCGGCGACCCCTGCCAAGCCATCTACGGCTGGCGCGGCGCCTCCGTGGCCAACCTCGACGACTTCCCCGAGCACTTCTCGTACGCCGACGGGAGCCCCGCCACCCGGTACTCGCTCAGCGAGAACCGGCGCAGCGGCGGCCGCCTCCTCGACCTGGCCAACGAGCTCGCCGCCCCGCTCCGTTCGATGCACGAGGGCGTCGAGGCCCTGCGCCCCGCTCCGGGCGAGGAACGGGCGGGCTCGGTCCGCTGCGCGCTGCTGGAGACCCACGCGCAGGAGCTCGACTGGCTCGGGGACTCGGTCGCCCACCTGGTCCGCACGGGCACGGAGCCGCGCGAGATCGCCGTGCTGTGCCGCTCGGCCGGGGACTTCGCGCGGATCCAGGCGGTGCTCGTCGAGCGGGACGTCCCCGTCGAGGTGGTCGGCCTGTCCGGGCTCCTCCACCTCCCCGAGGTCGCGGACCTCGTCGCGGTCTGCGAGGTGCTCCAGGACCCGGGGGCCAACGCCTCCCTGGTCCGGCTGCTCATCGGGCCGCGCTGGCGGATCGGAGGGCGGGACCTGGCGCTGCTGGGCCGCCGGGCGCGCACGCTGATCGCCCGCGCGCCGTCCGGGGCAGGTTCCGGTTCCGGTTCCGGCGACGAGGACCGTCTCGCGGCCGCCGTGGAGGGCGTGGACCCGGCGGAGGTCGTATCGCTGGCCGATGCGCTCGAAACGTTCCTGGACGGCTCGGGCTCGGGCTCCGGCCCCGGATCCAGGTCCGGCCCGGGCTCCGGCTCCGGCCCGGACGACCTGCCCTTCTCGGCCGCCGCCCGGGTCCGCTTCGCGCACCTCGCCCAGGAACTGCGGGACCTGCGGCGGTCGCTCGCGGACCCGCTGATGGACGTACTGCACCGGGTGCTGTCGACGACCGGCCTCGACGTGGAACTGGCCGCCTCCCCGCACGCGCTGGCCGCCCGCCGCCGGGAGACCCTGTCGAGCTTCATGGACGTGGCGGCCGGCTTCGCCTCCCTGGACGGCGAGGCCTCCCTCCTCGCCTTCCTGTCCTTCCTGCGCACGGCGGCCCAGTACGAGAAGGGCCTGGACCACGCGCTGCCCGGCGGGGAGAACACCGTCAAGGTCCTCACCGCCCACAAGTCCAAGGGCCTGGAGTGGGACGTGGTGGTCGTCCCCGACCTGTGCGCGGGTTCGTTCCCGAAGGAGAAGGCCCCCGAGGCCTGGACCTCGTACGCGAAGGTCCTCCCGTACGCCCTGCGCGGCGACGCGGCCACCCTCCCGGCGGCCCCGGAATGGACCGCGCAGGGCCTGCGCGCCTTCAAGTCCGCCCTCAAGACCCACAAGGCCGTCGAGGAACTGCGCCTGGGGTACGTCACCTTCACCCGCCCCCGGTCCCTCCTCCTCGCGTCGGGCCACTGGTGGGGCCCGACCCAGAAGAAGCCCCGGGGCCCGTCCGCCTTCCTGTCGGCCCTCCACGACCACTGCGCGTCCGGCCACGGCGAGATCGAGGCCTGGGCCGACGCGCCCGCGCCGGACGCCGAGAACCCGGCCCTGGCGACGGACTCCGCCCCGGACCACTCCTGGCCCCTCCCCCTGGACCCGGACTCCCTCGCGCTGCGCCGTCACGCGGCCGCCCTGGTCGAATCCCACCTTTCCCGCGCCGCCCGCACTCCGTCCCCGGAGCCGTTCGCGGAGCCCTTCGCGGAGCCCTTGGCGGAGCCGTCCCCGGAGCCCGGCACCTACCTCTGGCCCCCGGACTGCGAAGACCCCGCGTACGACGAGGAACCCCCGGAGGACCCGGACTGGCCGCACGCGCACGCGCCGGGGCCGGAGACCGGGCCTGCGACGGAGCCGCAGCCCGAGCCCGAGCCCGAGCCCGAGCCCGAGCCCGAGGACCGGGCCGCAGCCGAGCGCCACCCGGCCCCCGCCGCCCCCGCCGACCCGACCGAGGACCTCTGGCCGGAAGCCGAAGGCTGGGGCCCGCAGGAGCACGGCTCCGCCCACCCCGCCCCCGCCCCCGCCCCCGCCGGCCTCACCCCCGAGGACGCGCGGGCCGTCGCCTCCTGGGACCGGGACCTCGACGCCCTGGAGGGCGAGCTCCGCCGTGCCCGGGCGGCCGTCCGCGACGTCGAGCTCCCCTCCGCGCTCTCCGCGAGCCAGCTGCTCCGCCTCGCCGCCGACGAGCAGGGCTTCGTACGCGACCTCGCCCGCCCCATGCCCAAGCCCCCGCAGCCCGCGGCGCGCCTGGGCACCCGGTTCCACGCCTGGGTCGAGTCCCGGTTCGACGAGCTCCCGCTGCCCCACCTCGACGTCCTCGACCCCGTCGCCGACCTCCCCGGCTTCGACACCGGCGCGGCCGACGGCTCCGGAGCGGGCTCCGGACCCGGCTCCGACCAGGACATCGCCGACGAGGCCGACCTCGACTCCCTCAAGGCGGCCTTCGAGCGCAGCGAGTACGCCGACCGCACCCCGTACCGCATGGAGGCGCCGGTCCAGCTGACCCTCGCCGGCCGCGTGATCCGCGGCCGGATCGACGCCGTCTACCGCGACGCCGACGCCGGCACGTTCGAGATCGTCGACTGGAAGACCGGCCGGACCACCGAGGCCGACCCCCTCCAGCTCGCCGTCTACCGCCTGGCCTGGGCGGAGGCCACCGGCACCCCCCTCGCCGACGTCAGCGCCGCCTTCCTCCACGTCCGCAGCGGCCGGGTCATCCGCCCGCGGAACCTCCCCGACCGGGCCCGCCTTGAGCAGATCCTCCAAGGCAAAACGGACACGCGAAGTGACCGCCGAAGGGAAGGCTAGGCTCGTGGCCATGAGCGACACCCCGGCGGACAGCGTCGTCCGCACGTACATCGGCGCCCACCGCGCGGCCTTCCTCGACGACCTCGCCGAGTGGCTGCGCATCCCGTCCGTCTCGGCCCAGCCCGAGCACGCCGACGACGTGCGGCGCAGCGCCGACTGGCTGGCGGCGAAGCTGAAGGAGACCGGTTTCCCGGTCGCCGAGGTGTGGCGGACGGACGGCGCGCCCGCCGTCTTCGCCGAGTGGCCGAGCGAGGATCCCGCCGCCCCCACCGTGCTCGTCTACGGGCACCACGACGTGCAGCCCGCCGCGCTCGCCGACGGCTGGCACACCGACCCGTTCGATCCGGTGGTCAAGGACGGCCGGATGTACGGACGCGGCGCCGCCGACGACAAGGGGCAGGTGTTCTTCCACACCCTCGGCGTCCGCGCCCACCTCGCCGCGACCGGCGCGTCCGCCCCCGCCGTGCACCTCAAGCTGATCATCGAGGGCGAGGAGGAGTCCGGTTCGCCGCACTTCCGCGCGCTGGTCGAGCGCGAGGCGCGGCGCCTCGCCGCCGACGTCGTGATCGTCTCCGACACCGGCATGTGGTCCGAGACCACCCCCACCGTCTGCACGGGCATGCGCGGCGTGGCCGACTGCGAGATCGATCTGCACGGCCCCGACCAGGACATCCACTCGGGCGCCTTCGGCGGCGCCGTGCCGAATCCGGCGACCGTCGCCGCCCGCCTCGTCGCGGCCCTGCACGACGACCGCGAGCGGGTCACGATCCCCGGCTTCTACGACGGCATCGCCGAGCTCACGGACGCGGAGCGCGCGCTGATCGCCGAGCTGCCGTTCGACGAGGGCGAGTGGCTGCGCACGGCCAAGTCGCACGCGGCCTCGGGCGAGGCCGGGTACTCCACGCTGGAGCGCGTCTGGGCCCGCCCGACGGCCGAGGTCAACGGCATCGGCGGCGGCTACCAGGGCCCCGGCGGCAAGACCATCGTGCCCGCCTCCGCGCACCTGAAGCTCTCGTTCCGCCTGGTCTCCGGGCAGGACCCGTACGAGGTCGAGGCGGCCGTCAGGGACTGGGTCGCGGAGCGGATCCCGGCCGGGATCCGGCACGCCATCACCTTCGGCGCCCCCACCCGGCCGTGCCTGACCCCACTGGACCACCCGGCGCTGCAGTCGGTCGTGCGGGCCATGGGGCGGGCCTTCGGCCAGAAGGTCCGCTTCACCCGCGAGGGCGGCTCCGGGCCGGCGGCCGACCTCCAGGACGTGCTGGACGCGCCCGTCCTGTTCCTCGGCATCTCCGTGCCCTCCGACGGCTGGCACGCGCCGAACGAGAAGGTCGAGCTCGACCTGCTCCTGAAGGGCGTCGAGACGACGGCCTACCTCTGGGCCGACCTGGCCGCCCACTGGAAGCCGGCCGGAGCCGCCTGATCCCGCCCCGTCCCACCGCACACCCGTCCTGCTGAGCCTGCCTGTGTCCCACCACCGGGGGAGTTGGAAGTACCTGTGAGCACCCGTACCGAGCCCGAACGCCCGATCTCGCTCGCCGCGCCCAGCGGAATCGACCGCGCGGCCCACCACCGCCTCGACGAGGCGTGGCTCGCCGCCGCCTGGAGCCACCCGACGACCCGCGTCTTCGTCGTCTCCGGCGGCCAGGTCCTGGTCGACGACACCCCCGACGGCGCCACCGCCATCGTCATGACCCCGGCCTTCGAGGCCCCGGTCACCGAGACCCACCGGTACTTCCTGGGCACCGACGAGGACGGCGTACGGTACTTCGCGCTGCAGAAGGACTCGCTGCCCGGCCGCATGGACCAGTCGGCCCGCCCGGCCGGCCTGCGCGAGGCCGGCCTGCTGCTGTCCGCGCGCGACGCCGGGCTGATGGTGCACGCGGTGGCGCTGGAGAACTGGCAGCGCATGCACCGCTTCTGCTCCCGCTGCGGCGAGCGCACGGTGGTCGCGGCCGCCGGGCACATCCGCCGCTGCCCCGGCTGCGGCGCCGAGCACTACCCGCGCACCGACCCGGCCGTGATCATGCTGGTCACGGACGACCAGGACCGCGCGCTGCTGGGCCGCCAGGTGCACTGGCCGGAAGGCCGCTTCTCCACCCTCGCCGGGTTCGTCGAGCCGGGTGAGTCGATCGAGCAGTCCGTGATCCGCGAGGTGTGGGAGGAGGCGGGCATCCGGGTCGGCGAGGTCGACTACGTGGCCAGCCAGCCCTGGCCGTTCCCGTACAGCCTGATGCTGGGCTTCACGGCGCGCGCCGTGACCTCCGACATCACGGTCGACGGGGAGGAGATCCAGGAGGCCCGCTGGTTCTCGCGCGACGATCTGCGCGAGGCGATCGAGGCGGGCGAGGTCCTCCCGCCGGCCGGCATCTCCATCGCGGCCCGCCTGGTCGAGCTCTGGTACGGCAAGCCCCTGCCGCGCCCGACGGCGCCGTAGGACCCCGGAACGCGGAAGACCCCCGCCGGGGCGGGGGTCGCTCCGCGCGCGGGTGCGGATCAGACGGCGAGGGCCTGCTTCACCTGGGCCAGGCTCGGGTTCGTCATGACCGACTCGCTGCCGGCGGCGGACGTCACGAGGACGGTGGGCACCGTCTGGTTGCCGCCGTTGGCCTTCTCCACGAACGCCGCGGACGCCGGGTCGAGCTCGATGTTGATCTCGTTGTACGCGATGCCCTCGCGGTCCAGCTGGCTCTTCAGCCGGCGGCAGTAGCCGCACCAGGTCGTGCTGTACATCGTGACGGTGCCGGTGTCCTGCATGCTGCGCGCTCCTTCGTGATGGCTCGGTGGTCCGAGTACTCGAACGTACGGGACCGCCCGGCCATTCCCGTCCGGGCGGTGTGACAAGTACGACGGACAGGGGCAGCCTGTGGACAAGTTTCCCGTCCGCCTCGCGAGACCTGGCAGCATGGCGGGGTGACAGCAGCAACGCACTCCTCATCCTTCCCGGCCGGCGCCGACACGGCCGACGCGGTGCTCCTGGGCCTGGACCCGGAGCAGCGCGAGGTCGCGACGACCCTGCGCGGGCCGGTGTGCGTGCTGGCGGGCGCCGGTACGGGCAAGACCCGGGCGATCACCCACCGCATCGCCTACGGAGTCCGGTCCGGCCAGCTGATGCCGGCGAGCGTGCTGGCCGTCACCTTCACCAACCGCGCCGCCGGCGAGATGCGCGGCCGCCTGCGCCAGCTGGGCGCCGGCGGGGTGCAGGCGCGCACCTTCCACTCCGCCGCCCTGCGCCAGCTCCAGTACTTCTGGCCCAAGGCGGTCGGGGGAGACGTGCCCAGGCTGCTGGAGCGCAAGATCCAGTTCGTGGCCGAGGCGGGCGCGCGCTGCCGCATCCGCCTGGACCGGGGCGAGCTGCGCGACGTGACCGGCGAGATCGAGTGGGCGAAGGTCACCCAGACCGTCCCCGCCGACTATCCCGCGGCCGCCGTCAAGTCCGGCCGCGAAGCCCCCCGGGACCTGGCGGAGATCGCCCAGATCTACGGGACGTACGAGCAGCTCAAGCGCGACCGCGGCATGATCGACTTCGAGGACGTGCTGCTCCTCACCGTCGGCATCCTCCAGGACCGTCACGACATCGCCGAGCAGATCCGCAGTCAGTACCAGCACTTCGTGGTCGACGAGTACCAGGACGTCAGCCCGCTCCAGCAGCGGCTGCTCGACCTCTGGCTCGGCGACCGCGACAGCCTCTGCGTGGTCGGCGACGCCAGCCAGACGATCTACTCCTTCACCGGGGCCACCCCCGACCACCTGCTGAACTTCCGCACCAAGTACCCGCAGGCCACCCTGGTCAAGCTGGTCCGCGACTACCGCTCCACCCCCCAGGTGGTCCACCTCGCCAACGGCCTGCTGAACCAGGCCAGGGGCCGCGCAGCCGAACACCGCCTGGAGCTGGTCTCCCAGCGCGAGGCCGGCCCCGACCCGGTCTACGCGGAGTACCCGGACGAGCCCGCCGAGGCCGAGGGCACCGCCCGCCGGATCCGGGACCTGATCGCGGCGGGCGTCCCGGCGGGCGAGATCGCCGTCCTCTTCCGCATCAACGCCCAGTCCGAGGTCTACGAGCAGGCCCTCGCCGACGCGGGAGTCCCGTACCAGCTGCGCGGGGCCGAGCGCTTCTTCGAGCGCGCCGAGGTGCAGAAGGCGATCATGGCGCTGCGCGGAGCCGCCCGCTCCGGCGGCAACGACCCGCTGCTCGACGACGTCGTCGAGCTCGGCTCCCAGGTCCGGGCCGTCCTCAGCTCCACCGGCTGGACCGCCGAGCCGCCCGTGGGCTCCGGAGCCGTCCGCGACCAGTGGGAATCCCTGGCCGCGCTGGTCCGGCTCGCCGAGGACTTCGCCCGCGCCCGGCCGGGCGCCACCCTGGCCGACCTGACGATCGAGCTGGAGGAGCGCAAGGCCGCCCAGCACGCCCCGACCGTCCAGGGCGTCACCCTGGCCTCGCTGCACGCCGCGAAGGGCCTGGAATGGGACGCGGTGTTCCTCGTCGGCCTGACCGACGGCATGCTGCCGATCACCTACGCCAAGACCGACGAGCAGGTCGAGGAGGAGCGCCGGCTGCTCTACGTCGGCGTCACCCGGGCCCGGCACCACCTGACGCTCTCCTGGGCGCTCTCCCGCGCTCCGGGCGGCCGGGGCTCCCGACGCCCCAGCCGCTTCCTGAACGGCCTGCGGCCGGGCTCCGCGGCCCCGGGGAGCCCCATGGGCGGCGCGGCCGAGCGGGGGGCCCGCAAACGCGGCCGCCGCGGGCCGGCCCTGTGCCGGGTCTGCGGGAAGACCCTGACCGAGGCCGGCGAGCTCAAGCTGATGCGCTGCGAGGACTGCCCGTCGGACATGGACGAAGGGCTCTACGAGCGGCTGCGCGACTGGCGCGCCGTCCAGGCGAAGGAGCAGGGCATGCCCGCCTACTGCGTCTTCACCGACAAGACGCTGATGGCCATCGCGGAGGCCGCGCCCTCGGAGGAGGGAACGCTCTCGATGATCTCCGGAGTGGGCGGCCGCAAGCTCGAGCGGTACGGAGCCGACGTGCTGGCCATCTGCGCAGGTGAGGACCCGGGGACGGAAGATCCTGACGACGCGTAGAAACTCGTCGGAAAAATAGTTTGCACATGCCCAGCGAAGCCCCATAGGTTCTTAGCAACGGAAACGGTGGGCTTCTCCGAAGCCCCGGATCCGTGCTGTACTTATCCGAATACGCATGGGACCAGGCCTCCGGGCCGAAGTCCCCGAGACGCCGAGAGGAGGCGAGACCAGTGACCAGCTTCATCACCACCACCGAAATGACCGATCGCTCGGTCGCCGCTTCCTGCACGCTCGGTTCCTCCACGCTCCTTCCGCTCACGGGTACCGGTCTGTCCGCCATGCGCGCCGACAGCCCTGTCCTGGCCGCCATCGCGCCCGTCGCGCTGCTGGTCAGCGAGCGCAATGAGCGACCGGCCAAGGCACCGGTGGCAGTAATGGCAGCAGAAGCCCAGGCGCATGGCGCCTATGGATTCGCGGCCGCAGCCGGTGCCGGATCCCAGATGAAGCAGACGAAGCAGACGAAGCAGCAGCACCACCTGAAGTGGGCCTTCCGCGGGCTCGAACCCTGGAGTGATCCAGCCTGATCGCATGATCAGGCCGGCGCCTTCAGGGCCGCGGAACCCCACCCGGGATCCGCGGCCCTTCTGTTTGTCCCCGAACAGGGACGACGGAGCGAAGGGGCCTCGGGACTGGCAAGTCCAGTCGGTGTGACGAGGTGACCCAGCCGCCCCCGGCCGACCGGCCGGAACGACTAGACGACAAAGACGAGGAAGAAACCACCGTGCAACTCGAAGCGCACGCCCCGTCGGTAACCCAGACCCAGACCCTCTCCCCGCCCGCAGTCCCGGAGGACTCCACCTTGACTCCCCTCACCGCGCTGACCGCGCTCGATGACGCCATCGAGAACCTCGGCGTACCCGTTGCCTGCCGTACCTACGACCCCGAGGTCTTCTTCGCCGAGTCCCCGGCGGACGTCGAGTACGCGAAGTCCCTCTGCGGCACCTGCCCGCTGGTCGAGGCCTGCCTCGCCGGTGCGCTCGAGCGCCGCGAGCCCTGGGGTGTCTGGGGTGGCGAGCTCTTCGTCCAGGGCGTCGTGGTAGCGCGCAAGCGCCCCCGTGGCCGTCCGCGCAAGAACCCGGTTGTCGCGGCATGACCGCCAACGGAACCATCGACCGCCCCGTCACGCGCGACCCCCTGAAGCAGGCCCTCATGTCCCCGCACGCCACCACCAGCGAGCAGCCGCACGGCTCCGCCACCGCAGACTTCATCACCGCCGGCGCGATCACCTCGCGTCAGAACAGGACCCGCGAAATGCAACTCATCCCAGAAGCCATGGCCCGTGCCCATATGGCCGACCGTATGCGTGAGGTCGACGTCGAACGTCGCGCCCTGCGCGTGGTCGCCGCCCGCCGCATGCAGCGGCGCGCCGAGCGCGTCTCGCTGCGCGCCCGCCGCGCGCTGGCCATGGCCGTCATGCACTAAGAGCACCGACACGGCCCGGAGCACGACTCCGGCCCGAGACGCCCGGGGGGGGGGGGGGGGCGGCGCGCGCGCGCCCCCCCCGGGGGGGGGTGTAGGGCCGCCCACCCCCCGGGGACTCGGTGGGTGGGTGTCAGGCGCGCAGACACCCCCCC
>NZ_JBSGWY010000035.1:31112-49750 GCF_053609145.1 Streptomyces sp. NPDC054961 | reverse complement strand
GGCCGGGGGGGCCACGCCCCCACCTCCACAACCACCCCGCCCCGCGCCGGCCCCACCCCGCCGCCCCGCCCCGCCGGGGGGCCCCGCCCCCCCCGCCCGCGCCCCCCCGGTGCGTTGCGAAGGGCCGTCCACCCCTCGCGGGGATATCGTCTGGAGGTGGACCAGCCGACTTCCCCCCCGGCCCCGCCGGGACCCGAGGTGCCGCCCGTCGTCTGCGCGCGCTGCGGCGCCCAGTCCCCGGACGGCGCCCCGCCCACCTGGACCTGTTCCGTGGAGAACGGGACCAGGCAGTACTTCTGCGTCGACTGCGCGCGGGCCAATCTCCGCGCCATCGAAGGCCGCCTCGACTCCGCCTGGTGGTGACCCGCGCCGAAAGCGGGAGGCTCCCGGCCGGTCGCACGGCAGCGCCCGGAGTCAGTCCCCGTCCGGCAGGAACCCCGGGAGCCAGGACTCCAGTTCCTCGCGGAGCCGGACCGTCGCGCCGAGCTGGCACAGGACGCCGATCGTGCTCAGCGTCACCCGGTGGATCAGCAGGTACGAGGGCGGCAGGTTGATCTGGCGCCCCAACTGGTGCGCGGGGGAGCGGGGATCGGCGATCCGCGCCGCCTGGCCGCGCAGCCAGGGCCGGGTGAAGGTGAACTCCTCGGCCTCGGCGGGCTCGATGATGGGCATCAGGTAGTCGAGCACCGCATCGGGATCCAGCTCTATGGAATCCCTGACGAAGCCCTCGGCGCGCAGGTGCCCGTAGACCCCTTCGGCGTCACCGTCGAGGGTCATCCGCAGCGACCTGCCGATGGGCTTGGGCCAGCCCCCGGGCAGCCGGTCGACCGTCCCGAAGTCCAGTACGCCCAGCCGCATCCGGCCGTCCGCCCCGCATATCAGCCGGAAGTTGCCCGGATGCGGATCCGCGTGGAGCAGCCCGGTACGGGCGGGACCGGAGAAGAGGAACCGGGCCAGCAGCTGTCCGGCGCGGTCGCGCTCCTCCTCGGTGCCGTCGGCGATCACCTCCGACAGCGGGGTCCCTTCCATCCACTCGGTCACCAGCACCTGGTCGCCCTGGTGGACGACGTCGGGCACGACCACGTCCTCGTCGCCCGCGAAGGCGTCGGCGTGCGTCCGCTGCGCCTCGGCCTCCAGCTCGTAGTCCAGTTCCTCCGCGACCCGGTCGCGCAACTCCTTGATCAGGGGCTTGATCTCTATGCCCGGGATCAGCGGTCCCAACAGCCCGGCGAACCGGCCCAGTTGCTTGAGGTCCGACAGCAACGCCTCGCCGGCTCCCGGGTACTGGACCTTCACCGCCACCGCGCGGCCGTCGTGCCACACGGCCCGGTGCACCTGCCCGATCGAGGCGGCCGCGGCCGGCTTGTCCTCGAACTCCTCGAACAGGTCCCGCCAGTCCGGGCCGAGCCGCTCCGCCAGCACCTGGTGCACGGTCGCCGTGGGCAGGGGCGGCGCGGCTTCCTGAAGCTTCGTCAGTGCCGCCCGGTAGGGACCGGCGACCTCCTCGGGCAGGGCCGACTCGAAGACCGAGAGCGCCTGCCCGAACTTCATGGCGCCGCCCTTCAGCTCTCCCAGGACGCGGAACAGCTGCTCGGCGGTGCGCTGCTGGAGCTCGCGCGCCACGATCTCCGCGGACTTGCCGCCGATCCGCTTGCCGAGCCCCCACGTGGCCCGGCCCGCCATGCCCAGTGGCAGCGCGGCCAGCTTGACGGTACGGGTGACCGCCTTCCGGGGAAGATCAGACATTCGCCCCTCCAATTCCCAGACAGCTGAGCCGCAAGCGGCGGTTCGGGGGAGCCCCCGACGAGCTCTCGGACGGCGCCTCGGCCACGGCAATCCTGTCATGGCCCGCTCCGGGTCCCGGAGCCCGATCCCACTGCCGACCGCACTCCGACGGAGTCACGGTCTCCGCTCGCACCACACGGGCACTCGGGGTGCGGCAGGACCGCGGTGGGGTGCCAGTGGAGAGCGGGAAGAGCGGCCTCCCAGCGGGTGGCGGTGGAGGCGGGGAGTCCGCCGTCGAGGAAGGACAGGGCGTGGGCCGCGGCCAGGCCGGCCACGGCCGTCGACAGGCCCAGATCGCAGGCGCCGCCAGCACGGCGGCGGTGGACCGCGCGCCACTGGACCAGCATGCGCGGCCAGGCCGGATCCCGGTCCACCCGGTCGCGCTCCATGCACCCCGCGCACGCGGTGGCCCCGGGCAGCACCAGGGGACCCACCAGCCCGGTTCCCTCCAGCACTCCCGCGTACAGGTGGGGGGTGCCGGTGGCGACCCAGTCGGCCGAGGCCTGCGGATCCGGGGCCCAGGCCTGCAGTCCGTCCCGGGGCGCGACCACCACCAGGGCCAGCCCCGGCTCGGCCCCCTCGCTCTCCGCGGCCCGCGGTCCGCGCCCCGGGGCCGCCGCACGGACCGCCGCCCGCGCGGCCTCGGCGCGCAGCCGGCCCACGCCGCCGGGACCGAGCCCGCCCGGGGCCACGTCCGCCGGCTCCGCGCGCCCGCCGTCGAGCACCTCGACCCGGCCGATGCCCGCTCCCGCCAGGACCGAGGCGATCACCCCGCCGACCCGGCCGCTCCCGCGCACCTGGATCCGTATCCCCCGGCGCGCGGCGACGGCCCGTGCGTCCCCGCCCGGCTCGGGGTGGACCAGGGACAGTGATCCCAGGTCCGGACCGAGCCGCGTCAGGGTCTCCGGCCGCGACCGCACGGCCTGCGCCCGGGGGCCGCCGGCCGTGGCGTCGTCGAGCAGTCCGGCCGAGGCGAGGCGCCGCACCACCTCGTCGACCCGGCCGTCCGGCAGGCCGATCACCTTGCCCCGCGCGCGCAGCAGCTCCATCCCCCGGGTCCCGTCGATCAGGTCGAGGAGCGAGGCCGTCGCCGTGTCCACCGGGCCGAGCACCACCGCGTGGGCGGGCGTCACCCCGAACTGCACCGTCTGCAGATCCCGCCAGGCCCGCGCCAGCGCCGTCTTCACCTTCGGATACATCGTGGTCCCCCTCGCTCGTCCGGCTGCCCGCCCTCCGCGGTCCGCCCTCGTGTGCGGTGCTTTCCGCAAGATTGCCCGGCCGTCGGGCGACGCGTGGAAATTTGTCCACAGGCAAGGGGTATTGGGCATATGAGCTGGATAATCAAGGTTCTTGTGGGGCGACGGTGAATCGCTCGCGTCCGAGCCCCGGAGGGCGGGACTTCCGCCGTGGCGAGCGGGTACCGTCGTGGCGTGTCCGCCGATCCAGCACAGCGCGCCGTCGAAGTCCGCCGGAGCGCACGCCGCCGCAGGACCGTATCCGCCTACCGCGAGGGTGATCGTACGGTCGTCCTCATCCCTGCCCGGATGTCCGAGGCCGAGGAGAAGCGCTGGGTGGGCGTCATGCTCGACAAGCTGGCGGCCCAGGAGAGCAAGCGCACCCTCGGGGACACGGAACTCACCGAGCGGGCGGAACGTTTGTCCGAGCAGTACTTCGGCGCCCGCGCCCGCCCCCGCTCGGTCCGCTGGGTCACCAACCAGAACACCCGCTGGGGCTCCTGCACCCCGGCCGAAGGCAGCATCCGGCTCTCCCACCGCCTCCAGGGGATGCCCGAGTACGTCGTCGACTACGTCCTGCTGCACGAGCTGGCGCACCTGCTCGTGCCCGGCCACGGACCGGACTTCTGGGAATTGCTGGAGGCGTACCCGCGCACCGAGCGCGCCCGCGGGTACCTCGAAGGAGTCGTCGCCGCCGAGCGCCTCCCGAAAGTCCCGGCCGCCCGCGACGAATAGTCCGCGCTCGCCCCTCATGTCACACCTCGTGATATGTACCGGCTCGGTACCGACTTGGCCGGATGTCCGGGGATGCCGTTAGCCTGAGCGCCACGCATTCACAGTCGGGATGGGGGACGGTCTTAGGTATGACCAGGGAATTCCAACGCGGTCACAAAGCCAAGATCAGCGATCTGACGGCCGGCACGGACCTCTATGTGGGTGTCCACATCGCCGGGCCCGGGCTCGCCATCGACATCAGCTGCTTCGGCCTCGACGCGAACGAACAGCTCTCGGACGATCGCTACTTCGTCTTCTTCAACCAGCCGAAGTCGCCGGAAGAGTCCATTCAGCAGCTCGGCGCGCAGTCCGGCGACTCGGAGTCCTTCAGGGTGACCCTGGACCGCGTTCCGGCCGGCATCCACAAGCTGTCCTTCGCCGCGTCGATCGACGGTGCCGGGCAGATGTCGCAGATCGGACCGGGCTACATCCGCGTCGTGGCGGGTGGCGAGGAGGTCGTCCGGTACGCCTTCACGGGCTCGGAGTTCACCACCGAGCGCGCGCTGATGATCGGCGACTTCTACCTCAAGGACGTCTGGCGCTTCGCCGCCGTCGGCCAGGGCTTCGACGGCGGGCTCGCCGCGCTGCTCGAGAACTTCGGCGGCGAGGTCGCCGAGGAGGAGCAGCCGCAGCCCCAGGCTCCGGCCGCCGCGCCCGGCTTCGCCCCGCCGCCGCAGGCCGCCGCGCCCGCGCCCGCGTTCGGCGCCCCCGCGCAGACACCGCCCCCGGCCGCCCCGGCGCCCTCCTTCGGAGCTCCGGCCCAGGTCCCGGCCCCCGCGCCGTACCAGCAGCCCGTCCACGCGGCCCCCACCATGGCCGCGCCGATGGGCACCCCCCTGGCCCCGCCGGCCCCCGCGCCCTACGGCCAGCCGCAGCAGCACCAGGCCCAGTCCTACGCCGCCCAGGTCCCGCCGCCCGCCCCGGCCCCCGCGCCGTACGGACAGCCGCCGCAGCCCTCGTACGGGCAGGTTCCCCAGGCGCCGGGCCAGTTCCCCGGCCAGCAGCCGCCCCCGTACGGCCAGCAGCCCCCGCCCCCCGGCTACGGACAGCCCGGGCACGCGGTGCCCGCCGCCGGCGCCGGACTCGCCGCCGCCCTCCAGCCGTACAAGGAAGCCCCCACGGGCGCCCGCTGGACCCCGCAGAACCAGCAGCTCATGCGCGTCGACCTGTCGATGGGCGGCCAGGGCGTCCTCGCCCGCCAGGGCAGCATGGTGCTCTACCAGGGCAAGGTCGACTTCAGCTACAAGGGCGCGGGCTTCGCCGGCCGCATCGTCGGCAACGCCACCGGCCAGGAGATGCAGCTCATGCGCTGCACCGGCCGCGGCCAGGTCTTCCTCGCGGAGGCCGGCGCCCACCTGCACGCCATCGAGCTCCAGGGCGACGGCATCTGCGTCTCCGCCGAGAGCGTCCTCGCCTTCGACGAGTCGCTCCAGCACGAGGTGCGCCGCATCGAGGGCCACGGCATCCCGGGCGGCGCGCTGTTCACCATGCAGTTCCAGGGCTCCGGCACGGTCATCGTCAAGACCCACGGCGTCCCCGTCGTCCTGCCGGTCACCCCGACCACCTTCGCCGACAGCAACGCCATCGTCGCGTGGTCCTCCGCCGCCCAGGTGATCATTTCCAGCCAGGTCAGGCTCCGGCGCAACGCCTACCCCGGCCACAGCGGGGAGACCGTGAACCTCCAGTTCCGCGGCGCTCCCGGCAACTTCATCGTCGTCCAGCCGTACGAGGTCTGAGGGAGCCCCACATGAATGCCATGAACGCTATGAACCAGCAGCTCGCGGGCTACGCCCCGACCCCCGTCACGGCCCGCATGGAAAACCACGGCCGGGCCATGCTCAAGGTCGCCATGCAGAGCGGCCAGGACCTCTTCGCGCGCACCGGGTCGATGGTCGCCTACGAGGGCTTCGTCCAGTACGAGCCCAACCCGCCGGCCGTGCGCCAGATGGCCTCGCAGTGGCTCACCGGCGAGGGCGCCCCGCTGATGAAGTGCACGGGCGACGGCCTGCTCTACCTCGCCGACTACGGCGCGGACGTCGTCGTCGTCAACCTCAACAACGACTCCCTCTCCGTCAACGGCACCAACCTCCTCGCCTTCGACGCCCACCTCCAGTGGGGCGTGGAGCGGGTCAAGGGGATGGCCAAGTTCGCCGGCCAGGGCCTGTTCAACGTGTCGGTCTCCGGCACCGGCTGGGTCGCGATCACCTCCCGGGGCACGCCGATCGTGGTCGACTGCGGCCGCGGCGACGACGAGACGTACGTCGACCCCGACGCGCTCGTCGCCTGGTCCCCGAACCTCAAGGTCAAGGGGAAGCGCAGTTTCAAGGCCTCGTCGATGATCGGCCGGGGCAGCGGGGAGGCCTACCAGATGGCCTTCTCCGGCCAGGGCATCGTGGTCGTCCAGCCCAGCGAGGACAGCACCGACCGGCTCCGGGCCCGGGGCTGAGGGGGAGAAGGCACATCATGCAGAGTTCACTCTTCGCCCACGCCGAGGCGCAGTCCCAGGAGCGGTACGCCGTCCAGAACCCGCAGCTGCTGCGGGTCTCGCTGAGCGGCTCCGACGACGTGCTCGCCCGCAAGGGCGCCATGGTCGCCTACCAGGGGATCGTCGACTTCGACGGCGAGTACCAGAGCACCACCCAGCGGGGCGCCCGCCGCCGCACCGGCGAGGGCCTGGACCTGATGCGCTGCTCCGGCCAGGGGACGGTCTACCTGGCCAACCTGGCGCAGTACGTCCACGTCCTGGACGTGGACCAGGAGGGGCTCACCGTCGACAGCAGCTACGTGCTGGCCCTCGACTCGACCCTGCACACCGAGGTCATCGCGGTCGACAGCCAGTACGGGATCTCCGGCTCCGGCAAGTACCAGCTCAACATCACCGGCCGCGGCAAGGTCGCGCTGATGACCTCCGGGCAGCCGCTGATGATGCAGGTCACGCCCGACAAGTACGTCAACGCCGACGCGGACGCCATCGTCGCCTGGTCCACCTCGCTGCGCGTGCAGATGCAGGCCCAGACGCACTCCACCGGCGTGTGGCGGCGGCGCGGCAACACCGGCGAGGGCTGGGAGCTCAGCTTCCTCGGCACCGGCTTCGCGCTGGTCCAGCCCAGCGAGGTGCTCCCGCCGCAGAACGCCCAGATCGGCCAGGGCGCGGCCGCGCAGTTCGGCGTGGGCCAGCAGGGCGCCCACGCGCAGAACCAGAACAACGCCTGGAACTGATCCGGCACGGGCGCACGCGACGGCCCGCGACGCAGGAGGGGCGGCCCCGCACCAGCGGAGCCGCCCCTCGCGCGTGTCCCGTCCCGGGGCTCAGAGCCTCGCCCGGGTCGCCTCCACCAGCCGCACGACGGAGGCGTCGGCCACCGCCGCCACCTCCTCGTACGCGAACCAGCGCAGGTCCAGCGACTCGTCGCTGATCGCTTCGACCGCCCCGGCGGGCGCCAGCGCCGCGTACTGCACGTCCAGGTGCCAGTTGCACGGCGCCGGGATGGGATGCCGGTCCAGCCGCACGGGCCCGCCCGGCAGCAGCTCCAGCCCGTCCGCGATGCCCGACTCCTCGACGGCCTCGCGCAGCGCGGCCCCGGCGAGCGTGGTGTCGCCGGGCTCGCAGTGCCCGCCCATCTGGAGCCACATGCCGAGCTTCTTGTGCAGGGTCAGCAGGACGCGCCCCCGCACGGGGTCGACCACGAGCGCGCTGCCCGTGACGTGCCCGGCCCCGCAGGGCTTGTAGACCCCGTCCGGGTGGGCGGCCAGGTGCTCCAGATAGACCTCGCGCAGCCCGGCCTGGTCCCCGTCGGCGGCGTATTCCTTCAGCGTGTGGACGGCGTCCTCGTACAGGGTCACTTCTTGTCGTCGCCGTCCTGCTCGCGGCCGTCCTGCTCACGCCTCTGGGCGGCGGCCTCACCGAGCATCTTGTCGATCTCGGAGAAGTCCGGCTGCTCGTGGTGCACGAAGCCGTCCGGGTCGTCCAGGTCGGAGGCCGTCGGCAGCATGTCCGGGTGCTCCCACAGCCCGTCGCGCCCGTCCACGCCGCGCGCGTCGGTGAGCGAGGCCCACAGCCGGGCCGCGTCGCGCAGCCGGCGCGGCCGCAGCTCCAGCCCGATCAGGGTCGCGAAGGTCTGCTCCGCCGGACCGCCCGAGGCGCGCCGGCGGCGCATGGTCTCGCGCATGGCGTCCGCCGAGGTCAGCCGGGGGGAGGCCGCCTCGTGCACGACCGCGTCCACCCAGCCCTCGACCAGCGCGAGCGCCGTCTCCAGGCGGGCCAGCGCGGCCTTCTGCTCCGGCGTGTCCTGCGGCTGGAACATGCCGCCCTGGAGGGCTTCCTGCAGCTGCTCCGGGTTCGAGGGGTCGAGCTGGCCGACCACTTCCTCCAGCTTCGAGGTGTCGACCTTGATGCCCCGCGCGTAGCCCTCGACCGCGCCGAAGAGGTGCGAACGCAGCCACGGCACGTGTGCGAAGAGACGCGCGTGGGCGGCCTCGCGCAGCGCGAGGTAGAGCCGGACCTCGTCCGGGGAGACGCCCAGGTCCTTGCCGAAGCCCTCGATGTTCAGGGGCAGCAGCGCGGCCTTGCCGACCGGGCCCAGCGGCAGGCCGATGTCGGTCGAACCGACGACCTCGCCCGCGAGCGTGCCCACGGCCTGGCCGATCTGCTGGCCGAACATGGCTCCGCCCATGGAGCGCATCATGCCGAGCAGCGGGCCCGCCATGGCCTGCATCTCCTCGGGCAGGACGCCGCCCATGGCCGCGCCGACGCGCTCGGCGACCGGGTCCACGAGCTCCTTCCACACCGGGAGGGTGGCTTCGACCCACTCGGCACGGCTCCACGCGACGGCCGTCGCGGCGCCGGACGGCAGCGAGGTCACGCCGTCGAGCCAGTGGTCGGCCAGCCGCATGGCCTCCTGGACCGCGGACTTCTCGGCGAGGCCGACGCTGGCGTCCTTCACCCCGTCCGCGGTGCCCTGGGCGACGGTCTGGCGGGCGATGTCCTTGGCCATGTCCCAGTTGACCGGCCCGCCCTCGTAGCTCAGCATCTGGCCGAGCTGCTGGAAGGCGGCGCCGAGGTCGTTCGGGTTCATCGAGCCGAACATCGCGGCGAACGGATTGTCGGCTCCGCCCGTGCCGCCCGCGCCTCCGGGAAGTCCCCCGGGCAGGCCCGCGCCGAACCCGAACGGATTCGGGCCGCTCTGACCGCCCTCATTGCCCTTCTTCTTGCCCTCGTCGCCGTTGTCCGGCTCCTCCGGCGGAAGGCCGAATCCGAATGGGGTGTCGCTCACGGGTTTCCTCGGCTCGTAGGGCCGCCGGCGGCAGCCGGCGGGCAACGGTTCGACAACTCCACCCAGCGTAGACACCAGACCCGCTTCCGGGCTCGGTGCTCCGCCGACTCCTGGGCTGCGGCAGGATGGACATCACCTGGTAGGTACGCGTCACGGCGCGCCCCTACTGAAGACAACCGCTGGAGACGCCTGGTGAGTTCCCCGGATCCGCACGCTTTGGACAAGGACAGCTCGGAAAACCGCCCTGAGCACGGCGATGACGCCCAGGGCGTTCGCCAGCCGCGTAACCCGGCCGGCTCCCAGCGCCGAGGTCCCGTGATCGCCGTGACCGGCGCCGCGTCAGGAGTCGGCGCGGCCCTGGTGACCAGGCTGGCCGCGTCCGACGAGGTCAAGCAGGTCGTCGCGATCGACGAGCGGCGCGGGGACTGCGCGGACGCGCAGTGGCACCTCCTGGACGTCAGGGACCCCGCGATCGCCGAGAAGCTGCGCGGCGCGGACGTCGTGGTGCACCTGGCGCTGGACCTGGACCTGGAGACGGATCCCGCGGCCCGTACGGCGTACAACGTGCGCGGCACCCAGACCGTGCTCACCGCCGCCGCGGCGGCGGCGGTGCACCGGGTCGTGCTCTGCACCTCGGCGATGGTCTACGGGGCCCTGCCCGACAACGACATCCCGCTCTCGGAGGACGCCGAGCTGCGGGCGACCGCCGAGGCGACCGGCGTCGGCGACCTGCTGGAGATCGAACGGCTGGGCCGCCGGGCACCGCGCGCACACCCCGGCCTGAACGTCACCGTGGTCCGCCCCGCCGTCCTGGTCGGCGGCACCGACACCGCGCTGACCCGCTACTTCGAGTCGCCCCGGCTGCTCGTCGTCGCCGGATCCCGCCCGACCTGGCAGTTCTGCCACGTGGAGGACCTGGTCAGCGCGCTGGAGTACGCGGCGCTGGAGAAGGTCGAGGGCGAGCTGGCGGTCGGCTGCGAGGGCTGGCTGGAGCAGGAGGAGGTCGAGGAGCTGAGCGGCATCCGCCGCATGGAGCTCCCGTCGGCCGTCGCCCTGGGCGCCGCGGCCCGGCTGCACCGGATCGGCCTGACCCCGTCCCCGGCCGGGGACCTCGCGTACACGATGCACCCGTGGGTGGTCAGCGTCAGCGGGCTGCACGCCGCGGGCTGGCGGCCGCGCTGGACCAACGAGGAGGTGCTGGCGGAGCTCCTCAAGGAGGTCGCGGGCCGGCACACGGTCGCGGGCCGCCGGCTGGGGCGCAAGGACGCCACGGCCGCGGGCGCGGCGGGTGCGACGGTCGCCCTGCTGGGCGCCGCCGCCGCGATCCGCGCGGCCCGCCGGCGCCGGGGGATCTGACCGGCCGGCCCCCGCCGGGGGGCCGGCGCCGGATCCGCGGGTTCCTGTAGGAGGGGTCCTGTAGGAGGGGTCCTGTAGGAGGGGTCCTGTAGGAGGGGTCCTGTAGGAGGCTCCATGGGTGCGGGCGCGGCCCTGGGGAAACGGCTATTCCGCCGGGTCAGCGGCTAGGGCACGATGGATGCATGGCACCGCACTTCGATCACCCCGGCGAGCAGGCCGCTTCGGACCCCGTCCGGCTGCTCGCGATCCGTGAGACCCCGCTCTCGATCGACGAGGTCTTCCAGGCCGTCGGCGACGACGCGACGGGCGGTACGACGCTCTTCGTCGGCACGGTGCGCAACCACGACAGCGGTGCGGACGTCGACCGGCTCGGCTACTCCTGCCACCCCTCGGCCGAGGCGGAGATGCGCCGCGTCGCCGAGCGCGTCGTGGCGAAGTACCCGGTCCGCGCCCTCGCCGCCGTCCACCGCGTCGGCGACCTGGCCGTCGGCGACCTCGCGGTCGTCGTCGCCGTCTCCTGCCCGCACCGCGGCGAGGCCTTCGAGGCCTGCCGGATGCTGATCGACGACCTCAAGCACGAGGTCCCGATCTGGAAGCACCAGACCTTCTCCGACGGCACGGAGGAGTGGGTCGGCGCCTGCTGAGAGCAGGACGGACGCACCCGTTCGGACGCGCAACACGCCCTCGATTTGCGTAACCCCCTCCCGGGCACCAGCGTTGAAGCCACCAACAACACGTACTACGGGGTAGGGAGGCACGCCCATGGCGTCACTGGCGTGGTTGCTGATTCCGCTGTTCGCCGCGGTCGGAGCGGCGATATGGGGCAGCTGGGCAGCGCGCGACCGCACGGCGGGAGACATATCCGAGCTCGCGGGCTACGCGAGGTTCCGTGAAGCCATGGGCAAGGACGAACGGCCCCGGGCGACGGCGGACGCACACTCCGGTTCCGACACCGCCTGAGGGCGCCCGGACCCGTACGGACCGGCCCCGGAGGCCGCTCGCGAGAGGCGTCCCGTACTGTCGGTCCATGCCACGCCGCACTGCGACGATGCTCGCTTCCACCCTGATGCTCTTCGCCCTGCTCTGCGCGGGGGTGTTCATGAAGGTCCCGTACTCCGAGATGAGCCCGGGACCGACGGTGAACACGCTGGGGGACTCGCACGGCGAGCCGGTCCTGAACATCTCGGGGCGCAAGACGTACCCGACCAGCGGGCACCTGAACATGACGACGGTCCGCGTCACGGGCGCGGACTACGACATGAACCTGCTGGAAGCGGTGTACGGCTGGGCGGCCGGCGACAACATCGTCGTGCCGCACGAGAACCTCTACCCGAACGGCAAGACGGACCAGGAATCCACGCAGGAGAACGCCGAGGAGTTCAGCCAGTCGCAGGAGAGCGCCAAGGTGGCCGCGCTCAAGCAGCTCGGCATCCCGGTCGAGGCCCGCGTGATCGTCGCCTCCGTGGTCAAGGCCAGCCCCTCCGAGGGCAAGCTGCACGCCGGTGACGTGGTCAAGGCCGTGGACGGCGCCCCCGTGAACGCTCCGGAGGACGTGGCCAAGCTGGTCACCAAGCACAAGCCCGGCGAGCCGGTCGAGTTCACCATCGTGCCCGCGGCCGAGGCCGCCGAGGCCGAGAAGGCCCACCGCGAACCCACCGGCACGACCAAGGTCACGGTCGTCGCGGGCACGGCGGAGGGCGACGGCCACGCCGTCGTCGGCATCCGGGCGGGCACCGACCACACCTTCCCGTTCACGATCGACATCAAGCTCGCCGACGTCGGCGGCCCGAGCGCCGGTCTGATGTTCTCGCTCGGCATCGTCGACAAGCTCACCCCGCAGGACCTGACCGGCGGCAAGTTCATCGCCGGCACCGGCACCATCGACGACGCGGGCAAGGTCGGCCCGATCGGCGGCATCCAGATGAAGACCATCGGCGCCCGCCAGGCGGGCGCCGAGTACTTCCTGACCCCCGCGGAGAACTGCGCGTCCGCCGCGGCCCACGTGCCCGACGGGCTGACGCTGGTCAAGGTCTCCACCATCGACGACGCGGTCAAGGCGCTGGAGAAGATCGGCAAGGGCGACACGACCGGGCTGCCGCAGTGCGGCACCAAGCCCTGACCCCGTCCGCGCCGCCGTCCGCACCGCCCGGCCGGGTCGACTGAGCCGGCCGGGTCGGCCGGGTCAGTCGAGGAAGGTGGCGGCGAGCGCCTCGGCGAGCCCCGGCACCAGGGTCGCGCCGGTCAGCACGTCGTTCGCCGAGTCCTTGTCCCGCAGCCGTACGGCCGACTCGCGCGATCCGTCGCGCAGGACGCCCACGGTCAGCCGGACCTCCTGCCGGTCCGGGTGCGCGGCGACCCACTTGGTCAGCTGCTTGTCGGTCAGCCCCTCCGGTACCGAGGCCTCCGCCGACGGCGGGAGCATCAGCCGCTCCACCGTCAGCGCGCAGCCGAGGATCGACGGGGGCCAGGCGATGGTGCCCAGGAACTTGTCGAGCGGGGTGCCCGCCGGCACCTCGTCCTGCTCGATCGGGGTGAGCTGGTTCTTGCCCGTGTCGTCCTGGTCGAGGCCGAGCTGGCGGGCGACTCCCGGCGCCTCCTTGCGCAGCCTGGCCGTGTCGACCAGGGCGAAGAGCCGGGCGGGCTTGTCCCAGCCGAGGGTGGAGGCGTACTCGTCGATCTCGAGGACGGCGCGGGTCAGCGGGGTGGCGGCCATGGGGGTGCCGGGGGACGGCGAAAGGTTGGACATGGGCAACATCCTGCCTCCTTTCCGACGGATACCGGGAACTGACTAAAGCCTCAGTAAGTTGAATGAGTGGGCCCTACGATCGGGGGCCCATGCTTTGAAAAATCTCAGCATCATTTACCACACAGCTACTTTCGAGGTGCGCACCTTGGCTTTCCAGATGCCGGACCGAGGCGGAGGCCCCTCCGGGCCACGGATGAGAGTCGGCCGCCCGTCCCGGCGCGCCCGGACTCTTCTGATGACGTTGGGCGTCCTGGCCGTCCTCGCCATGGCGTTCATCATGTTCGCGGGCTTCTGGACGGACTGGCTCTGGTTCCGCTCCGTCGATTACTCCACCGTTTTCACGACCACCCTGTGGACCAAGGTCGGCCTCTTCGCGGTCTTCGGCCTGCTCATGGCCGGCGCCGTCGGGCTGAACATCTGGCTCGCCCACCGGCTGCGCCCGCCGCTCAGCGCGATGTCGATGGAGCAGCAGAGCCTCGACCGCTACCGGATGAGCGTCGCGCCGTACCGCAAGTGGCTGCTCCTGGGCGTCTCCGCCCTCGTCGGACTCATCGCGGGCGCCTCGGCGGCCGGCCAGTGGAAGACCTGGCTGATGTACGTGAACGGGGTGCCCTTCGGAACGAAGGACCCCCAGTTCAACCTGGACGTGTCCTTCTACACCTTCGACCTGCCCTGGTACCGCTTCCTGCTCGGCTTCGGCTTCGCCGCCGTCGTGCTCTCGGTGATCGCCGCGGCCGTCGTGCACTACCTCTACGGGGGACTGCGCGTCACGAGCCCCGGTGCGCGGGCCACCGCGGCGGCGACCGGCCACCTGTCGGTGCTGCTCGGCCTCTTCGTCACGCTCAAGGCGGTCGCGTACTGGCTCGACCGGTACGGCCTCGCCGTGAAGTCCAGCGACTTCAAGGCGGCGGACAACTGGACCGGCCTGCGCTACGTCGACGCCAACGCGTACCTGCCGGCGAAGACGATCCTCGTCGCCATCGCCGCGATCTGCGCGGTGCTCTTCTTCGCGACGCTGTGGCGCCGCACCTGGCAGCTGCCGGTCATCGGCTTCGGCCTGATGGTGCTCTCGGCGATCCTGATCGGCGGGCTGTACCCGGCGATCGTGCAGAAGTTCCAGGTCCAGCCGAACGAGCAGGCCAAGGAATCTCCGTACGTCGAGAAGAACATCAAGGCGACGCGCGACGCCTACGGGGTCGCCGCCGCGTCCGTCACGGACTACGCCGGCCTGCCGGACCCCAAGGCGGACAAGAAGGCGCTCCGCCAGGAGGCCAACACCACGGCGAGCATCCGCCTCCTCGACCCGAACATCGTCTCCCCGGCCTTCCAGCAGCTCCAGCAGAACAAGGGCTACTACGGTTTCCCGGCCACGCTGGCGGTCGACCGGTACAAGGGCCAGGACACGGTCATCGGACTCCGTGAGCTCAACCTCGCGGGCATCCCGAAGAACAACTGGATCAACGACCACTTCCGGTACACCCACGGGTACGGGGTCGTCGCGGCCAAGGGCACCGAGGTCGCTCCGGGCGGCCAGCCCGTCTTCACCGAGTCGGGCCTGCCGGCCAAGGGCGACCTCGGGACGTACGAGCAGCGGATCTACTACGGCGAGGAGACCAAGCAGTACTCCATCGTCGGGGGACCGCAGAAGGAGCTCGACTACGCCGACGACACGGGCGAGAAGGAGACCACCTACAAGGGCGACAGCGGGGTGAGCCTGGGCAACCCGGTCAACCGCGCCGCGTACGCCCTGGCCTTCAGCGAGCCCCAGATCCTCTACTCCGGCGCCATCGGCGAGGGTTCGAAGATCCTCTACCACCGCACGCCCAAGGAGCGGGTCGAAGCGGTCGCCCCGTGGCTGACGATCGACGGAGCCGTGTACCCCGCGGTGATCGACGGCCGCGTCCAGTGGATCGTGGACGCCTACACCACCACCAACGGCTACCCCTACGCGTCGCGCACCAGGCTCGGGGACAGCACGGCGGACTCGCTGACCAACTCCCAGCGCGCGGTCGTCGCGCAGGAGAACCAGGTCAACTACATCCGCAACTCGGTGAAGGCCACGGTCGACGCCTACGACGGCACCGTGAAGCTGTACCAGTGGGACAGCAAGGACCCGGTCCTGAAGACCTGGATGAAGGCGTTCCCGGGGACGGTCAAGTCCAAGCAGGAGATCTCGCCGGCCCTGATGGAGCACCTGCGCTACCCGCAGGACCTCTTCAAGGTCCAGCGCGAACTGCTGACCCGGTACCACGTCACCGACCCGCAGACCTTCCTCAGCGGCAGCGAGGTCTGGGCGGTGCCGGACGACCCGACCACCAAGGAGGGCACGGCCGTTCCGCCGTACTACCTCTCCATGAAGATGCCGGGTCAGAAGGATCCGAACCAGGCCTTCTCGCTCACCACCACGCTCACGCCGAACGGCCGGGACAACCTGAGCGCCTTCATGGCGGTCAACGCCGATCCCACCACGGCCGAGTACGGCAAGATCCAGCTGCTGAAGCTGCCCACGCAGAACCCGGTGGACGGCCCCAAGCTGGTGCAGGCGAGATTCAACTCCAAGCCGGAGATCGCCCAGGAGATCAACATCCTGAGCCGGGGCGACTCCCAGGTGGAGTACGGCAACCTGCTCACCGTCCCGCTCGACAAGGGCATGCTCTACGTCGAGCCGGTCTACGTCCGAGGCGGCGGCCTCAAGTACCCGCTGCTGAAGAAGGTCCTGGTGACCTACGGGGACCAGACCGCCTTCGAGGACACGCTGGAGAAGGCGCTGAACGTGGTGTTCGGGGCCGAGTCCGCGACCACGCCCCCGACCAGCCCGACGGTCCCGCCGGACGGCACCACCACGCCCCCGGGCAGCCAGGACCCGACGGTCAAGGCGGCGCTCACCGACGCGCAGAAGGCCGTGGAGGAGGCCGACAAGGCGATGAAGTCCGGTGACTGGACGGCGTACGGCAAGGCCCAGGGCGATCTGCAGGCGGCGCTCAAGCGGGCGATCGACGCGGAGGCGAAGCTGAAGGAGCCCGCGGCCGGTTCCTAGAGGGGCCCTTGGGGCCCGTGGTAAATGGTCCGTCCCGCGTCGTGATACTGTGGTTTCACCGACGCGGGGTGGAGCAGCTCGGTAGCTCGCTGGGCTCATAACCCAGAGGTCGCAGGTTCAAATCCTGTCCCCGCTACTGAAGACGAAGGCCCGGATCCGATGGATCCGGGCCTTCGTCATGCCCGGGGTGGATGCGTGGCGGATACCTGGGGACACGAGGTCGCTGGGGTGGGTGAGTTGGGCCGTGGTCGTGTTTGACTTGTCTCTCTGTGGGCATGTCGACAAAACGCTGTAGTGACCTCACTGGCTGCGACATACCAGGTGTACGCGGGTAGCAGGTGATGCGACGATGGGATTTATGGGGGACAGGTCAACTCTGCTGGAGACAGGGCGGTTTGTGAGGGCGGAGGCCGAATCGGGAACACAGGCCGATGGGGCGGCTCAGGCTGTTGACGTGCGGAACGCGATGACCCCGCAGACCGCGCGGAGTGCCGCGCCCTCGACCGTCCCGGACGACGACGTCTTCGACGACGAGGCCTTCGCGCTGACCGATTCGGCCAGCGACGCGGAACTGGAGGCCCGTCACCGGGTCGCCGCCGACAAGGGGGACCCGGGCGCGATGAGCGTGCTCGGGGCGCTCCTGCTGCGCCGCGGCGACCTGACCGGAGCCGAGCCGTACCTGCGCGGGGCGACCGCGGAGGGCGACCGCGCGGCCGCCAACAACCTCGGCGTACTGCTGCACCAGCGCGGATACCCCGACGAGGCCGCCGGCTGGTGGCGCGTCGCCGCCGTGGCCGGATCGGCTCCGGCCGCGCACGCCCTGGGCCGCCACTACCGCGAGCGGGGCGACGAGCCCGCCGCCGAGTACTGGATGCGGCAAGCGGCGGAATCCGGCCACGCGCTCGGCGCGTACGGGCTCGCGGACCTGCTGGAGCACCGCGGGGACAAGGGCGTCGAGCGGTGGTTCCGGGCCGCGGCGGAGCAGGGGCACCGCGAGGCCGCGTACCGCCTGGCCCGGCACCTGAGGAAGGGCGACCCGGTCGAGGCCGAGCAGTGGTACCGGCAGGCCGCCGCGCGCGGCCACCGGCGCGCCGGGCTGCACCTGGGCGCCCTGCTGGAGGCCCGCGGCGAGCTCAAGGAGGCCGGGCGCTGGTACCTGACCTCCGCCAAGCAGGGCGAGCCGCGGGCGGCGTGCGCCCTCGGCTTCCTGCTGCGCGACGCCGGCGACGAGGAGAACGCGGCCACCTGGTGGCTGCGCGCCGCCCAGGACGGCGACGGCAACGCGGCGAACGCGCTGGGGGCGCTGCACGCCGCGCGCGGCGAGACCCAGACGGCGGAGAAGTGGTACCGGGCCGCGATGGACGCGGGCGACCAGAACGGGGCGTACAACCTCGCCCTGCTGTGCGTCGCGCAGGAGCGGACCGCCCAGGCCGAGCAGTGGTACCGGCGCGCGGCCTACGCGGGACACCGCGAGGCGGCCAACGCGCTGGCCATCCTGCTGCTCCAGGTCGGGGACGCGGCGGGCGCGGAGCCGTGGTTCTCCAAGGCGGCGGAGGCGGGGAGCGTGGACGCCGCCTTCAACCTCGGGATCCTGTTCGCCAGCCGGGACGAGGACCGGACGGCGCTGAAGTGGTACGAGCGGGCCGCGTCGGCGGGACACACCGACGCGGCGCTGCAGGTCGGCATCGCGCTGGTCCGCGACGGCGAGGAGCGGGCCGCGGAGCGGCACCTGCGCTGCGCGGCCGGCGGCGGCAGCGCGGAGGCCGCCTTCCGGCTGGCCTCGCTGCTGGAGTCGCTGGCCCCGCCGCCGGAGCCGGTGGCGCTGGGCGAGTCGGCGGGCGGAGCCGCGCGGACCGAGAGCGAGGAGTGGTACGAGCGGGCGGCGGAGCTGGGACACCGGCGGGCGCAGGTCCGGGTCGGCATGCTGGCCGCCGCCCGGGGCGAGCTCCCGCTCGCGGCCCGGTGGTACCGGGAGGCGGCGGAAGCCGGCTCCCGCAACGGGGCGTTCAACCTGGGGCTGCTCCTGGCCCGCGAGGGGAACGAGCCGGAGGCGGCGCTGTGGTGGACCCGGGCGGCGGTGGCCGGGCACGGGCGGGCGGCGCTGCGGCTCGGCCTGCTCGCGGCCCGGCAGGGGGACCTCGCGGAGGGGCAGAAGTGGTGCGTGCGGGCCATGGAGCTGGGCCCGGCGGAGGTCTCGGAGCGGGCCGGCCGGCTGCGCGAGGCGCTGGCCGAGGAACTGTCCGCGTAGCGGCGTTAACCGATTTGCATCTGCTCGGCCGGCTCGCGTACAGTCGGGTTTACCGACGCGGGGTGGAGCAGCTCGGTAGCTCGCTGGGCTCATAACCCAGAGGTCGCAGGTTCAAATCCTGTCCCCGCTACTGAAGGCTCGAAGGCCCCGCCCGCCGGCGTGAGCGGGGAGAATGGTTTTTTTG
>NZ_JBSGWY010000035.1:28744-31102 GCF_053609145.1 Streptomyces sp. NPDC054961 | reverse complement strand
GCCCCGCCCGCACGGAGCGCGCCGCCGCACTATATTGTTTCGCGCCCCGGCGGCGCCCCCCGGGGGGGGCGGGGGGTCGCGTCCCCCCGGCCCCCCTCGTCGATGCGGTGCGGTGCGTGCGGTGCCGGTGCGGTGCGCGCGGTGCCGGCGCGGTGCGGTCGTCAGGCGCCCGCGCAGTTCGGGCAGACCCCGCGGTACGTCACCTCGACCGCCGACACGACGAAGCCGAAGCGCTCGGTGTCCGGCAGGTCGGCCAGCGGGTTGCCCGCCGGGTGGACGTCGCGGATCGCCCCGCACTGGGCGCACACCAGGTGCTGGTGGGGGCGGTGGGCGTTCGGGTCGTACCGCTTGGCGCGCCGGTGGTCCGCGGAGACCTCCAGGACCTCGCCGAGCGTGACGAGCTCGCCCAGGGTGTTGTAGACGGTGGCGCGCGAGATCTCCGGCAGTTTCGCCACCGCGCGCGCGTGCACCTCGTCGGCCGTCAGGTGAACGTGGTCACCGTCGAGCACCTCGGCCACGACGCGCCGCTGTGCGGTCATGCGCCATCCGCGTCCGCGAAGTCGTTCCAGCAGGTCACTCATGGACGCCAGCCTAACAGTGAGGGGGTCGGTGTAACTCCCGAACAGGTGCGGACTTGGATGTTCACTTGACTTAGACAAGGTCCATCGTAGGATCGGTTACGGTAGTGCACAGGACAGGAATTTGCAGCAAATTACGCAGGAGGCGCACGTGACGCAGGGACCGCTCACCACGGAGGCCGGAGCTCCGGTCGCCGACAACCAGAACAGCGAGACCGCGGGCCTCGGCGGACCCGTCCTGGTGCAGGACCAGCTGCTCCTCGAGAAGCTCGCGCACTTCAACCGCGAGCGCATCCCGGAGCGCGTCGTGCACGCCCGTGGCGCCGGCGCCTACGGCACCTTCACGCTCACGCGTGACGTCTCGCAGTGGACCCGCGCGAAGTTCCTGTCCGAGGTCGGCAAGGAGACGGAGACCTTCCTGCGCTTCTCCACCGTCGCGGGCAACCTCGGCAGCGCCGACGCGGTGCGCGACCCCCGCGGCTGGGCGCTGAAGTTCTACACCGAAGAGGGCAACTACGACCTCGTCGGCAACAACACCCCGGTGTTCTTCATCAAGGACGCCATCAAGTTCCCGGACTTCATCCACACCCAGAAGCGCGACCCCTACACGGGCTCGCAGGAGGCGGACAACGTCTGGGACTTCTGGGGTCTGTCGCCCGAGTCCACCCACCAGGTGACCTGGCTGTTCGGTGACCGCGGCATCCCGGCGTCCTACCGCCACATGAACGGCTTCGGCTCGCACACGTTCCAGTGGAACAACGAGGCCGGCGAGGTCTTCTGGGTCAAGTACCACTTCAAGACCGACCAGGGCATCAAGAACCTCACCCAGGCCGAGGCCAACCAGCTCGCCGGTGAGGACCCCGACTCCCACCAGCGCGACCTGCGCGAGTCGATCGAGCGCGGCGACTTCCCGTCCTGGACCGTGCAGGTGCAGATCATGCCGGCGGCCGAGGCGGCCGAGTACCGCTTCAACCCGTTCGACCTCACCAAGGTGTGGCCGCACGCGGACTACCCGCTGATCGAGATCGGCAAGCTGGAGCTCAACCGCAACCCGGAGAACGTCTTCGCCGAGGTCGAGCAGTCGATCTTCTCCCCGGCGCACTTCGTCCCCGGCATCGGTCCGTCCCCGGACAAGATGCTCCAGGGCCGCCTCTTCGGCTACGGCGACGCCCACCGCTACCGCGTCGGTGTCAACGCCGACCACCTGCCGGTGAACCGTCCGCACGCCACCGAGGCGCGCACCAACTCCCGTGACGGCTACCTGTACGACGGCCGCCACAAGGGCACCAAGAACTACGAGCCGAACAGCTTCGGCGGCCCGCACCAGACGGACCGTCCGCTGTGGGTCTCCACCCCGGTGACCGGCGGCACGGGCAACCACGCCGCTCCGGTGCACAGCGAGGACAACGACTTCGTCCAGGCGGGCAACCTCTACCGCCTGTACTCGGAGGACGAGAAGGCCCGTCTGATCGAGAACCTGTCCGGCTTCATCGCCAAGGTCTCCCGTGACGACATCGTCGAGCGCGCGATCGACAACTTCCGCCAGGCGGACGCTGACTTCGGCAAGCGTCTGGAGGCCGCGGTCCAGGCCCTTCGCGGCTGATCGACGGCTTGCCGTAGCAAGCCGGCGGGCCGGTGCTCCCGAGAGGGGGGGGGGGGCCCCCCCCCCGGGGGGGGGGGGGGCGCGGGGGGCCCCCCCCCCCGAGGAGGCGGGGAGCGGCGCCACGCAACGGGGGTCGAAGAGCACCGAGCACAACACCACCCAGCCCCCGCTCCCCCC
>NZ_JBSGWY010000035.1:9015-28734 GCF_053609145.1 Streptomyces sp. NPDC054961 | reverse complement strand
GGTCTCTCGCGAGCGTCCTCGGGGCGGGCGGCGGCCCCCCGCCGGCGGCGGGCGTATCGCGCGGGGGGCCTCGCCCGGGGGGGCGGGGGGGCGCCCCCCGGGGGGCGCCCCCCCCCCCCGGCCGTTTTCCGGCTGCCGCGCGGCTATGCGGCCACGTGGCTGCGGCGGGCCGGCGCCCAGAGGCGGATGACGTCGCGCACGGACACGATGCCCACGGGGCCGCCGTGCTCCAGCACGATCAGATGCCGGAAGCCGCCGTGGGCCATCGCCTCGGCGGCTTCCTGCACGGTGGCGTCCGGGGTGCAGAACACCACGTTGTTGGTGGTGTGCGCGCCCACGGACTCCCGGTCGGGATCGTGGCCCGCGCCGAGCGAGTTGAGGATGTCGCGCTCGGTCAGAATGCCGATGCCGCTGTGCTCGGGATCGAGGACGACCGCCGCGCCGACGCGGCGTCCCGACATCAGGCAGGCCGCCTGACGCAGGGTGTGAGTGGGGCCGAGGGTGAGGATCACGGTGCTCATGGCGTCACGGACGAGCATGAAGGGAGCCACCTCCTGGTGAGTCCCCCCGCTTGGGTGGGTGCGCCGCGGAAAAGCCCGCACTGGTGAAGACCTTCACAAGCGCACAAGCGGAGGAGTCCCAGATTCCCACGGTCACGCGGGGTCAGCAAGGAGGCGCGTGGGGGGAGCGCGCCGCGGCGCGCGGTCAGGCGCGGGGGCGCAGCAGGCCGAGCATCTCCTCGTGCAGCAGCCCGTTCGAGGCCGCCGCGTTCCCGCCGTGCACGCCGTCCGCCCCGTCCAGGGAGGTGAAACGGCCGCCGGCCTCCTCGACCACGACCGCCAGGGCGGCCATGTCCCACAGGTTCAGCTCCGGTTCGGCGCACAGGTCGAGCGAGCCCTCGGCGACCATCATGTACGGCCAGAAGTCGCCGTAGCCCCGCGTGCGCCAGCACGCGCGCGTCAGGTCGAGGAAGCCGGGCAGCCGCCCCTGCTCCTCCCAGCCGCCCAGCGAGGAGTAGGCGAAGGAGGCGTCGCCCAGCGTGGCGACCGCGGAGACGCCGAGCCGCGCGGTCCCGCCGAGCGCGCCGCCCGCGTACGCGCCCTGGCCGCGGGCCGCCCACCAGCGGCGGCCGAGGGCCGGCGCGGACACCACGCCGACGACCGGCCGGAACTCCCCGTCGGGGTCCGCGGGGTCGGCCTCCATCAGGGAGATCAGCGTGGCCCAGACGGGGACGCCCCGCACGTAGTTCTTCGTGCCGTCGATCGGGTCCACGACCCAGCGGCGCGGGCCGTCGCCCTTGAGGCCGTACTCCTCGCCCAGGATCGCGTCGGCGGGCCGCGCGGCCGCGATCCCGGCCCGGATGATCTCCTCGGTGGCGGTGTCGGCCTCGCTCACCGGGGTCATGTCGGGCTTCGTCTCGACCTTGAGGTCGAGGGCGCGGAAGCGCTCCATCGTGGCGGCGTCCGCCGCGTCGGCGAGTTCGAGGGCAAGGCGCAGGTCATCGTCATACTCGGGCATGGCCGAACAGTACCGAGACGGCCGGAGCCCGGCGAGCCGCGTCCACGGCGGCGGCCGCCGCGGGAGGGCGCCGCGGCAGTTCAACGCAAGATCCCGAGTGCGCCGGGCGCGGGGGACGGGAACTCTTGACAGGACCTGTCGGTCCGTCAACTCTGACGGAGACGTCAAAGGGGGAGGCAATGGTGCCGACAGCCCGGGAGTCCTTGCTCGAGGCGGCGGGAGCGGCGCTCTCGGCGCGCCCGTGGCCGGCCGTGCGGATGGTGGACGTCGCGGCGTCCGCCGGGGTGTCCCGCCAGACCCTCTACAACGAGTTCGCCGGCAAGACGGGGCTGGGCCACGCCCTGGTCCGGCGCGACGCCGCCTGGTACCTCGACGGTGTGGAGCGGGCCCTGCTGTCCCCGGGGGGCCGCGCCGAGCGCCTGGTGGCGGTCGCCGAGTGGACCCTGCGGGCCTCGCAGGCGCGCCCCCTGGTACGGGCCCTGCTGACGGGGTGCTGGAACGGGAACTTACCCGTGCCGGCCGGCCGGGGGGTCCGGCCGGGGCTGCCGGCCCTCGGGCCCGGGGAACTGGTCCGCTCCGTGCGGGAACGGGCGAGCGCCGCCTTCGCGCCGGCGCGGGAGCCGGGCCGGGCGCAGGGCCGGGAGCCCGTCCGGGAGCCCGGCCGGGAGCAGGAGCAGTGGGCGCAGCGCTGCGAACTCGCCGTGCGCCTCGCGATGTCCTATCTGCTCGCCCCCGCCGACGTGCCGGGGCGGCCCGGCTCCGCCGAACTGCTGCGGCTGTTCAGTGGGCCGAACCCGAAAGCTGAAGGCCGATGACGCCGAGGATGACCAGCGAGATCGAGACGAGCTTGAGCGTGGAGACCAGGTCGCCGAGGAAGACCATTCCGTAGATCGCGGTCCCGGCGGCCCCGATGCCCGTCCACACCGCGTAGGCCGGGCCCACGTCCAGCTTCTTCAGGGCCAGCGTCAGCAGACCGAAGCTGCCGAGCGCGAAGCACGCGAAGGCCACGGTCGGCCACAGCCGGGTGAAGCCGTGCGACAGCTTGAGGCAGACCGCGAAGCCCGTTTCCAGGATTCCGGCGACCACGACCAACAGCCACGCCATGGCGCATGCCTCCCCGCGTCGCGTGACGCGCTCCTGGCCACAGCCGTCGCGCCACTTGGTGCGATTATGCATTTACCAGACACCGCGCGCGGCAAACCCCTTCGGCGGACCGGGCGCCGGTCAGTCGCCCTCGCGCCGCTCCCGCGTCTGGAGCAGCCGGCGCAGCGAGTACAGCCGCGCGGGGTCCGCGTGGCCGTCCTCCACCCACCTGTCGAGCGCGCAGTCCTGCTCGTCGTGGCTGCACGCGCGCGGGCACCCCTCCGTCCCGGGCACCAGCTCGGGGAAGGCCAGGATCACCCGGGACGGGTCCACGTGGTGCAGGCCGAAGGAGCGCACGCCCGGGGTGTCGATGACCCAGCCGTCCGCGCCCGGCAGCGGCAGCGCGAGCGCCGAGGTGGTGGTGTGCCGGCCCCGGCCGGTCACCGCGTTGACCACTCCGGTGGCGCGCTGGCGGCCCTCGGCGACCAGCGAGTTCACCAGCGTGGTCTTGCCGACGCCCGAATGGCCGACGAACGCGGTGATCCGGCCGTTGAGGTACTCGCGCACCCGGTCGGCCGCGTCGCCCGTCGCCAGTTCCTCGCGGTTGGTGACCACGTAGTTCAGGCCGAAGGTCGAGTAGATCTCCAAGATCTTGTCGGCCGAGGTCAGGTCGGACTTCGTCAGCACCAGCAGCGGTTCCAGACCGGCGTCGTACGCGGCCACCAGGCAGCGGTCGATCATCCGGGGCCGCGGCTCCGGGTCGGCCAGCGCCGTCACGATGGCCAGCTGGTCGGCGTTGGCGACGACCACGCGTTCGTACGGGTCGTCGTCGTCGGCCGTGCGCCGCAGGACGGACTTGCGCTCCTCGATCCGCACGATGCGGGCCAAGGTGTCTTTCTTGCCCGTCAGATCGCCGACGATCCAGACCCGGTCGCCGACCACCGCCGCCTTGCGGCCCAGCTCGCGGGCCTTCATGGCGTGCACCGCGCGGTCCTCGACCAGACAGGTGAGCCGTCCCCGGTCGACGGTCAGGACGAAGCCCTCGGCCGCGTCCTCGTGCTTGGGCCGGATGGTCGTCCGCGGCCGGTTGCCCTTGGGATTGGGCCGCTGGCGGATGTCGTCCTCGTCGGTGTGCTTGCCGTACCTGCGCATGGCGGGCCCTACGCTCCCACGCCCGTCGGCGCCGATTTCGCGAGCATGTCCGTCCACATCTTCGGGAAGTCCGGAAGGGTCTTCGCGGTCGTCGCCACGTTCTCGATGAGCACGCCGTCCACGGCGAGGCCGATCACGGCGCCGGCGGTGGCCATCCGGTGGTCGTCGTAGGTGTGGAAGGTGCCGCCGTGCAGCGGGCGCGGCCGGATCCGCAGACCGTCCTCGGTCTCCGTGACGTCGCCGCCCAGCCCGTTGATCTCCTTCGTCAGCGCCGCCAGCCGGTCCGTCTCGTGCAGGCGCAGGTGCCGTACGCCGCGCAGCACCGATTCCGAGTCGGCCAGGGCCGCGACCGCCGCGATGCCCGGGGTCAGCTCGCCGACCTCGCCCAGGTCCACGTCGATGCCGTGGATCTTGCCGGAGCCGGTGAAGACCAGGCCCGCGTCGGTCAGCTCGCAGGAGCCGCCCATCTCGGTGAAGATCCGGCGCAGCGCGTCACCGGGCTGCGTGGTGCGGCGCGGCCAGTCCCGGATGGTGACCGTGCCGCCCGTGATCAGGGCCGCCGCCAGGAAGGGCTGGGCGTTGGAGAGGTCGGGCTCGACGACGAGGTCGCGGCCGAGCAGGGCGCCGGGGGCGACCCGCCAGACGTCCTTCTCGCCGCCGGCCTCGGGGGTGTCGACCTGGGCGCCGGCCGCGCGCAGCATCTCCACCGTCATCCGGATGTGCGGCATGGAGGGCAGGTGGTCGCCCACGTGCCGGACCTCGACGCCCTGGTTGAAGCGCGGGGCGGAGAGCAGCAGCGCGGAGACGAACTGCGAGGAGTTGCTCGCGTCGATCTCGACCGTCCCGCCCTCCAGCGCCCCGCCGCCCTGGACGGTCAGCGGCAGCGCGCCGCGGCCGTCGTCGTCGATACGGGCGCCGAGCGTGCGCAGCGCGCTGATGACCTGGCCGAGGGGGCGCTCGTAGGAGCGCGGGTCGCCGTCGAAGCGGATGTCGCCGGAGGCGAGGGTGGCGACGGGCGGCAGGAAACGCATGACCGTGCCCGCGTTGCCGACGTCGACCGTGGCCGGGCCGTGCAGGGCGGCCGGGATGACGCGCCAGGCCTCGCCGCTGTCGCCCTCGCCGGCGGAGCTGGAGGAGACCGTCTCCTCGATGCCCACGCCCAGCGCGCGCAGCGCGTCGGACATCAGCTGGGAGTCGCGCGAGCGCAGCGGGCGGCGCACCCAGCCCGGCTCGGAGGCGAGCGAGGCGAGCACGAGGGCCCGGTTGGTGACCGACTTCGACCCGGGCACGGTGACGGTGGCGTGGACGGTGCCGTCGGCGAGCGGGGCGGGCCAGAGGGCGTGGAGCGCGGAGGTCTCGGTCATGCCCCCACTTTAGTGGCTTCCCCCGGCCGCAGATCTTGATCGCGGGCCCGTCTCGGAGGTCGGACGGACCGGGAGCGGTCAGAGCGCCAGCAGCCAGCGCCCGCCGCCGATGAGCGAACACAGCGCGACCACGTGGAAGAGCAGCAGCCACACCACCGGGTGCAGGTGGGTGAGGCGTCCCAGCTGGTCCGCGTCCGAGTCCGGGGCTCCGCCGTGCCTGCGCTTCGCCCCCAGCTCGAAGACGGGCCGGACCCCGCCCAGCAGCAGGAACCACACCACGCCGTAGGCGAAGACCGCCTGGACCTCGGCCGGGGCCAGCCAGGAGACCAGGACGAAGGAGGCACCCGTCAGGACCACCGTGAGCAGCCCGTACGCGTTGCGGATCATCACCAGCATCGCCAGGAGCAGGGCGGTCGCCGCCCACAGCAGCAGCGTGATCCGGTGCGCGGAGAGCAGGGCCGCGCCGCCGAGGCCGAGCAGCGAGGGCGCCGTGTACCCGGCGACGGCGGTCAGGACCATCCCGACGCCGGTGGGCTTGCCCCGGCTGACGGTGACCCCGCTGGTGTCCGAGTGCAGCCGTATCCCGTCCAGGCGCCGGCCGGTCAGCAGGGCCAGCAGCCCGTGGCCGCCCTCGTGCGCGATGGTGATCGCGTTGCGCGACAGGCGCCACACCGGACGGGGGCCCACGGCGGCCAGCGCCGCCAGGCCCGTCGCGATCACGAGCCACTGGTCGGGCGCCGCCTGTATGCCCGTGAGCCGGTCCCACAGGCCGGCCGTGGTGCTGCTGTCCATCGGTGGCGGACTCCTTGCGGTCGTGGTCGGATGCCATGGCAGTGTGGCAGGCATGTGCGGAAGGTATGCAGCGAGTCGTCGGCCCGAGGATCTGGTGGAGGCCTTCGGGGTGGAGCGGTGGGAGCCCGAGGAGGCGCTCGCCGCCGACTGGAACGTGGCCCCGACCAAAGAGGTCCACGTGGTCCTCGACCGTCCACTGAAAGACGCTCCGAGCCCGCGTCCGGTTCGCCAGCTGCGGGTCCTGAAATGGGGGCTCGTGCCGTCCTGGGCCCAGAATCCCGACGGCGCCGCCCGGATGATCAACGCCCGGTCCGAGACGATCGCCGAGAAGCCCTCCTTCCGGCGCCCCTTCGCGCTGCGCCGCTGCATCGTCCCGGCCGACGGCTACTACGAATGGGTCACCGCCCACGACGAGCGGCAGCTGGAGGTCGAGGGCAAGAAGAAGAGGGCCCGCAAGCAGCCCTACTTCGTCCTCCCCGGTGACGGCTCCGTCTTCGCCATGGCCGGGATATACGAGTTCTGGCGCGACCGGACCCTGCCCGACGACCATCCGCTCGCCTGGTGGGCCACCTGCTCGGTGATCACCACCGAGGCCGAGACCGGACCGCTCGGCGTCACCCCCGCCGAGGGGCCGCGCTCGCTCGCCGACATCCACCCCCGGATGCCGCTGATGCTCACGCCGGACCGGTGGGACGCCTGGCTGGACCCGGCGCGGACCGACCCCGACGAGCTGCGCGACCTGCTGGCGCCGCCGCCCGGCGGGCTGATGCGCGCCTACCCGGTGTCCACGGCCGTCAGCAACGTGCGCAACAACGGGCCCGAGCTGCTGGAGGAACTGGCCGCGCCCGAGGAGAGCACGCTCTTCTGACCTCTGACCTCTGACCTCTGACCTTTGACTGCTGACTGCCGACCGCGCGTGCGGTGGGCGCGCGCGCCGTCCGCGCCCGGCATGATCGGGGCATGAGCACGCGTACCGAGAGCGTCGACACCCCGGCGGGCGAGGCCCGCATCACCTGGCATCCGGCCGCCGCGGGCGGAGCCCGCCTGGTGCTGGCCCTCGGCCACGGCGCCGGCGGCGGGATCGAGGCCCGGGACCTGCGGTCCCTGGCCGGGGCCCTGCCCGCCCGGGGGATCACCGTGGCCCTGGTCGAGCAGCCCTGGCGGGTCGCCGGGAAGAAGGTCGCCGCCGCGCCCAAGGTGCTCGACGAGGGCTGGCGGGCCGTGTGGCCCGCGCTCGCCCGGCCCGGACTGCCGGTCGTCGCGGGCGGACGCAGCGCGGGGGCCCGCGTGGCCTGCCGGACCGCCGCCGCTCTGGGTGCGGCCGGGGTGCTGGCGCTGGCCTTCCCGCTGCACCCGCCGGGCCGTCCGGAGAAGTCCCGGGCGCAGGAGCTCCTGGGTGCCGGGCGGCCGGCGCTGGTGGTCCAGGGCGGCCGCGACCCCTTCGGGCGGCCGGAGGAGTTCCCGGAGCGGGGGGCGCGCGCGGCCTCGTACGAGCTGGTGGAAGTGGCCTGCGGGGACCACGGATTCGCCGTGCCGAAGAAGGCGGACGTGACGCAGGAGGAAGCCCTGGAGGCGATCACCGGGGCGGTGGCCGAGTGGCTCGCGCGGCTCCCGGTGTGACTCCGGCCGCATACCACCCCCCCTCCGGGGAATGCGCCGCCCGGCCCTTTGGTTGTGCCGGATGTCGGTACGTACGGAGAAGACGTCGGAGGAGAGCGAGCGCATGACCCAGGTCATCAGCCAGAACCGTCCGCAGGCCGCTGACCTGGACTGGACAGTGCTGCCCGCCCCGAAGCGCGGAAAGCTCCGGGCGGCGGCGGACCGGGATGGTCGACTATTCTCCGATTCGAGCGGGTCCGCTTTCGGAGCCGCCACGCAGTCGGAGGAGGTGGGTCCTGTCGCTGGGACCGACGAAGGCCATGCGGAGGAGACGACCCCGGAGCGCAATGCGCGCTTCGAGAGGGACGCCCTCGGCTACCTCGACCAGATGTACTCGGCCGCGCTGCGCATGACGCGCAATCCGGCCGACGCCGAGGACCTGGTCCAGGAGACGTACGCGAAGGCATACGCGTCGTTCCACCAGTTCCGCGAGGGCACCAACCTGAAGGCGTGGCTGTACCGCATTCTGACCAATACCTTCATCAACTCCTACCGGAAGAAGCAGCGCGAACCCCAGCGCAGCGCGGCGGAGGAGATCGAGGACTGGCAGCTCGCGCGCGCCGAGTCGCACATGTCGACCGGGCTGCGTTCCGCCGAGTCGCAGGCGCTCGACCACCTGCCCGATTCGGACGTGAAGGAAGCCCTGCAGGCCATTCCGGAGGAGTTCCGCATCGCGGTCTATCTTGCGGACGTAGAGGGCTTTGCGTACAAGGAGATCGCGGACATCATGGGTACACCCATCGGTACGGTCATGTCGCGACTGCACCGTGGCCGCCGTCAACTCCGCGGAATGCTGGAGGACTACGCCCGTGAGCGCGGGCTCGTCCCCGCCGGCGCGGGAGAGTCGAACGACTTGAAAGGCTCGGGCTCATGAGCTGCGGAGATCCGCACGAGACGGAGTGCTCTGAGGTCCTGGACCACCTTTATGAGTTCCTGGACCACGAGATGCCGGACAGCGACTGCACGAAGTTCGAGACCCACTTCGGCGAGTGCAATCCCTGTCTGGAGAAGTACGGTCTGGAACAGGCCGTGAAGAAGCTGGTGAAGCGCTGCTGCGGTTCGGACGACGTACCGAGTGACCTGCGGTCGAAGGTCATGGGGCGTATCGAACTCATCCGTTCGGGGCAGGCCGTGCCGGATCATGACATCACGGTGGAACCTTCCGGCGCCGAAACCCTGCCGGGATCCACGACCGGCTGAAATCGGCCATTTCGACGGCCGAGCGGCACGCGACGGATCGCTCTCGAACAGCCGCCCCCGGATGAGCACTTCCTTCACTCGAAGGTGGTAATCCGGGGGCGTCCGCATGGTGCAATGCGAAAATGTGGCCCAGCTCGCTCCCGGCCCCACTTATTCTCCCCCTTCGGTACTGGTTTGATTCGGTACCCGGCTTGCACGGCTCAGGGGGAGGAGGTCGCCTTGCGGGTACTTCTGCCGGCGGCGCGCGCCTGCGTCGTGTGCGCCGTCCTCGCCGCGCTGGCGTGCGCACTCCCGGCCCTCTTCGGCCCCGCGACCCCGTGGCCCTCCGTCGCCCTGCTCGGCGCGCTCTACCTCGGCTGCGAACTCGTCAAGGCCCGCCCGCTCCCGCGCCGCCGGGTGCCCGAGGGGCTCGGCTCCTTCTTCCCCGTGGTGCTGGCCGCGGTGTTCCTGCTCCCGCCCGCCGCGGCCGCGCTCGTCGCGCTGCCCGGCGGGCTCGCCGCCCCCGTGGCCGAACGGCCCGCCCGGGTGCGCCGTACGTGGCACGCGGCCCAGCAGGCGATAGCCGCCTGGAGCGCCGGGCAGGTCTACGGGCTGCTCGGCGGACCGGGGGCGCTCGGCGGACCCGGGACGCCGGGGGCGGCCTCCTTCGGCGGGACGGGGCCGCCGTCGGCGGAGCCCGGCGCCGCCTGGGTCGCCGACTTCCCGTACGTGATGCTCCCCGCGGCCGCCGCGGCGGTCGCCTTCTGCCTGGTGCTCACCGCCCTCGACGGCTGCATCCTGGCCGCCGCGGAACGCCGGCCCGCCGCGACCGCCTGGCGCGGACTGCTCACCCGGTCCCTCGCCCCGCACTGCGTCCACGGCCTCGCCGGACTGATGATGGCCGTCCTGTGGCGCAGCCCGTACGGACTTCCGGCCGCCCTGCTCGTCCTGCTGCCGATGTACATCTCCTGCTGGGTCTTCGCCCAGTACCACCGGGAGCGCGCCGCCCACCAGGCCACCATCCGCGCGCTGGTCCAGGCCGTCGACATCAAGGACCGCTACACGCGGGGCCACAGCGAGCGGGTCGGACAGGCCTCCGCGATGATCGCCCGCGAGCTGGGCATGGGCGAGGCACGCCTCGAGGTCGTCCGCATCGCGGGGATCCTGCACGACGTGGGGAAACTGGGCGTCCCCACCCGGCTGCTGCGCAAGGACGGACCGCTGAGTCCCGAGGAGCGCCGGATCATCGAACTGCACCCCGAGTACGGTCACGAGATGGTGCGCGGCATCGGCTTCCTCGGCGAAGCCCGGTCGGCGATCCTGCACCACCACGAGCGGGTGGACGGCTCCGGCTACCCGTACGGGCTGACCGGGGAGCAGATCCCGGTGCTGGCCCGGGTGGTGGCGGTGGCCGACGCCTTCGACGCGATGACGTCGACCAGGTCGTACAGCAGGGCCCGGCCGGTGCCGGTCGCCCTGGCCGAGCTCGAACGCTGCGCGGGGGCGCAGTTCGACCCGGACATGGTGCGGGCACTGACCGACGCGATCGGGCGCCAGGGCTGGCACCCGGTGGTGACCTCGGACGAGGACCTGCAGGTGATCTCCTCGGGCGGTACGGACACGAGCGCCCCCGCGGCCGGCGCCCCCGCCGCACCTTCCGCCACTCCCGCCACACCCTCCACCGCTTCCGCCGCACCCCCCGCCAACCCCGCCCCCTCCGCCCCCGCCGGGGCGCCCGCCGTGGACGGGAACCGGGCCGGGCCGGTGCTCGCGGGGCTTCCCGCCCAGGGGGCCGGCGGCGCGGCGCAGCAGGACGGGGCGGGAGGGCCGGCGCGCGGCTCCGGCGCCCACGGCGGCGGAGCCGAGGGCTCGGCTTCCTCGCCCTCGGCGGGAGCGCCCGCGTGAGGGCATGGGCCGTCGGGATCGTACGGGGCGCCGCCGTGATGCTGACCCTGGCCGCGCTCGGGCACACCCTGTGGAACGGCCTCGCGGACCCGGGCGTCGCGCTCGCCTTCGGCACCCTGATCACCATCGGCGAGCTCGCCCGCCGCGACGCCGTCCTGCGGCACCCGGCGCCGCTCGGCTCCGCCGGGGCGCTCGCGTACGCCCTGCTCGGGCAGAGCGCCGGGCAGCCGACCCACCACGGGGTCCTGCAGACCGTCGCGGTCGCCGTCGCGGCCGCCCTCGCCGGGATCGTCCCCCACATCGCCCGGGGCCGCTGCCCCGCCCCGGACCACCTCGCCCGCCGGGTCCTCACCGTCACCTTCGCCGCCGTCTGCTTCCTGCCGCTCCACCACTCCGGCCAGCTGGAGGACCGGGTCGGGCAGGGCCCGTACCTCGTGCTCTTCCTGGTCTTCCTGCTCGGCCTCACCGCCCTCTGCGACGCCGTCCTCACCGCCCTCCTCTCCGGGGCCCGCACCGGCTGGCCCTTCGGCCCGCTGCTCCGCGACGAGCTGCGCGCGCAGCTGGGCATCGGCTCGGCGATCTGCGCCACCGGGGTGGTCATGGCCCTCGGCGTCGCCGTCGCGGGCCTGTGGGCGCTGCCCGTCTTCAGCGTGCCGCTCCTGCTGACCCAGCTGTCCTTCCACCGGATCACGGCCGTCCGCACCACCTACCGCCAGACCATCACCTCGCTGGCCCGCGCCACCGAGATCGCCGGGTACACCCGGCCCGGCCACTCCCGCCGGGTCGCCGCCCTCAGCTGCGCCGTCGGCCGGGAGCTCGGCCTCTCGGAGCGGGACCTCACGGTCCTGGAGTACGCCGCCCTGATGCACGACATCGGGCAGCTCTCCCTCGTCGACCCGGTCCCGGCCGGGGCCACCGCCGGGCTGCCCGCCGCCGAAGCCCGCCGGATCGCCGGGCTGGGCGGGGAGGTGGCCCGCCAGACCGGGGTCCCCGCCGAGGTGGCGGTGGTGGTGGAGCTGCAGGCCGACCCGTACCGTGAGCAGCCCGTCGCCGCACGGATCGTGCGCGCGGTCAACGCGTACGACGACCTCGTCGGCGGGACCCGTCACCCGGGCGGCTCACTGGAGGCCCTGGAGCGGCTCCGTCTGGGCACCGGGCACGACTATCAGCCAGAAGTGGTGGAATGTCTGGCCAGGGTGCTCGCCCGGGGCGGACGTGCCAGAGTCGTACCCGTCCCGCCTGGGTAACCCATGGGTAATGAGCGGCCGTCCGAGTGGGCATGGTTGGATGCCAGTAAGGGTGTCCGCGGTAAGAAGTGTCAGTGTGAGCGTCCGCAAGGCTGCACCGTTGCATCGTCGGACCGGCAGGCGGGAATCGTGAGGATCTTCGGGAAGGTACGGCACAGGCCCTCCGCCTCGTGGCGGCAGGCCACTGACCGCGCGTTCACGCTGATCGGCGACGGTCGGTACGAGGACGCGGGAGCTCTGCTGACCAGAGCCGCGGACCTCGAACCCTGGCTGTCCGAGTCCTGGTTCAACCTGGCCCTGCTGCACAAGTTCCGCCACGACTGGGAGCAGGCGCGGGCCGCTGGGCTGCGCGCCGTGGCCCTGCTCGACCGGGAGACCGGCGCCCCGGACTGGTGGAACGTGGGGATCGCCGCGACCGCGCTGCAGGACTGGCCGCTGGCCCGCCGCGCCTGGCAGGCGTACGGGCTGAAGGTGCCCGGGGACCCGCACGGCGCGGGCGGCGGCGGTGAACCGGTGGGCATGGAGCTGGGCAGCGCGGCCGTCAGGCTGTCGCCCGAGGGCGAGGCCGAGGTGGTCTGGGGCCGCCGGCTGGACCCGGCCCGCATGGAGGTCCTGTCGATCCCCCTGCCCTCCTCGGGGCGGCGCTGGGGCGAGGTGGTCCTGCACGACGGGGTCCCGCACGGCGAGCGCATCACCGCGGCCGGGCCCTCGTACCCCGTCTTCGACGAGATCGAGCTGTGGGCGCCGTCCCCGGTGCCCACCTGGGTGGTCCTGCTGGAGGCGGCCACCGAGGCCGATCGCAACGCCCTGGAGCAGCTGGCCTCCGACGCGGGCTTCGCCGCCGAGGACTGGTCCTCGTCCGTGCGGCTGCTGTGCCGCACCTGCTCGGAGAGCGCGATGCCGAGCGGCGAGGGCGACGGCGAGCACCTGGACCCGCACGACCACAGCGAGCCGGGGCACCCCGGTCCGCTGGGGCACCGTACGACCGGGTCCGGGTCCCTGTGGGTGCCCGAGCGCGAGTGCGGGATCGCGGCGCCGCCCGGTCTGGTGCGCGGGCTGCTCGACGGATGGGTCGCGGACAGCCCGGACACCCGGGAGTGGCGGGATCTCGAGGAAGTCTGCTGAGCGGGGGCCGTAGGCTGTACCGGCACATCAGTACGGGCACACCAGTGACGTGGTGCGTGACGGACCGGGACTTACGGAAGGCGTACGGGCGGACATGGCACAGCAGGAGAACGACGTGGTCGAGGTCGGAGTCGTCGGTGGGGCGAACGACGGTTACGTCGTGGACACCGAGGACTGTGAGGCGCGCGAGCTGGCCCACCGCGAGCGCGGCACGGCGCGTCCCATCACGGTCGTCGGCAACCCGGTCCTGCACCGGGAGTGCAAGGACGTCACCGAGTTCGGCGACGAGCTGGCGCAGCTGATCGACGACATGTTCGCCAGCCAGAAGGCCGCCGAGGGCGTGGGCCTGGCCGCGAACCAGATCGGCGTGGACGCCAAGGTCTTCGTCTACGACTGCCCGGACGACGACGGCAACCGCCACACGGGCGTCGTGGTCAACCCGAAGCTGGTCGAGCTGCCGGCCGCCGCGCGGGTCCTGGACGACTCGAACGAGGGCTGCCTGTCCGTGCCGACCGCGTACGCCGCGCTGGCCCGCCCGGACTACGCGGAGGTCACCGGCCAGGACGCGCTGGGCAACCCGGTCAAGGTCCGGGGCACCGGCTACTTCGCGCGCTGCCTCCAGCACGAGACCGACCACCTGTACGGGTACCTGTACATCGACCGGCTCTCCAAGCGCGACCGCAAGGACGCGCTGAAGCAGATGGAAGAGGGCACCCCGCGCTACGAGACGGTCCCGAACGCCTGAGCCGTCCGGGCCACGGCCCGCGGACCCCGGAAGGCGCGCCGGAAGGCGTTCGGCGTGGTGCCCAGGGTCCGCAGGAAGTGATGGCGCAGCGCGGGCGCGCCGCCGAAGCCGCAGCGGCCCGCGATGGAGTCGACGGTGTCGTCCGTCGACTCCAGCAGCTCCTGGGCCAGCAGCACCCGCTGGCGCAGCACCCACTGGTACGGGGTGGTGCCGGTCTCCTGCAGGAAGCGGCGCGCGAAGGTGCGCGGGGACATGTGCGCCCGCTCCGCGAGCTGCTCCACGGTGATCTCCGCCTCCAGGTGGCGGGCCATCCAGCCGATCACCTCCCCGACCGTGTCGCAGGCGGTGCGGGGGAGCGGGCGCTGGATGTACTGGGCCTGCCCGCCGTCCCGGTGGGGCGGTACGACCATCCGCCGGGCGATGGTGTTGGCCACCTCCGCCCCGTGCTCCTGGCGGACCACGTGCAGGCAGGCGTCGATGCCCGAGGCGGTGCCGGCCGAGGTGATCACCGTGCCCTCGTCCACGTAGAGCACGTCCGGGTCGACCCGCGCCCGCGGGAAACGGCGGGCCAGCGCGGGGGCGTGCATCCAGTGGGTGGTGCAGCGCCGCCCGTCCAGCAGGCCGGCCGCGCCCAGCACGAAGGCGCCGCTGCACACGCTGAGCACCCGCGCGCCCCGGTCCGAGGCCCGGCGGAGCACGTCGAGGAACGGCTCGGGGTACTCCCGCACGGGGGCCCGCCGGTCGGCGGGCAGGCAGATCAGGTCCGCTTCCTCCAGCCGTTCCAGGCCGTGCGCGGGCGCGATGGCGAAGCCGACGTCGGCCATGGTCAGCGACCCCTCCTCGGCCGCGCACACGGCGAAGTCGTACACCGGCAGGCCCTGGGCGCTGCGGTCGATCCCGAAGACCTCGCAGAAGATCCCGAACTCGAAGGGGGCGACTCCGTCGACGAGCGCCACGGCCACGTTGGTCAGCATGGATCCAGTGTGGCAGTAATTCGCTCTTCGGCGACAGTCCTGCCACTGTCCGATCATGGCCGATCAGGCGGACAGTGGAGGTATGAGCACTTATCTGAACTACCTCGCCGTCCTGGCCGTCGCGGCCGTACTGCTCGGGCCCGGCCTGTACGGGGCCTGGCGCGAACGGCGGATCGACCGGGAGCTGCGGGCCGCCGAGACCCGGCGGGTGTGGCTGCCGCGCCAGCGGGCGGGCGGTCTCCCGCCCACCCCGCGCAGGCGCGGCATCCGGTTCGGCGCCCGGCGCCGGGGTCACCTGGCTCACTGAGCCCGGCCCCGGCTGCCCCCCGCCCCGGCCCGTCCCGCCCCGGCCCCGAACGCGAGGAGCCGGGACGCGGACATCCGTCGCGTTCCGGCTCCCGGCACACCTGCTCGTACGGGCTAGAAGTCCTCGTCCAGGTCGACCGTGCCCTCGACCGCGACCTGGTAGGCCGACGGACGGCGCTCGAAGAAGTTCGTCAGTTCCTGGACGCCCTGGAGCTCCATGAAGGAGAACGGGTTCTGCGAGCCGTAGACCGGCGCGAAGCCGAGCCGGACCAGGCGCTGGTCCGCGACGCACTCCAGGTACTCGCGCATCGACTCGGTGTTCATGCCCGGCAGGCCGTCACCGCACAGGTCGCGGCCGAACTGGAGCTCGGCCTCGACGGCCTCCTTCAGCATGTCGGTGACCTGCTCGCGGAGTTCCTCGTCGAAGAGCTCCGGCTCCTCCTTGCGGACCGTGTCCACGACCTCGAAGGCGAAGTTCATGTGCATGGTCTCGTCGCGGAACACCCAGTTGGTGCCCGTGGCCAGCCCGTGCAGCAGACCCCGCGAGCGGAACCAGTACACGTACGCGAAGGCGCCGTAGAAGAACAGGCCCTCGATGCACGCGGCGAAGCAGATCAGGTTCAGCAGGAAGCGGCGGCGGTCGGCCTGCGTCTCCAGCCGGTCCAGCTTCTCGACCTCGTTGATCCACTTGAAGCAGAACTGCGCCTTCTCGCGGATCGACGGGATCTCCTCGACCGCGTCGAAGGCGGCCGCGCGGTCGTCCGGGTTCGGGAGGTAGGTGTCCAGCAGCGTCAAGTAGAACTGGACGTGCACGGCCTCCTCGAACAGCTGGCGCGACAGGTACAGGCGCGCCTCCGGGGAGTTGATGTGCTTGTACAGCGTCAGCACGAGGTTGTTGGAGACGATCGAGTCGCCCGTCGCGAAGAACGCGACCAGCCGGCCGATCATGTGCTGTTCGGCGGGCGTCAGTTTGGCGAGGTCGGCCACGTCCGAGTGGAGGTCGACCTCCTCGACCGTCCAGGTGTTCTTGATCGCGTCCCGGTAGCGCTCGTAGAAGTCCGGGTAGCGCATGGGGCGCAGGGTGAGCTCGAAGCCCGGGTCCAGGAGGTTCTTGGTCTCGTGGGAGCTCATTACTGGCAGGCCTCGCAGGACTCGGGGTTCTCAAGGGAGCAGGCGAGCGCTTCCGCGGCCGCCGCGTCGGCGGCGGCATCGGCATCGGCCAGCGGGAGCGCCGCGGGAGTGGCGGCCTGCGCGGCGCGGGCGATCTTCGTCGCCGGGCGCGAGCGCAGGTAGTACGTGGTCTTCAGGCCCTGCTTCCAGGCGTACGCGTACATCGAGGACAGCTTCCCGATGGTCGGCGTCTCCAGGAACAGGTTCAGCGACTGGGACTGGTCGAGGAACGGCGTACGGGCCGCGGCCATGTCGATCAGGCCGCGCTGCGGGATCTCCCACGCCGTGCGGTACAGCGCGCGCACCTCGGCCGGGATCCAGCCGAAGCCCTGGACGGAGCCGCTGGACTCGCGCAGCGCCTCGCGGGTCTGGGCGTCCCAGACGCCGAGCCGCTTGAGCTCCTGCACCAGGTAGCCGTTGACCTGGAGGAACTCCCCGCTCAGGGTCTCGCGCTTGAAGAGGTTGGAGACCTGCGGCTCGATGCACTCGTACACGCCCGCGATGGAGGCGATGGTCGCCGTCGGGGCGATCGCGAGGAGCAGCGAGTTGCGCATGCCGGACTTCGCGACCCGGGCGCGCAGCGCGTCCCAGCGCTCCGGCCAGTTCAGCTCGACGTCGTAGTGGTCGGGGTGCAGGACGCCCCGGGCGGTACGGGTCTGCTCCCAGGCGGGGAGCGGGCCGCTGCGCTCGGCCAGGTCGCACGAGGCCTCGTACGCCGCGAGCATGATGCGCTCGGAGAGCTTCGTGGAGAGCGCCTTCGCCTCGGGGGAGTCGAAGGGGAGCTTCAGCTGGAAGAAGACGTCCTGGAGGCCCATCGCGCCCAGACCCACCGGGCGCCAGCGGGCGTTGGAGCGGCCGGCCTGCTCGGTCGGGTAGAAGTTGATGTCCACCACGCGGTCGAGGAAGGTCACGGCGGTGCGGACGGTCTCGTCCAGCCGCTCCCAGTCGATCTCGCCGGTCTCCACCAGGACGAAGGCGCCGAGGTTGACCGAGCCGAGGTTGCAGACGGCCGTCTCGCCGTCGTCGGTGACCTCGATGATCTCGGTGCACAGGTTCGAGGAGTGGACGACGCTGCCCGGCTCGGCGGTCTGGTTCGCCGTGCGGTTGGAGGCGTCCTTGAAGGTCATCCAGCCCTGGCCGGTCTGCGCGAGGGTGCGCATCATCCGGCCGTACAGGTCGCGGGCGGGCATGGTCTTGCGGGCCAGGCCCGCGGCCTCGGCCGCGCGGTAGGCGGCGTCGAACGCGTCGCCCCACAGGTCGACCAGCTCGGGGACGTCGGCCGGGGAGAACAGCGACCAGTCGGCGTCGGCGTTCACGCGGCGCATGAACTCGTCCGGCACCCAGTGGGCCAGGTTCAGGTTGTGGGTACGGCGCTGGTCCTCTCCGGTGTTGTCGCGCAGCTCCAGGAACTCCTCGATGTCCGCGTGCCAGGTCTCCAGGTAGACCGCGGCCGCGCCCTTGCGGCGGCCGCCCTGGTTCACGGCGGCGACGGAGGCGTCGAGGGTCTTCAGGAACGGCACGATGCCGTTGGAGTGGCCGTTCGTCCCGCGGATCAGGGAGCCGCGGGCGCGGATGCGGGAGTACGAGAGGCCGATGCCGCCGGCGTGCTTGGAGAGGCGGGCGACCTGGTGGTAGCGGTCGTAGATCGAGTCGAGCTCGTCCAGCGGGGAGTCCAGCAGGTAGCAGGAGGACATCTGCGGGTGCCGGGTACCGGAGTTGAAGAGGGTGGGGGAGGACGGCAGGTAGTCGAGGCGGCTCATCAGCCGGTACAGCGAGGCCACTTCCTCGAGGGCCTGCATGCTCTCGTCCTCGGCCAGACCGGCGGCCACGCGCAGCATGAAGAACTGCGGGGTCTCGATGACCTGGCGGGTGATCGGGTGGCGCAGCAGGTAGCGGCTGTGCAGGGTGCGCAGGCCGAAGAAGCCGAAGCGGTCGTCGGCGCCCTCGGTGAGCGCGTGCTCGACCAGCGCGTCGAGGCGGCTCGCGTGGACGCGGACGAACGCGGCCGTGCGGTCGGCGATCAGGCCCTCGCGGTGGCCCACCTCGACGGACTGCGAGAACGAGCGGGCGCCCTGGCCGGCGGCCTCGTCGCGGACGGCCAGCGTCAGCAGGCGGGCGGCGAGGCGGGAGTACGCCGGGTCCTCGGAGATCAGGCCGGCGGCCGCCTCGGTGGCGAGCGTACGGAGCTCCGCCTCGTCGGCGGCGGCGCTGCGGCCGCGCAGCGCGGCGGCGGCGACCCGGCCCGGGTCGGTGTCGGGCAGATCGGCGGTCAGCTCGGTGAGGGTGCGCAACAGCGCGGCCCCGGGGCCCCCGGCGACAGCGGCGCTTGCGGACGGGTCGGACGCGGCGCGCGGTGCGGAAGGCGCGATGGTCACGGGGGGAGCTCTCCCTCGCTCGGCTCCGGGAACACCGCCGTGGCGGGGCGCGAGGGGGCGCGCGCGGGAAGGCACGGGCCCGGCAGGGCACGCATACGCCACGCGGCGTCCACCGGCCCAACCGCGAGGCCCGGACGAATCGGCACCCGGTTCGGTCGACCCGGGCGGGCTGTCGACAGGTCCTCGGACTTGTGAACGCCCGGAGCAGGTCAGGGCATTTCATACCGTTGCGGGACAGTTCCGGATTCTCACCGGATTCCCCTGCGACGACAGCGAGCATGAGCATACATGTGGGGGCCGGTGCTTGCGGTGGCCCCCACATGTTGTGTCGTCCCCCTGGGTGGCGCGCAGTTACAGCTCGACGCGGTACGTGAGCAGAGGGAGACCCGGAACCGGGTACCAGTCCCGCTCCGGCGTCCGTACGAAGCCCAGCCGGTCGTAGATCCGGTGCGCCCCGAGCATCTTCTCCGTGGTCGACAGCGCCAGGCGGGTCACCCCGTCGAGGTCCTGGGCGCGGGCCATGCAGGCCCGCACCAGGGCCTCGCCCGCGCCCCGGCCGCGGGCCTGCGGGGAGACGGCCAGCATCCGGAACTCGGCCTCGCCGGGGCCGGCGATCTGGGCCAGCGGGCTGCCGGGAGGGGCGAACGTCACATTGCCGAGCAGCGTGCCCTCGTACTCCGCGACGATGACCTCCGCGTCGGCGGCCCGGCCGGCGACGTCGCGCAGCCGGTCCAGGTAGGGGTCGTCCTCGGCGAAGTCCAGCAGCTCGTCGCGGAGGTACGCCTGTGCGGTGAGTTCGCCCAGTTCTTCGTATTCGGCGGCCGCTGCCGCCCTGATGACGATGTCCATCTCTCTCCTTGCGCGGCAATCCGGCTGTGAGCGGAGCAGTACGCTGTGTACATGCTTCGGCAGCGGTCAGGGCTTGGCCGTCATGAGACTCCTTGGAGTTGAGTGAGAAGCCGCCTCGTTTGCGAGGGGGAGGAGTCACGGCACCGAGTGTGCGACGAGAGGGGGGGGGGGGGGGGGGGGGGGCGGCGGCGCGCGGGGCGGCGGGGGCGGCCTGAGAATGAAGGTGGAGACCCGACAGAGCACGCCCGACGGCGCGCGCGCGGGGGCCCGGGGGAC
>NZ_JBSGWY010000035.1:3730-9005 GCF_053609145.1 Streptomyces sp. NPDC054961 | reverse complement strand
CCTTGGTTTTGTGTCAGACGCCGCTGGGTTGGCGTGGGGGGGGTCACCCGCCACCGTGTGCGCCCCGTGCGGCCCGACCGGTTCCCCCGCCACGGGCGGAGACGTGACGGCCCTCTTGAACTTACGGGTTCAGCAGCAGCGGAAGCCCTCGCGCGGGTCGGCCTCGCGGGCGTCCATGCGGGCCCGCTCGAAGGCCCGGCGGGTGGGGACCGGGGCGTCCGGGTCGTGCGTACGGGCGTGGGCGACGTGGCGGTCGTACGCCGCCTCGCCCGAGAACTCCCGCAGGAAGAACCGGGCCCGGCCCAGGACGCGCCGCAGGCCGCTCACGCGGGTTCTCGCACGGGGTCCTGCGCCCGGCCCCCGCCCGAGTCGAGGCCGGCCGCGGCGAGTTCGGCCCGCTCCTCGGCGGTCGGGATCAGCCCGGCCGGGGCGATGATCCTGGACTCGGTCCACGGGACCTCGGCCAGGGTGACCGACTCCGGCTTGCGGACGGCCCTGACGCAGGTCCGGGCCGCGTCCAGGAGCACGATGACGATGAGCAGCGCGAAGAACACCGACAGGACCCCGTCCACCGTGGCGTTGGTGACCACGGTGTGCATCTCGCCCATGTCCTTGGCGGGCTTGAGGACCTTGCCGGCGTCGATGCCGTCCTGGTAGAGGTCCCGCTGCGCGAAGAAGCCGATCTTGGGGTTGTCCGAGAAGATCTTCTGGTAGCTGGCGGTGAGTGTGACGGCCACGTCCCAGACCAGCGGAACACCCGTCACCCAGGCCCACTTCAGGCGGCTCGACTTGACCAGCAGCGTGGTGCAGACGGCCAGGGCGACCGCCGCGAGCAGCTGGTTCGCGATGCCGAACAGCGGGAAGAGCTGGTTGATGCCGCCCAGCGGGTCCTTGACGCCGACCCACAGGAAGTAGCCCCAGCCGCCGACGACGGCCGCGCTGGCGATCCAGACGCCGGGCTTCCAGCTGATGTCCTTGAAGGACTTGTGCACGTTGCCCAGGGTGTCCTGGAGCATGAAGCGGCCCACGCGGGTGCCCGCGTCGACGGTGGTGAGGATGAACAGGGCCTCGAACATGATCGCGAAGTGGTACCAGAACGCCTTCATCGAGGCGCCGCCGATCACGGACGAGAAGATCTCCGACATTCCGAGTGCGAAGGTCGGCGCACCGCCCGTGCGGGAGAGCAGGCTGGACTCCTCCACGTCCTTCGCGGCCTGCGCGAGGGCGTCCGGGGAGATGGCGAAGCCGAAGTTCGTCACCGCCTGCGAGGCGGTCTCGACGGTGGCGCCGACGACCCCGCCGGGGGAGTTGACGGCGAAGTACAGGCCCGGATCGATGATGCAGGCCGTGATGATCGCCATGACGGCGACGAAGGACTCGGTCAGCATCGCGCCGTAGCCGATGACCTTGACCTGGGTCTCCTTCTGGATCATCTTCGGGGTGGTGCCCGAGGAGACCAGCGAGTGGAAGCCGGACAGCGCCCCGCAGGCGATGGTGATGAAGACGAACGGGAACATCGATCCGGCGAAGACCGGGCCGTCCCCGCGCGAGGCGAAGTCGGTGACGGAGGGCATCTTCAGCACCGGCATCGCGACGACCACGCCCACGGCCAGCAGGCCGATGGTGCCGACCTTCATGAAGGTGGAGAGGTAGTCGCGCGGGGCGAGCAGCATCCACACCGGCAGCACGGACGCCACGAAGCCGTACGCGATCATCCAGAGGACCAGCGTCTCCTTCTCCAGGGTGAAGGTGTCCGCCAGCGAGGACTCAGCGACCCAGCCGCCCGCGACGATGGCGAGCAGCAGCAGCGCGACCCCGACGAAGGAGACCTCGGTGACCCGGCCGGGACGCAGGACGCGCAGGTAGAAGCCCATGAAGAGGGCGATCGGGATGGTCATGCCGATGGAGAAGACGCCCCACGGGGAGTGCGCCAGGGCGTTGACGATGACCAGGGCCAGCACGGCCAGCAGAATGATCATGATGACGAACACGGCGACCAGCGCGGCGGCGCCGCCGACCGGGCCGATCTCGTCGCGGGCCATCTGGCCGAGCGAACGGCCGTTGCGCCGGGTGGAGAAGAACAGGGTGACCATGTCCTGGACCGCGCCCGCGAAGATCACGCCCGCGACGATCCAGATCGTGCCGGGCAGGTAGCCCATCTGCGAGGCGAGCACGGGACCCACCAGCGGGCCGGCGCCGGCGACGGCGGCGAAGTGGTGGCCGAAAAGCACCCGCCGGTCGGTGGGGTGGAAGTCGACGCCGTTGTCGAGGCGTTCGGCCGGGGTGGCGCGGGTCTTGTCCACCTTCAGCACGCGGGTCGCGATGAAACGCGCGTAGAAGCGGTAGCCGATGGCGTACGAGCCCAGCGCGGCGGCGAGCAGCCAGGCGGCCGAGATCTCCTCACCGCGCGACAGGGCCAGCACGGCCCAGCCGATCGCGCCGACGAGCCCGACGAGCACCCAGAGGGCCACGGAGCGGGGAGACATGCCCCCCAGCGCGCCCGGAGCGCCCGACGGGCCCCCTGATGGAGAAGGCGAGCCCGGCGTGGTGCCCGGGCCCGCCGTGTTCCGTTCTTGTTCCGTTGCTTCCGCTTCGGGTTCCGGCATGATCCCTCGTCCCCTCGTTGATCATCTGCGCGAGCGCAGGGAATCTACGGGGGACCGCCCGGTGGACGTAAGCCCCCGTCCGTATAGCGGAACGAGAGTCAACTACGAATCAGACGGCGGGGCGCTGGAGTCGGGCGACGAACTTGTAACGATCGCCGCGGTAGACGGAACGCACCCACTCGACGGGTTCTCCGTCGGCGTCCAGCGAATGGCGCGAAAGCATCAGCATCGGCAGACCGACGTCGGTACCGAGCAGTCCGGCCTCCCGCGGGGTGGCCAGCGAGGTCTCGATGGTCTCCTCGGCCTCGGCGAGGCGCACGTCGTACACCTCGGCGAGGGCGGTGTAGAGGGAGGTGTACTTGGCCAGCGAGCGGCGCAGCGCGGGGAAGCGCTTGGCCGAGAGGTGGGTGGTCTCGATGGCCATCGGTTCGCCGCTCGCCAGGCGGAGCCGCTCGATGCGCAGCACCCGCCCACCGGTGGTGATCTTCAGCAGTCCGGCCAGGGTGTCGTCGGCCGTCACGTAGCCGATGTCCAGGAGCTGGGAGGTGGGTTCCAGGCCCTGCGCCCGCATGTCCTCGGTGTACGAGGAGAGTTGGAGCGGCTGGGAGACCTTCGGCTTGGCGACGAAGGTGCCCTTCCCCTGGATCCGCTCGAGGCGCCCCTCGACGACGAGCTCCTGGAGCGCCTGCCGGACCGTGGTCCTGGAGGTGTCGAATTCGGCCGCGAGCGTGCGCTCGGGCGGTACCGGCGTGCCCGGGGGCAGTGTTTCGGTCATGTCGAGCAAGTGCCGCTTGAGTCGGTAGTACTTGGGCACGCGTGCCGTGCGAGTGGCCGCCCCGCCGTCCGGCTCCGTGGTCGCCCCTTCGGTGGCCATGGCCGCCCGCCTTCCCGACTCCAGTTTCGTTGCCGTCACCGGCTCCTCCGATATGTGCGGTCACATCGTGACACGGGAGGGAGGACAGGCCTCCTCCCTCCCCCAGGTGTCGGTCCGATAACGGACCGAGCACCCGCTCATTAGACCCTTGACACCCCTAAAGGTCTAGGCCAAGCTCCCGTTACTGGTCTACACCAATATGGATCAGATCCCGGCCCCACGGGCAGCACTTGACGCTTTTGAGTCACCGCGGCGGGCGAGGGAAGTTGCAGGCAGCATCCCTGAGGAGGGTGGCGTGAAGCGCAAGCTCATCGCGGCGGTCAGTGTCGCGGGCATGATGGTCGGAGTCGCGGCGTGTGGCGGCAACGACGGCGACGACAAGGCGAAGACCGACGCGGGTGGCGCCAAGGAGATCACCGTCTGGGTGATGGACGGCTCCGCGCCCAAGACCTGGATCGACGCGGTCAACGCCGAGTTCTCGGCCAAGCACCCCGGCGTCACGGTCAAGGTCGAGGTCCAGCCCTGGAAGGGCATCCAGGAGAAGGTCACCACGGCCCTCTCCGAGAACACCCCCCCGGACGTCCTCGAGCTCGGCAACACCCAGACCGCCGGTTACGCGGTCACCGGTGGCCTCGCCGACCTGACCAAGGACAAGTCCAAGCTCGGCGCGGACGCCTGGCAGAAGAGCATGCTGGCCTCGGCCGAGATCGACGGCAAGCTCTACTCCGCTCCGTGGTACGCGGCCAACCGCGTCGTCGTCTACGACAAGAAGGCCTTCGAGAAGGCGGGCGTCACGGCGCCGAAGACCCGCGACGAGTGGGTCGCCGGCCTGGAGAAGCTGAAGGCGGCCGACCCGGCCTCGCAGCCGATCTACCTGCCCGGCCAGAGCTGGTACGTCCTCGCGGGCTTCGTCTGGGACGAGGGCGGCGACCTCGCCACCAAGGACGGCGACAAGTGGAAGGGCGGTCTCGGTACCCCCCAGGCCGCTTCCGCGATGGAGTTCTACAAGAAGCTCCAGTCCTTCTCGACCGCTCCGAAGGACAAGGACGAGGCCACCCCGCAGCAGTCCACCGACGTCGTTCCCAAGGGCGGCGTCGCCTCCTGGATCGGTCTCGGCTGGGAGGCCGGCGGTGCCGAGAAGGCGCTGAAGGACGCGGGCAAGGAAGCCGACTTCGGCTACTTCCCGATCCCGGGCAAGACCGCCGACAAGCCGGGCACCGTCTTCCTCGGCGGCTCCAACCTGGCGATCGCCGAGCGCTCCAAGAACAAGGACCTCGCCAAGGAGTGGCTGGCCCTCGCCGCAGGCAAGGACCAGATGACCAAGTACGCGGCCGAGACCAAGGGCGCGCTGCTCCCGAACCAGGCGGGCGCGAACTTCGCCCCGCCGGCGGGCTCCTTCGCCGAGGCGATGGCCACGGCCGGCGCCAACGGCAAGATCACCCCGGTGACCCCGGGCTGGGCGAACGTCGAGACCGAGCCGAACCCGGTCAAGGAGTTCATGACCAAGGTCCTGAAGGGCGAGGACGCCGCCAAGGCGGGCGCCGACGCGGACAAGGAAATCGCGAGCCGCATCAACAAGTAACACCCCGGGGCACCGCCGGTACGGCCGTACCCGGAGGGCCGGCAGTGCCCCGCAGTACCCGAAGTACCCGAAGTACCCGAAGTACCCGCAGTGAACGCACCGGGGGGTGGGGCGGGGGCCCCCCCCCCCCCCCCCCCCCCCCGGCGCCCAATGACAGAAGTAAGCGCCCCCCCCACCGAGCGGGGTAAAGGGGTGGAGAAGCCACACAAAACC
>NZ_JBSGWY010000035.1:0-3720 GCF_053609145.1 Streptomyces sp. NPDC054961 | reverse complement strand
GGCCCCCGGGCGGGCGCGCCCGCGGGGGGGGGCGGGCGCGCCCCCCCACACCCCCCCGCCCCCCTCCCCCCCCGCCCCCCCGCCGGCCCGGGGGGGGGGGGGGGGGGGGGCCCCCCCGCCCCCCCCCCCCGCCCCCGGTCGCGCATTGACAGACGTAAGCGCCGCCCGCTCCGAGCGGGGAAGCGGGTGCGAGTCGCCACAGTCAACCGCGAGGAAGCCAAGACATGACCGTGCACTCCCAGGGAGCGGCGACCTCCGCTCCACAGGACGCACCACCGAAGTCCGCCGGGCCGGCCGCGACACCGCCGCCCACCGGAGCCGGGGCAGCGTCCACGTCTCCTCGCGGGGGCAGGAAGCCGCTCCCCTCAGGGTGGTTGCCCTACCTCCTGATCGGGCCCGCCGTGCTCAGCATGGTGACCCTGCTGCTGTACCCGCTGATCAAGAACATCATCCTGTCGTTCCAGAAGGTCGACAAGATCGAGTTCATCCAGCGGAAGGCGCCGTTCAACGGCGTGGGGAACTACACCCAGCTGCTCGGTGACGCGCAGTTCTGGACCGTGGTGGTCCGCAGCTTCGTCTTCACCGCGGCCAACGTCTTCCTGATCATGGTGGTCGGCAGTCTCGTCGGGCTCCTGCTGAACCGGCTCGGCACGTGGATGCGCCTGGTCCTGTCGATGGCGCTCGTGATGGCCTGGGCGATGCCGATCGTCGCCTCCGTGACCGTCTTCCAGTGGCTGTTCGACGAGCAGTTCGGCGTGATGAACTGGCTGATGCGCACGCTCGGTTTCAGCGGCTACGACCAGCACAACTGGTTCGAGTCCGGCCTGTCCACCCTGGTGATCATCACGGTGCTGGTGGCCTGGGGCTCCATCCCCTTCGTCGCCCTCAACATGTACGCGGCCCTGACCACCATCAGCGGCGAGATGTACGAGGCCGCCCGCATGGACGGCGCCAACGGCTGGCAGACCTTCTGGCAGGTCGTCTTCCCGAACCTCAAGTCGTTCTTCCTGGTCACGACGTTCCTCGAGGTCATCTGGGTCTTCAAGGCCTTCACCCAGGTCTACGCGATGAACAAGGGCGGCCCCGACCGCGGCTCCGAGACGCTGACGATCTACGCGTACGTCGAGGGCCAGAGCCAGTTCCACTACGGCCTGGCCGCGGCGATCTCCGTGCTGACGATCGTGATGCTCGTGATCGTCATGTCCTTCTACTTCCGTCTGATCCTGAAGCAGGAGGAGGAGCAGTGAGCACGACCACCGCCCCGAAGCCCGCGCCGTCCGCGAAGCCCCGGCAGCTGCGCAACCGCCGGCCCGTCCGCCCCGCCGCGGTCGCCAAGAACGTCGGCGCCCTGCTGCTGGCCGTCGTCTTCGTCTTCCCCGTCTACTGGATGTTCTCCTCGGCGCTCAAGCCGTCCAGCGAGATCCTCTCCAAGGACCCCGTCTTCGTCTTCACCCCGACGATGGACAACTTCACCAAGGCCACCGGCGTCGACCTGTTCTGGACCTACGTCACCAACAGCCTCGTCGTCACCGTCGGCGCCGTCGCGCTCGCCCTGGTCGTCGCCCTCGCCGCGAGCTTCGCCATCGCCCGCATGAAGTTCAAGGGCCGCAAGGGCCTCATCCTCGGCGTGATGATGGCCCAGATGGCTCCCTGGGAGGTCATGGTCATCGCGATGTACATGATCGTCCGTGACGCCGAGATGCTGAACAACCTCGCCGTACTGACCGCGATCTACTTCGTGATGGTCCTCCCCTTCACCATCTGGACCCTGCGCGGCTTCATCGCCGCCGTCCCGGTGACCCTGGAGGAGGCCGCCCAGATCGACGGCTGCACCCGCGGCCAGGCCTTCCGCAAGGTGATCTTCCCCCTGCTGGCACCCGGCCTCATGTCCACCTCGCTCTTCGGCTTCATCACGGCCTGGAACGAGTTCGCGATGGTCCTGATCCTGAACAAGGACAAGTCCGCGCAGACCCTGCCGCTCTGGCTGACCCAGTTCCAGACGGCCTTCGGCAACGACTGGGGCGCCACCATGGCGGCGTCCTCGCTCTTCGCGGTGCCGGTCCTGCTCATCTTCGTCTTCCTCCAGCGCAAGGCCGTCGGCGGAATGACCGCCGGCGCCGTGAAGGGATAACGGCCCATGACTGTCCTTGCGCAGCACACGGACACCCTGACCCAGGACGCCCTCGCGGTCCTCCAGCCCGGCTTCGAGGGCACCACCGCACCCGCCTGGCTGCTCCGCCGGGTGTCGGAAGGCCTCACCTCCGTCGGCCTCTTCGGCCGCAACATCGCCTCGCCCGAGCAGCTCGCCGCGCTGACCGCGCAGCTGCGCGCCGAGCGGGACGACGTCCTGGTCGCCATCGACGAGGAGGGCGGCGACGTCACCCGCCTGGAGGTGCGGGGCGGTTCGTCCTTCCCCGGCAACCTCGCGCTCGGCGCCGTGGACGACACCGACCTGACCCGCGACGTCGCCCGCGAGCTCGGCCGCCGCCTCGCCGACTGCGGGGTCAACCTCAACTGGGCCCCGTCCGCGGACGTCAACTCCAACCCGGACAACCCGGTCATCGGCGTACGGTCCTTCGGCGCCGACACCCACCTCGTCGCCCGGCACACCGCCGCGTACGTCGAGGGCCTCCAGGCCGCCGGGGTCGCCGCCTGCACCAAGCACTTCCCGGGCCACGGCGACACCAACGTCGACTCGCACCACGCGCTGCCGCGCATCGACGTGGACCTCGACACTCTGGCCGCGCGCGAACTCGTACCGTTCCGGGCCGCCATCGAGGCCGGCACCAAGGCCGTCATGAGCGCGCACATCCTGGTGCCCGCCCTGGACCCGACCCGCCCGGCCACCCTCAGCCCGCAGATCCTGACCGGTCTGCTGCGCAAGGAGCTCGGCTACGAGGGCCTCATCGTCACCGACGGCATGGAGATGAACGCCATCGCCGGGACGTACGGCATCGAGCGCGGCTCGGTCCTGGCCATCGCGGCCGGAGCCGACGCGATCTGCGTCGGCGGCGGGCTCGCCGACGAGCAGACCGTGCTGCGCCTGCGCGACGCGCTGGTCGCGGCCGTACGCGACGGGTCGCTCCCGGGGGAGCGGCTCGCCGAGGCCGCCGCGCGGGTGCGCGCGCTGGCCGAATGGACCCGCCAGGTCCGCCGGGGCGCGCTGTCGGAGGGGAACAGCGCGCCCGGCATCGGCCTGGCCGCGGCCCGCCGCGCGGTGACGGTGACCGGCTCGCCGGCCGCCGCCGCCCCGGTCAACGCGCCGTACGTCGCCACGCTCGCGCCCGTCGCGAACGTGGCGGTCGGGGACGAGACCCCGTGGGGCGTGGCCGGGGAACTGGCCGCGCTGATCCCGGGCACGGAGGCGGGCGTGTACCCGCGGGGTGCGGTGGCCGCCGAGATCCTGGCGGCCGCGGGGAACCGCACCGTCGTCGCGGTGGTCCGCGACGCGCACCGGCACCCGTGGATGACCGAGGCCCTGAACGCGCTCGTCGCGGCGCGGCCGCAGACGATCGTCGTCGAGATGGGCCTGCCGCGGGCCGAGCCGCGCGGCGCGCTGCACATCGCGACGTACGGGGCGGCCCGGGTGTGCGGCAAGGCCGCCGCCGAGGTGATCGCGGGGGTGTAGCGGCCCGCGCGGGGCTGCCGTGGCTCCGCCCCGGGCCCCGGGCGCGCCAAAACGCCGGCGGGGGGGGTGGCAGCCCCCCCCCTCGAGTATAA
>NZ_JBSGWY010000034.1:88487-90261 GCF_053609145.1 Streptomyces sp. NPDC054961 | reverse complement strand
GTTTTGTGGGATCTTAGATGTGTATAAGATACCGGCCCCGACCGGGGCACCCCACCGCCGTTTCGCCGTCATCCCCGGTGTCCTAGCCGACCACGGTGACGGCGCGCTCGGGGCAGGCGCCGGCGCCGCGCCTGGCCTGGTCCTCCTGTCCGGGGACGACGTCGAACTCGCCCTGCTCGTTGAAGCCCTCGTCGGTGACGACGTACACGTCGGGCGCCAGAACGACGCACATCGAGTGCCCCTGGCAGCGCTCCCGGTCGACGCTGATTCTCATCTGATGGCTCCGTTCCGGAATGTCGGGGTGGCCGGGTGGCTCACCCGAAGGTCAGGTCGAGGTTGTGGACGCCACGGGCCGGCGAGTAGTGGTGCACCGGCGTGGTGCCCGGGGTGAGGCGGTAGCTCGGGATGCGGGTGTGCCACTCCTCCAGAGCGATCTGCAGGATGCGGCGTGCGACGTGCATGCCGAGGCAGCGGTGCGGCCCGATGCCGAAGGCCAGCTGACGGGTCGACTCGCGCTCGAAGTCGACCTGGTGCGGGCACTGGAAGACCTGCGGGTCGAGCCCGGACATACCCCAGGAAAGCAGCACGCGGTCGCCCTTGCGCAGGGTCACGCCGTGTCGCTCGACGTCCTGGGTGACCAGCCGGCCGGTCGAGGAGACCGGGGAGTGGCGCAGCAGCTCCTCGACGACCGTGGGGATGCGCTCGGGGTTGGTGCGGATGACCTCCTGGACCTCGGGGTGCTCGGCCAGGTAGAGGAAGATCAGGCCGAGTGCCGAGGTGGTGGTGTCCAGGCTGGCCAGCATGGACACGAACAGGGCGTTGACCATCTCGTCCTGGGTGGGCCGACGGCCGTCGTACTCGGCCTCCAGCAGCTTGCTGATGACGTCCTCGCGGCCCTCGGTGCCCTCCGCGCGGCGGCGGTCGATGGCGTCGCTGAAGAACTGCCAGAGCGGCTGGTTGGCCTTGCGCAGGTCCTCGTCGGTACGGGCGTTGGGGATGCCCACGTGGCGCAGCCAGTGCTTGTGGTCGAGCAGCGGCTGGAGGTGCTCGCGGCCGATGCCGAAGTTGATCAGGAACGCCTCGGCCGGCAGGACGACGGCGAAGTCCTGGATGAACTCGGTGTGGCCCTCGGCGACGAGCGGCTCGATGGCGTCGGCGGCCGCCTGGCGCAGCTGCGGGGTGAAGTGGCTCACCACGCGGGGGTCGAACAGGTTGGAGAGCGTCCGGCGCCACTGGCGGTGCTCTTCGCCGTCGAGCTGGATGGGGATCTGCTTCTCGGGGAAGAGCTGGCGGTGAGGGATCACCAGCTCGGCGCTGGAGAAGATCTCCGGGTTGCGGGCGGCCCACTCGATGTCCTCGTAGCGGGTCAGGATCCAGAACCCGCCGCTCTCCTCCGAGCGGATGACGGGGCCGAGCTCGCGCAGCTCGTCCCAGTACTCGACCGGGTCCTGCAGCCAGGGCTGGTACAGGCTCCAGTGGCGGGCCCGTTCCTCCGCCGTGGCGGGTGCCTGCACGGCGCTTCCGCCGGTGCCCTCGACGACCGTCATTGTCGAACCCCTTCAGGTGGTGGCTCGCCGCCGCCGCGGGCCGGTGGACCGGGCGGCAGGCAGGATGTCCTGCCCAGGCTCGGCGCAGCGGCTAACGGTCACCTTGCCGAGGCCTAAAGCGGCCCCGGCGGGGGGGGGGGGGGGGCGGCCAGCCGCGGGCCGCGGCGAGCCGGGCGGGCGCGCCAAGAGATGGGGCGAGGCGCGGCGGGGGCGGGGCCGGGGGGGAT
>NZ_JBSGWY010000034.1:19659-88477 GCF_053609145.1 Streptomyces sp. NPDC054961 | reverse complement strand
TCGTGCTCCTCTGCCCGCGCGCTGCGCCGCTCCTCCTCCCCTTCCCGTCGGCCCCCGGCCCCGGGGGGGGGGGGGCGCGCCCGCCCCCCCCCCCCCCCCCGCCCCTCAGGCGCTCGCGCCGAACCAGAGGGCCAGGGCGCGGCGCAGGCCCTCCGGTTCGCCCTCGGGGGCGGCCACCCAGGCGACGTGGCCGTCGGGGCGGATCAGCAGGGCCGGGACGTCGAGCCCCTCGGCCGCGTCGGCGGTGACCACGTCGACCCGGGCCGACCAGCCGACGGCCGCCGACAGGTCCGCGGAGCCGCCCGAGAGGTCCAGCAGGACCCCGCGGCCGGTGCGCAGCGGCTCGGCGAGGGAGGCATGGCAGGCGCCAGTCAGCGCGGCGTTGGGGACGGGTCGGCCGAGCAGCGGGTGCGGGGCGCGCTCGTCGCCGTCCGGGTGGGGCATCTGGTACCCGGTGGCGGTCGGCAGCCCCAGCAGGTACTCGTTGACCGCGGTGATCCCGGTGATCTCCTCGAACATCGTCCGCAGCGGGGCGGCGCGGTGCAGCGGGTGCATCAGCGCCATCTGGGCGCGGGCGTGGCGGGCGACCTGTTCGCCGACCGGGCGGCGCTCGCCTTCGTAGCTGTCGAGCAGCCCGGCGGGCGCCCAGCCGTTGATCTCGGCGGCGAGCTTCCAGCCGAGGTTGACGGCGTCGTGGACACCGGTGTTCAGCCCCTGGGTGCCGGAGATGAAGAGCACGTGGGCGGCGTCGCCGGCCAGCAGCACCCGTCCGTCGCGATAGCGGTCGGCGAGCCGGGTGCGGCCGCCGAAGCGGGCGAGGAAGTCGGTGCGACGGATGTCGGGGGCCTTGCCGGTGACGCGCTCCACGGCCTCGCGCAGCTCCTCCTCGGTGACGGGGATGTCGTCGCCGGGCGGCTCGACGCCGAACTCGATGGTCATCAGGCGCAGCACGCCGGGCCGTAGCGGCAGGGCGCCGAAGACGCCCTCGTCGGTCAGGCCGCCGCTGAAGGCCTCGTGGGAGTCGGAGGCCAGCTCGACGTCGCCCAAGACGCCCCGGTAGGTCTTGCCGTCGCCGGAGAAGCCGATACCGGCGAGCTCCCGTACGGTGCTCAACGGGCCGTCGGCGCCGACCAGGTAGGAGCCGGTGAGTTCCTGCTCGCCCTGCGCGGTCCGGACCCGCACGCGCACGCCGTCGGCGTCCTGGGTGAACCCGACGACCTCGTGGCCGACGCGGATGTCGACGCCGAGCTCGCGGGCGTGCTCCTCCAACAGCTGCTCGGTGCGCCACTGGGGGTGGGCGAAGGTGTGCTCGCGCGGATCGACCGCGTCGATGTCGAGCCAGATGAAGGCGAACGGGGTGCGGGGCCAGGGGAAGATGGATCCGGGGTCGATCCGGTCGCGGATGCCGCGCTGTTCGAGAATCTCCAGGGAGCGTCCGTGGAGGGCCATGCCGGCGGAGGCCTCGATGCGTTCGGTGCGCTTCTCCAGGACGACCGACTCGACGCCGGCGAGCGCCAATTCAGCGGCGAGCAGCAGGCCGGTGGGCCCGCCTCCCGCGATCAGGACCGGCTGGCTCATGCTGGTTTCCTCGATTCGACACAGGTTTCTACCGTCGTCGACGATCCTGCTCGCGAGAGCTTAACGACCCCTTAAGCAGCGACCGCCGCAACCGGAGAGGGCCGAGCCCTCCCCCCGGGGAAGGGGAAGGCTCGGCCGGCTTCGGTTGCGGCGGTGCGAGTCTGGCGGTTCGTCAGTTCTTGGTTGCCGCAGGCTGCGGGGCGGGCTTGGCCGTCTTGATGGCCAGCAGGGTGACGAGGGCGGCGGCCGCGCTGAACGCGGTGCCGACGGCGAGGGCGCTGGAGATGCCCTCGGAGAGGATGTGGTCCGCCTTCGCCAGGGCGTCGGCGCCGGCCTCCTCGGAGGCGTTCCGGCTGGCGCTGCCGAAGACGGTGATCAGGATGGCGATGCCCAGCGAACCGCCGATCTGCTGCATCGACTGGAGCAGGCCCGCGGCGGCACCCGAGTCCTGCGGCGGGACGCCGGCCAGGATGGTGACGTTCAGCGGGACGAAGCTCAGGCCGGCGCCGACCCCGAAGAGCAGCAGCGGGCCGAACAGGCCGGCCGCGTAGCTGGTGGTCTCGTCGACCTGGAAGCTCCAGATGATGCCGGCGGTGATCAGCAGGTTGCCGAGCAGCATGATCGGCTTGGGGCCGAACTTCGGCAGCAGCTTCGGTACGAAGCGGGCGGTGACGAAGAGGCCGAGGGCCAGGGGCAGGAAGGCGAAGCCGGTCTGGAGCGGGCTGAAGTCGAGGACGTCCTGGAGGAACAGGGTCAGGAAGTAGAACATCCCGAACATGGCGCCGGAGAGCAGCAGCATGTTGCCGTAACCCGCGGTCCGGTTGCGGACGTTGAGCAGCTTCAGCGGCAGCAGCGACTGGTCGGTGCGCATTTCGATGACGACGAAGGCGCCCAGCAGGACCGCGGCGGCGGCGAAGCAGGCGAGCGCGGTGCCGTCGCTCCAGCCGTCGGAGGAGACCCGGATGAAGGCGTAGACCAGGGAGACCAGGCCGCCGGTGGCGGTGACGGCGCCGGGCAGGTCGAAGCGGCCGGGGTTGCGCGGGGGCTCCTTGATGAAGCGCGGGGCGAGCGCCACGATCGCCACGCCGACCGGGATGTTCACGAAGAACACCCAGCGCCAGGACACCCAGTCGGTCAGCACGCCGCCGAGGATGAGGCCGATGGCCGCACCCGCACCGGAGACGGTGGAGTAGATGCTGATGGCCTTGGTGCGCGCCGCGTCCTGGAAGTTGGTGACGATCAGCGCCAGCGTGCTGGGGGCGGCGATGGCGGCGCCGACGCCCTGGAGGGCGCGGGCGACGATCAGCACGGTGTCGTCGTCGGCGAGGCCGGCGGCCAGCGAGGCGACGGTGAAGACCGCGATGCCGGAGATGAAGACCCGCCGCCGGCCCAGGATGTCACCGGCGCGGCCGCCGAGCAGCAGCAGACCGCCGAAGGCGAGGGTGTAGGCGTTGATGACCCAGGCCAGGTTGGTGTTCGAGAAGCCGAGGCTCTTCTGCAGCGAGGGCAGGGCCACGTTCACGATCGTCGCGTCGACGATGACCATGAGCTGGCAGGCCAGGATGACGAGGAGGGCGATGGTTCCGGTGCGCTTGGCTTCGCCGGCGCCGGCAGCGGGTGACGTTCCGGGGGCGGTCGCTGGGGAGGTCGACGAAGTCGACATGGGTGTCTCCACGGAGTGATGATGTCGGGGGACATCGATGGACCAGATAAGGAACAATGATGTTCACTATAGGGGTGTCGGGTGTGCTCCGCAACGGAGTCCGGCCAACCCTTGATTCAGGAGGACGCGATGAGTGCAGTGACCGGCAGCAGTTCCGAACTACCCGAAGCCGTAAGGGAGTCCGGGAATGTCGAGACCCGGCGCCGAGGCGCCGTACTGGAGAAGGCGATCTTCGACGCGGTCTTCGAGGAGCTGCGGCACGTCGGCTACGGCAAGCTGTCGATGGACGGTGTCGCCAACCGCGCCCGCACCGGCAAGGCGGGCCTCTACCGGCGCTGGTCGAGCAAGGAGACGCTCGTCCTGGACGCGCTGCGCAACGTGCTGCCGATCCCCGGCGAACTGCCGGCCGAGGGCAACGTCCGGGACGACGTCCTGATGCTGCTGCGCTGCATGCAGACCGCCCTCAACTCCGCGCACGGCGCGGTGCTGCCGGCGGCAGCGGCCGACATCGACGGCGGCTGCGCCCGCACGGTGCGCGACTGCGTCATCCAGCCGTGCCGGGAGATGCTGTCGCAGGCGCTTGAGCGCGGCGTCGGCCAGGGGGACGTCAGGGCCGAGGCGGTCACCGAGATGGCCGTCGGCATCGGCCCCTCGATGCTGATCGGACGGGTCGTCACGGAAGGCGCGCCGATCCCCGACGAGTACGTCGTCTCCCTGGTCGACGATGTGCTGATGCCGCTGATCAGGTACTGACCGCCGGCTGCGGGCGCCCCTCGCCGAACCAGAGCTCCAGCGCTCCGCGCAGGCCCGGGCCGTCCGTGCCCTCCGGGTCAACGAACGCCGCGTACCCGTCGGGACGCACCAGCAGCACCCCGGTCGGAAGGCCCTCGGCGGGCCGGGCGTCGACCACGTCGACCCGGCCGGCCCACGGCGCGGCGGCCTCGGCCGCCAGGCCCCGGCCGGAGGTGTCCAGGACGACGCCGCGCGCGGTGTGCAGCGTCCGCGCGACGTTCGACGGACCGTCCGGGGTCTCCAGGCCGATGTGCGGCACCCGGCGCCCGACCAGTGGGTGCGCCTGCGCCTGTCCGTCCCCGCCGTCCGGCGCCGGGTAACGGATGCCGAGGGCGGTCAGCGCGTCCACGAGGTAGTCGCGGACCTCCTCGAACCGGAGCAGGTCGTTGAAGAGGTCCCTCAGTGGCTGCACCTCGTCCAGGGGGTGCAACAGCGCTTCCTGGGCCCGGGTGTTGAGGGTCAGTCGGGCGCCGACCAGGTGCCGCTCCACGTGGTAGGTGTCCAGCAGACCGGGCGGGGCCCAGCCCTGTACGGCCGCCGCGAGCTTCCAGCCGAGGTTCACCGCGTCCTGCACCCCGGTGTTCAACCCCTGCCCGCCGAAGGGGAGATGGATGTGCGCGGCGTCCCCGGCCAGGAACACCCGGCCCGCCCGGTAGCGCTCCGCGAGGCGGGTCGCGCTGCCGAAGCGGGAGAGCTGGTGGCGCTCCCCGAAGGTCAAGTCGATGCCCATCACCCGCTTCACCGCCGCGGCGAACTCATCAGTGGTGAGCGGCAGATCGCGGTCCGGCGGGACGACGTCGAACTCCATCGTGGTGACCCGGTGCACGCCCGGTTCCATCGGGATCTGCGCGAACAGCCCGCCCTGGGTGAGCTGCGGCAGGTGGACGGGCCGCTCGGGGTCGATCAGCTCGACGTCCCCGGTGATCCCGTTGACGGTGGACGAGGTGCCGGGGAACGGGATGCCGGCGAGCTTGCGCACGGTGCTGGATCCCCCGTCGGCGCCCACCAGGTAGGCGCACCGCACTCGGTACTCCTCCGACGCGGAGCGCACCTCCACGGTGACCCCGCCCTCGTCCTGGACCAGGCCGACCACCTCGTGCACCCGCCGCACGTCGGCGCCGAGCTTGCGCGCGTGCTCCTCCAGCCGCAGCTCGACGTCCCGCTGCGGAACGCGCTTGGCGACCAGCTCCGGGGCGATGATGTCCTTCAGCTCCAGCAGGCCGAAGTTGTAGGTGCGGGCCTGGCCGTAGTCGTCGAACCAGTCCAGACCGCGCTGGCGGAAGGTCTCCAGCGACCGGGCCTGCAAGGTCTGGGCCCGCGACCACCGCGGTGCCTCGGCGAGCTTGTCGAGGACGACGACCTCCACCCCGGCCAGGCGCAGCTCACAGGCCAGCATCAGACCGGTGGGGCCCCCACCGGCGATGACGACGGTACGACTCATGGTTGAACTCCTCTGGATTTCTGACGGATCGTGGGGGCGGGCGCCGACCGGCCCGGGGCCTGCCGGCCTCAGCGCGGCGGGCCGAGGATCCGCCGGCGGGCGCCCAGCAGGAACAGCAGGACGTCGAGGAGCGCGTGCGGCACCCCGTAGCCCCCGCGCATCCGCAGCACCGAGCGCACGTTCCACAGCCGCGTCTCGCCCACGTACCGGGGCGAGGCGTGCACGTCGTCGTAGGTGTGCAGGTGCACCGAGCGCAGGTTGGCGCGCAGCCGTTCGGCGTCCCCGGCCGGGATGATCTCGTCGCGCAGGCTCACCGTGCTCGCCACCGGGATGTCCAGCGCGGCGAGCTCCTCGTCCTTCAGCGCCCAGCCGGCCAGCTCGGTGCCCAGGTCCTCGGCCGGTACCCCGGTCAGGTGGGCGAGCGTGTCGACGGTCACCCGGGGCAGCGCGCGCTGCCAGTCGGCGTCCGTGAAGAAATCGCGCACCGGAGCGCCGGCCAGCACCAGGCCGCGCAGCCGCGGGTCGGTCCCCGCGGCGCGCAGCGCCAGGTGACCGCTGAAGCTCAGTGCCACCGCGTACGTCTCCTCGACCCGGGCGCGGCCGGCGAGGGCGTCCAGCAACGCGGGCAGGATCCGCCAGCTCTCGGAGTCGTAGCGCACGGTGTTCTCGCCGGCCCCGGGCATCTCGGTGACCACCATCGCCATGCCCAGCCGGTCGGCCAGGGCCAGCAGCGGGGCCCACTGCTCCTTGATGCTGACGATGCCGCCGCTCACCAGCAGCAGCGGCCTCGGCTCGGTGGACGACAGGCCGGCGGCCCAGCAGCCGACCCGGCCGCCGGGCAGCTCCACGTCGACCCGCTCGATGCCGCGCTGGGTGCGCCGCCAGCGCTCGAACAGCTCGACGCAGCGGTCCAGGGCGCGCTGACGGGCCGGCCCGTCGACGTAGGGGAACCGTGCCATCGCGTGACTGCGGATCGCCTCGGGCAGCTTGCCCAGGCGCTCCCACTCGTCGCCGTCGCGGGACCACTCGTGGACCCACGAGCCCGCACCGTCCTCGTCGGTGGTGATCCGCTCGAGCACCCGCTCGTAGCGCTCGGTGGGGATGTTCTGAGCCTTGGCGTGCACCACGACGAACTGCTTGAGTTCGGTGACGTCGTTCACCTGGCGCCTCCGGATCCGGCCTTGAAGGACTCCAGGCCCTCCTTGATTTCGGTGAGGATGTCGGCCGCCTCGGCGCCGTCGATGATCCGGTGGTCGAAGGCGAGGCTCAGCCGCATGGTGGGCGCGATCGCCAGGGCGCCGCCACGCACCACCGGGCGGTCGGTGATCCGGCCCACGCCCAGGGTGACCGGGGTGCCGCCCACCGAGTGAAAGCCGTCCACGGCGCGGTGGCCGAGGGAGGTCACCGAGAAGGTGCCCATCCGCAGGGCACGGCTGTTCAGCGGGCGCACCACCCGTCGGAAGGCGGTCTGCGCGATCGGGCGGGGCAACCGGTGCAGCAGCGGCAGACCGGAGTACTGGGGCAACTGCTCGGGGTCGGAGTCCCGGTAGTGCTCCAGCTTGTCCTGGATTTCGTCGAGACCCGCCCGGTCGAGGTCCGGCAGCACGGCCGAGAGCACCACCCGCTGCCCGCCCCACGTCTTGTCCAGGGCGATCTTGCCGTGCGCCCCGGCGCTCGGCGCGACCTTCGGCAGCACGCCGCCGCGCACCGCGACATTCGCCTGCGGATGGCGCACCAGCACCCGGGCGGCGGTGTGCAGCACGTAGCCGATCACGGAGTGGCGTCGCCCGGTCTCGGCCGCGCGGAGGTCGAGGACATGGCCCATGTCCACCTCGGTGTCGAGGAACACGGGGGAGAAGGGGCGGATCTCCTCCAGGAAGTACAGCGTGTGCCGCCGCTGCCGCGGGACGTGGGTGCCCGTCACCTCGGCACCGCCGTTCTCCCGATGACGTTCACTGTCCGTTCCTTTCCCGAGCGTCGTGGCCTGGCTGAGGGGAGAGCGGCGATGACACGAGGGCATCGAATGCCACCGTTCGCTCCCGTGCTCAGATTCGGCCGCGCCGCTAAAGCCGGGCTTAGCATCCGCTGCTGCGCACGACCGGGATCGGCCTGGTCAGCCCACGCGCGAGAGGGAACGGGGCTCCGCCCCCGTGATGCCGAAGGCCTCGGCGAGGATCTCGTGCGAGCGCACCCGGGCGGCGTGGTCGTGGATGAGGCTGAACGCCATGAGCTCGTCGGCGCCGGTGCGGGCCATGAAGTCCTCGGTCCTGCGGCGCACGGCCTCCGGGCCGCCGACCAGGTGGCGGGCCAGCCGGGACTCGAGGAACGCGCGCTCGGCCGGCGTGTACGGGTACTCGGCGGCCACCTCCGGGCTCTGGTAGGGACCGAGGTAGCCCTTGCGCATCGTGATCGCGGCCAGCCCGAGGGTGCCCCACAGCCACTCGGCCTCGGCGTCGGTGTCCGCGGCCACCAGCATGGCGGTGACGATCGCGTAAGGGCGCTCCAGGAAGGCCGAGGGCTGGAACTGTTCGCGGTACAGCTCCAGTGAGGGGATACACGCGTCCCCGTTGAGGTGGTTCGCGAAGGCGTACGGCAGGCCCAGGGCGGCGGCGAGCTGCGCGCTGGAAGGGCTGCTGCCGAGGATCCACACCGGCGGGTGGTTGGCGGAGGAGGCGGGCACCGCGGTGACCGGGTTCGCGCCGCTCTCGTCGCTGAAGTAGCCGATCAGGTCGGAGAGCTGATGGGCGAACGGCGCGCCGACCGGGCGCTCCAGGGCATGCGCGGTGAGCGGGTCGACGGGCGCCCGGCCGATGCCGAGGTCGATCCGGCCCGGGTGCAGGGCCTCCAGGACCCCGAACTGCTCGGCCACCACCAGGGAGGAGTGGTTGGGCAGCATGACACCGCCGGCCCCGACCCGGATCGACGAGGTGGCGGACGCGATCTGACCCACCAGCACGGCGGGGGCGGAGCTCGCCTCACCGGTGGAGTTGTGGTGCTCGGCCACCCAGTAGCGGTGGTACCCGAGCCGGTCGGCGTGCTTCGCGAGGTCGAGGCTGTTGCGGAGGGCATCCACGGGCGTCGAGCCGCTCGGCACCGGGGTGACGTCGAGGACGGACAGTTCGAAGGTGGAATCAGGCACGGGAGGATCCGTTCATCGGGTGGGAAGGGACAGGGGCGGCCGAGGGCCGTCGGGTGAGGCGGAGGTCCTGCTGAGGGGGTCCGGCGGAGCGTTCCAGGCGTCCTGCGCCCTGGGCAGGGCGGTGAGCAGGGATCGGGTGTACGCGTGCGAGGGCCGGTGGAAGACCTCGTCGATCGGGCCGCTCTCCACCACCTCGCCGTCCCGCATCACCAGCACCCGGTCACTGAGGTGGTTGACCACCCCGAGGTCGTGCGAGATGAAGAGCAGCGACAGTCCCAGGCGCTCCTTGAGGTCTCCGAAGAGGTCCAGGATCTGGGCCTGGACCGACACGTCCAGCGCCGACACCGGCTCGTCGCAGACCAGGACCTTCGGCTGGGGGGCCAGGGCCCTGGCGATCGCCACCCGCTGACGCTGACCGCCGGACAGTTCCAGCGGGCGGCGGTCGAGCAGGGCGGGGGCAAGCCCGACCAGGTCCAGCAGTTCGGCGGCGTGTCCGCGGCGGCCCGCCGGCGGCAGGGCCTCCCCGACGATGTGCCGCACCGTCCAGCGTGGGTCGAAGGAGCCCAGCGGATCCTGCTGGACGAGCTGGATCCAGCGCCGCCCTTCCCGGCGCGCCGCCTCGCGGCGGGCGGACCACGGCTCGCCGAGGAGCAGGACCTCGCCGGCGTCGGGGGCCAGCAGGCCCATGGCGATGCGCGCGACCGTGGTCTTGCCCGAGCCGGACTCGCCGACCACGCCGAGGGTTTCGCCCTCGTGCAGGACGAACGAGACGCCCCGGACGGCGGTGTGCCGGCCACGGCCCGTCGTACGGAAGGCCTTGGCGAGCCCGGACACCTCCAGGACGGGCGTGGCGCCCGCCTCGACGGGGGCCCGGTGGACGGCCGGGGACGGCTTCCAGGGGGCGTCGACGCGCAGGCAGCGGGCGGTGTGCCCGGGGCCGACGTCAACCGGCGCGGGCCGCTCTGCGCGGCACGCGTCGGAGGCCACAGGGCAGAGCGGGGCGTAGTGGCAGCCCTCCAGTGCGCCGTGGGCATCGGGCCCGGCGACGGCCTCCCGGGCCCCGGCGGTCGGCTCCGGCGGCCCGGAGAGCCGGTGGCCCCGGGTGTCGCCGGTGGGCACGGCCGCGAGCAGCCTGCGGGTGTACGGGTGCGCGGGCGAGCGCAGGACCTCGCCGGTGGGGCCCTCCTCGACGACCCGCCCGGCGTGGACCACTGCCACCCGGTCCGCCAGCCGGGCCACCACCGCGAGGTCGTGGCTGATCAGCAGCACCGCGGTACCGGCCCGCTTCCGGGCGGCCAGCAGGTCCAGGACGCGGGCCTGGACGGTGATGTCCAGCGCGGTGGTCGGCTCGTCGGCGATCAGCACCTCCGGTTCGGCCGCCAGCGCCGAAGCGATCAGCGCCCGCTGGCGCTGGCCGCCGGACAACTGGTGGGAGTACTGGCGGGCCCGCCTCGGCGCCTCGGGCAGTCCGACGTCCTCCAGCAGGGCGACCGCGCTGCCCCAGAGCTTGCGGCGCGGCCCCGGCCGGTGGTTGCGCAGCGCTTCGGCGACCTCGTGGCCGACCCGCCGCAGCGGGTCGAGCGAGACCAGCGCGTCCTGGAGGACCAGGCCGACGCGCCCGCCCCGGATGCCCTGCCACTCGCCTTCGGACAGCGACCTCAGGTCGGTGCCGGCCAGCTCCAGCCGCTCCGCGGTGACGGTGGCGTTCGGCCCGGCCAGGCCGAGCAGGGAGCGGGCGGTGACGCTCTTGCCCGAGCCGGACTCCCCGACGATCGCCAGGCACTCGCCCGCGGCGAGAGTGAAGCCGATGTCGTGGACTGCCGTGACCGGCCCCTGCGGCGTCGGGAAGGCGACCCGGAGCCCCTCGACGGTGATCAGCGGGACGGGGGTGTCAGTCTCGGGCACCGGGGGTCCGCCCTTCGAAGCGTCGGCGCAGGTCCCGGCCGACGACGTTGATGGTGAGTACCGTGACGGTGATGGCCACACCCGGCAGGACCGCCGGTGCCCAGGCCATGTCCAAGAGGTCCCGGCTCTGCGCGAGCATCGCGCCCCACTCGGGGGTCGGCGGCTTCGGCCCGAGGCCGAGGAAGCTCAGGGAGGAGCCCGCGATGATCGCGCTGCCGACGCCGACGGTGGCGAACACCAGCAGCGGCGGGACGGCATTGGGCAGCAGGTGGCGCAGGTAGATCCAGCCGCGGCGCCGGCCCAGGACGGTGGCCGCCTGCACGTAGCCGGAGTCGCGGATGATCAGGGCCTGGCCGCGGGCGAGCCGGATGAAGCCGGGGGTCAGCGAGCAGCCGATCGCCAGAACGGCGTTCCCGGTGCCGGGGCCGAGCATGGCCACCACCAGCAGGGCCAGCAGCAGGCCGGGGAAGGCCAGCAGGATGTCGGTCACCCGCATGACGACGTCGTCCAGGACCCGGCTGCCGGTGGCGGCCAGCACGCCCAGCAGGGTGCCCGCGACGACCGCGATGCCGGTGGCCCCCAGGCCGATGGAGAGCGAGGAGCGGGCCCCGTGGACGATCCGGCTGTAGAGGTCTTGGCCGAGCTGGTCGGTGCCGAGCAGGTGCTTGCCGCTCGGACCCTGCAGGGCCTCCAGCGGGTTGACCGCGTCCGGGAGCTGATGGGCGAGCAGGCCGGGCCAGAGCGCGGCCACGGCCAGCAGTGCCAGGACGGCCCAGGCGAGGGCCACCATGCCGGGCCGGTGGCGCAGGGCGGCGCGGGTGCGGGCCCGTCCGGCCGGCCGGGTCGCGGAGAGCGCGCTCATCGCAAGCCTCCGAACTCCGCGCGGGGCCGGTGCGCCCGGCCCCGCGCGAGGACGACCAGGGAGCGGCGCAGTGCGGCGAGCTCCGTTCGGGGGTCACCGTCGACCACCAGGAGGTCGGCCTCCAGGCCGGTCCGCAGGCGTCCGGTGCGGTGGCCGATGCCCAGGGCGTCGGCGGCGGCCGAGGTGGCGGCCGTCAGGATGGCGCTGTTGGTCAGCCCGGCGCGGGCGAGCCACTCGAGACCGTCGACGTACTGGCCGAAGCCCGAGCCGGGGATCCCCGCGTCGGTGCCGGCCAGGATCCGGACGCCCTGCTGGTGCTGGTGGAGGACCAGGTCAAGCCAGGGGCGGACGCCTTTCTCGCCGATGCGCTCGACGGACTCGGAGAGCGCCGCGCTGAAGGTCGGACAGACCGACACCCTGTCGGCCGCGATCTGCTTGATCAGCTCGCTGGCGGCCGCGTCGGGTCCGCGGTCTGCCCCCGGCGGTGGGATGAAAGTGCAGTGCTCCAGGGTGTCGACACCGGCGGCGAGGGCGATCCTGACCCCGTCGGTGCCGTGCACGTGGGCGGCGACCGTGCGCCCGAACCGGTGCGCCTCCTCGACGGCCACCCGGACCTCCTCCTCGGTGAACTGCGCCACCCACGGCGCGGGCCCGTCCGGGGTGAGGCCGCCGCCCGTCGCCATCACCTTGATGACGTCCGCACCGTTCTGCACGTTGCGCCGGACCACCGCCCGGATCTCCTCCGGCCCGTCGGCCTGCCCGCCGAGGAACCAACAGTGCCCGCCGGTGACGGTGACGGGCGAGCAGGCGGCCAGGATGCGAGGCCCGGACAGCTCGCCGCGGGCGATCGCGTCGCGCAGGGTGACCGAGTGGCCGTCGCGGTCGCCGAGGTCGCGCACCGTGGTCACCCCGGCGTCCAGCAGCTCATGGGCGCGCCCGGCCATGGCCAGCAGCAGGTTCCGGTCGTCGGCGGCGTCCAGCCGGGCCACCGCGTCGCCAGTGCCGCTGAGCGCCAGGTGGACGTGGCAGTCGATCAGCCCGGGCAGGATCGTCGCTCCGGGGAAGTCGTGCACCGGCGTCTGCGGCGATGCCTGCCGGTGCACCTCCGTGTACGTCCCGACGAGCTCGATCCTGCCGTCGGCCACCAGTACCGCGCCGTCGACTATGGCCTGGTCCTCCGGGTCGGGCAGCACCAGATCCGCGTGGAGGATGCGAGCGGTCACGGGTGCGCCTCTTTCAGTCGGGGGTCGACTACTTGGTACAGCCAGTCCACGATGACGTTGATCAGTACGAAGGCCAGGGCCGAGACGACGACCACCCCGGTCACCACGGGAAGGTCCCGGCCGGTGATGGCCGAGGCCATCACCCGGCCGAGCCCCTGCCGGGTGAACACGGTCTCGATCACCACCGCGCCGCTGAGCAGCGTGCCGACGGCCCATCCGGAGAGCGTCACCAGCGGGATCAGCGCGTGCCGCAGCGCGTGCCGGGTCAGGACCGCCGACCGGTCGGTGCCCCGGGCCAGCGCGCTGAGCGCGAACGGCTCGCGGAGCACGTTCTCCATGCCCTCGCGCAGCACCTGGGTGAACGGCCCGACCATGCCGACTGCCAGCGTGACCGCGGGCAGCACCAGGCCGTCCAGTCCCTCGCCGCCTGTCGCCGGGAACACCTGCCACCGGAAGGAGAAGATCGTCAGCAGCAGGATCCCGATCCAGAAGCTCGGGCTGGAGCTGAGCACCAGCTCGACGGTGGAGGAGAGGAACCGCAGCCGCGGGCGCCGCCCCGCCGTCGACAGGGCCAGCACCAGAGCCACGCCCAGAGCGAGCACGAAGCCGGTCAGCGCCAGCTGCACCGTCGGCCACAGCTGATCCAGGATCACGTCCGATACATCGGCGTTGAGCTGGAAGGAGTGGCCGAGATCTCCGCGCACCAGGTGGCCGAGGAAGTCGCCGTACCGGACGGCCAGCGGGTCGTCCAGGCTCAGATCGGCCCGGACCTGGGCGACGGCCTCCGGCGTGGCGGCCGTACCCCCCAGGACGATCTGGACCGGGTCGCCGGGCGCCAGCTGAAGGGCGCCGAACGAGACGGTGGCGGCGCCCAGCAGTACCAGGACGGACAGCGCCAGCCGGCGCGCCAGCCACCCGAGAGTGCCTGTCACGCGCCCTTGCCCTTCGACACGTCGTAGAAGAGCGGGTAGCCGGTGGGCTCGAAGCTCAGGCCGCGCACGTTCTTCGCCGCTCCGAGCAGGTAGGTGGGGGTGTACACCGGCATGACCAGGGCTCGCTCGACCAGGTACTTCTGGACCTGGACGTATTCGGCGTCGCGGGCTTCCCCGTTGGGGGCCGCGGCGGCGTGGCGCAGCCACTCGTCGAGCTGCGGGTCGCTCACATTGAGGACGTTCATGCCGCCCTTGGCCGGCCCCTGGCCGGACTCGAAAAGGGTGCGCAGGATGTCGGGCTCGGCCCGGACGGTGCTCGCGTCCCAGATGTCGGCGTCGGCGGCCATCACGCGCTTGGTGTAGCTGCCGGTGTCCAGGCCCTCCCGCTTGATCTCGATGCCGGCCTTCTTCGCGTCGGCGACGACGCCCTGGCCGAGGGTGTCACGCTGCTCGCGCAGCAGCTGTGCGCCGAACGGCCAGGTGAGGGTCAGCCGCTTTCCGTCCTTCACCCGGTAGCCGTCCGCGTCCTTCGCGCTCCACCCGGCCTCGTTCAGCAGCCGGTCGGCCAGCTCCGGGTCGTAGGTCCAGCTCTTCTCGAGGTTCTTGGCGTAGCCGGGGGTGGTCGGGCTGAGGGGGCTCCAGGCGCGGTCGTACTGGGTGAAGTAGACGCTGGAGACGAGCTGGTCCAGGTTCACCGAGCGCTGCAGGGCGGTGCGCACCTGCTGGTCGGCGAGTGGCCCGCGGTTGTTGTTCAGGTGCAGGGCGTACACGCCGCCGGGAGCCTCGGCCTTCAGGAACTGGAGCTTGCTGTCGGACTTCAGGCCCGCGACGCGGGAGGGCGAGAGCCCGCCGACGGCATCGATCTGATGACTGGTCAGCGAGCCGATGCGGACGGAGTCCTCCTGGATGAACTGGATGCTGATGCCGTCCAGGTAGGCCGCGCCGGTGTGCTTCGCGGACGAGGGCCCCCACGCGTAGTCGGGGTTCTTGGTGAGGTCGATCCGCTGCTTCTTCGTCCAGCCCGCGAAGCTGAACGGGCCCGAGCCGACCGGGTTGGCGCACACCTCGGTGTTGTCGCGTTTGAGCGAGGCGGGGGACTGGATGCCCAGGTAGGCGGTGCTGAGCGCCTGGAGGATCGGCGTGTACGGGCGGGAGAGGCGCACCCGCACGGTCGAGGCGTCGATGACGTCCGCCCCCACGAACGGGCCGAGCAGGCCGACCGCATACTGCGACTTGGTCTTCGGGTCCACCGCGTGGTCGAGCGTCGCCTTGACGGCGGCGGCGTCCAGTGCCGTGCCGTCGTGGAAGGTGACCCCGGACCTGAGGTGAAAGGTGTACGCCGTGCGGTCCTCGGAGGGTTCCCAACGCTCGGCCAGCCAGGGTTTGATGGTCCCGTCCGGGGCCAGCTCGACCAGGGAGTCGAAGATGTTGCGGTCGATCAGGGCGGCTACGTCCAGCGGGCTCACCTGGGGGTCGATGCAGGCCGGCTCGGTCTCGACGGCGAACTTGAGGGTGCCGCCCGCGACGGCGGGGCCGGAGTCCGCGGTCGGCTCCGAGCTGCAGGCCACCGCGGCGGGGCCGAACAGCAGCACGGTCGCGGAAAACAGTGCCGCGGACCGCAGTCCGCTGCGCGGGCGGCGGCCGGCGGCCCGCGCAGCCGCGGGGGTGGACGCGGCCGGATCGTTCGGGGTCTGCAAGGTTCCGTCTCCTCGTGCGCATGGCCGGTTCGTGAGAGCGGCGCGGCAGAGTCGTCCCGACGGTGCCGGCCGGCCGTGGTCGAACTCTGGCCGTCGTTTCTAAATCGGCCCTTAACGAACGACTTGACGAACGGGCGGGGAGGGGCCGAGGGGACCGGCCGGAGGGGGTGGGAGCGCAGACGCCGGGCTCCGGGAAGGAGAACGGACGCCGGGGCCGGGCACGACGACGTCGTCACCCGGCCCTCGACGCCGACGGGTCAGCTCCTCTCCGCCATCAGGCGGACCAGCGCACTGCGCGAGGTGATGTTGAGCTTGCGGTAGATCCGGTTCAGATGGACGTCGACCGTCCGGGGGCTCAGGTGCAGCCGCTCCGCGACCTCACGGCTGCGCAGACCGGCACCAGCGATCGTCGCGACCTCGCGCTCCCGGTCGGTCAGCACCGACAGCGGCACCCGGTCCCGGCCGGCCGGACGCGTCGGTGCGCCGCCCTCCCGGTGGGGCGGCGACGTGACCCGTAGCCGCGGCACGGTGAACGCCTCCGGGCTGACCGCGCGACCGGTGATCGCCTCGGCCCTCGCCCGCAGCCGCTCGACCCGCCCGGGCGCGTCCGACCCCACCAGGCAGGCGGCGGCGTTCGCCAGGGCCCAGCCCTGGGCCCAAAGGGCCTCGGTCGACTCCAGCAGGCGGGCAGCCTCCTCGTAGAGGGCGGCGGCCCGCCCGGACGCTCCGTTCTGCCGGGCCCGGTGGGCCTCGGCGGTGAGCGCGAACGCCCGGTGGTGCGCCGGCCCCGAGGTGGCCGAGGCGGTGGCCTGCATGGCCCAGGCGGAGGCCGACTGTCCGCGGAACGCCGAGGCGCTGGCGAGCAGTTCGTGGGCGCGGGGCCGCACCGGCGGCGGCAGCTGCGGCAGGGCCGGGTCCGTCGCCACCGGGCTGAGCAATTCCAGGCAGAGCTGGTGGTCACCGGCGAGCTGGGCCGCTTCGGCCAGCCAGAGGCGGGCCAGTGTGCTCCAGTGGCCGCTCTGGCAGACGAGCCGGGCGGCCGGGCCACCGCGCTCGTCCGTCAGAGCGGTCAGTATGCCGCTGACAGAGGCCACCGTATGGGCCAGGCCGCCCTGCAGGCCCGACTCGGCGACGGCGGCCGCGGCGGCGGCCGCGGTGTCGCGCGCATCGTCGAGCCTGGCCAGCCCGATCCGGCTGAAGGTCAGGCCGAGGAGGAAGACGGGCCGCAGGTAGCTCTGGCCGCCGGCCCTCAGCGCGGCCTCGCCGCGTGCCAGGTGCCGCTCGGCGGAGGCCGGGCGCCCGACGAGCAGTTCGCTCCAGCCGACGGCTGCCAGGTGCTCGGGGTGGCCCACGGCGCCGGCGCTCAGGCGGTCGACGGCCTCGCCGGCGAGGTCGGTCGCGGCGGCGGCCCGCGACGCGTCGCCGGTCAGCGCCGCGTGCAGGGCGTCCATGGTGTACGCGCCGGCCACGTTCGCCGGGTCGGCCGTCCGAGGGGCCAGGCGCAGCGCCTCGTCGACCTCCGCGCGGCCCGGCGGCCGGCCGGCCAGCAGGTCGATGAACCCCTGGAGCAGCAGGACGGCGACGTGCTCGCCGCCGTCGCCGGCGGACGCGTGGAGCGGGTCGGTGGTCGTTCCCGCGGCGAGAAGGGACCGGGCCTCGACGTAGTGGCCGAGGGCCGCCCTGATCCGGGCGCCCAGCCCGACGGCGGCGCTGCGGACGCCGGCCGGGGCGGCGCGCTCCACGTCGAGCAGTTGGAGGAGGATCTCGTCGCTCTCGCCCAGCGCGCCCGCCGAGGCCAGCGCGGTGGCCAGGGTCAGCAGGACCTGGCCGCGCTCGGGGCCGGTCGGCAGGCCCCGCAGGGCGAGCCGCAGCCAGTGGATGGCGGCCGCCGGCTCGGCGGCCAGTACCTGCTGCGCCGCGCGGTGGAGGAGCGCGGCTTCTTCCGGCAGCGGCTGGGTGGCGAAGCGTTCGATGTCCCTGGCCACCTTGTGGTCCGGGGCGCCCAGAGCGGCCCGCGCGGTGGCGGCCCGGCGGTGGGCTTTGCTCCGTGAGCAGGGGGCGAGGTCCTCGTACACCGCGCGTTGGAGCAGGGGGTGACGGAAGACCAAGTCAGGTGAGTCCTCCGCGGTGCGCAGCAGGTCCCTGGCGTTCAGCGCGTCGAGGGCCTCGCAGATCCGCTGGTCGTGAAGGCCCGTGACCTGCGAGACCACCCGGATGTCGACCGGGCTGCCGACGACCGCGCAGGCCTGGAGGACGAGCAGTTCGGTGGGGGTGAGGGAGCCGGTCTCGCCGAGCAGCCGGGTGGCGAGTTCTCCGGGTACGGACGTCATGGGGAAGGCACCGTCGGGCCCGGACCCCGCGGTGAGGCCCTCCTGGGCCGCGGCCCGGGCGAGCGCGTTGAGGTAGAGCGGGACCCCGTCGCTCTCCCGGTGCAGCCGGTGCAGCAGCGGGGCGTCCGGCTCCAGTCCGATCAGGGCGGCGGACTCCCGCGCGGTCAGCGGCGTGAGCTCGATCCGCTGGACGGTGCGGTGCTCCACCCCCTGGGCGAGCGTGCCGCGCAGCCGGGGAGCGGCCTGCCGGGGGCGCTGGGCGACCACGAGGTACAGCGGGATGGTGATCCGCTGGCGCAGGAGGTAGTCGATGATCTCCAGGGAGTCGAGGTCGGCCCAGTGCACGTCGTCGATGACCAGCAGCAGGCCGTCCTGGGACCAGTCCCGCAGCAGGGCGTTCATGGCCCGCAGGAACTCGCAGCGCTGGTCGGTCCTGGGGGCGGCGGCGATGTCCGGGCCGTTGAACGGCCCGTAGGCGAGGAGGCGGACCAGGGCCGCGGGGTCGACCGTCGAGGGCGGCCCGGACCGGTCGCCCAGGGGATTGGCGAGGGCGTCAGCGATGACCTGGTACGGGCTGGCGGACTGGTACTCGGCCGCGCAGCCCCTGAGTACTCTGATGCCTCTGCGCTGGGCCTCTTCGGCGAGCGCGGACAGCAGCCAGGTCTTCCCGGAGCCGGGGTCGCCTCGGAGCTCTGCGGCGGTGCCCGAGCCGGTGTCGAGCGCGTCGAGGCCGGCGAGGAGTGCCTGGAAGGCGCGGGAGTGGACTTCGGACGACCGCCGCGCGTAGGCAGCGGAGCCTAATGTTGCCGACACGGCTTCCGATCTCCTCTGTTATGGCGGACATGCCCGGAAATTGAGACGCGTGCCAGGATGGCCGAAATACGATGGCCCGTATCTTAGTTCGCCCAGCATGCCTGGAGCGGTTCTCGAGCGAGAGTTACACGAAGTTCATGGTTCCGGTCATTGCGCGGTGTCTTGACTGTCGCTGAAGTGGTCTCTGTGGCCTGCTTATTTCCTCGATGAACCGGGTGAGTGCGGCAGGTTCGCACGGATTTCATTGCTTCGCGCTGCGTACCCGGCCTCTCCACATCGCGGGACGTCGCCCGCCGGGGAGCCGGGATCCGGGCCGCTCGGTCGGTCGCCTAATACGAGCTTAAGAACGATGCGCCATCGTGTCGTGGACGGCGGAGGGAAGCACCGAAGGCGGAGGAAAAGTGCTGCGCAGGAAATTCTGGACGGGCATCGGGCGAAGAATCAAGCGAGTAATACCGGGCTGGGTCGATCTCGGAGTCTGCTGGGGGGCCATGGGCCTCGGAGTGGTGGTATTCCCCCCTTCAGAGGACTATGCGGAGTCGGCCCCCGGGGGCCCGCCACCGGGTCATCCGGAACGACTGGACCCCTCCGTCCCCCTGGACGACGAGGAGCGTGCGCTGTGGTCGCAGCTGGTCTGACGCCGGAGGCCGGGCGCACCGTGGCGGAGGTCGCGCCATGAGGCGGATCGTCGTCGTCGGCGGGTCGATCGCCGCGCTCACCGCTGCCGAGAGCTTGCGGGCCGAGGGCTTCGACGGTTCGCTCGTCCTCCTGTCGGAGGAGGCCCACCGGCCCTACTCCCGGGTGCCGCTGTCCAAGGGGCTGCGCTCGGGCGACGCGCTGCGGGACGCGGTGCTGCTGCCGGAGCCCGGCGACGGCATCGACCTGCGCACCGCGAGCCGGGCGTGCTCCCTCGACACGTCACGCCGGGTCGTGACCCTCGCCGACGGCGAGGGGGTCCCGTACGACGGCCTGGTCATCGCCACCGGCGCCCGCGCCCGCCGGCTCGGCGCCGAACGGGAACTGGTCGTTCGCACGCTGGACGACATCGAGGCGCTGACCTCGCGGCTGGCCGGGGCGCGCAGCGTCGCCGTGGTGGGCGCCGGATTTCTCGGCATGGAGCTCGCCTCGACCTGCCGCGGCCTCGGCCTCGACGTCACCGTGATCGACCGCGAGCCGCCGCTCACCCGACTGCTGGGCGACTGGCTCGCCGGCTTCATGGTCGCTGCGGCGCGCGACCAGGGGGTGGCCTTCCGGCCCGCCCCCGAGGGCGCCGTCCCGGTCGGCCCGAACGCCGTGCGCCTCGGTCGGGAGACCGTGGAGGCCGACGTGATCGTCACGGCGATCGGCGAACTCCCCAACACCGAATGGCTCGCCGGGTCCGGCCTGCCCCTGGACGGCGGTGTGGTGGCCGACGAGCGCTGCCTGGTGGCCCCCGGGATCGTGACCGCGGGCGACGTCGTGGCCCGCCGCACCCCCGACGGCCGCACCCGCAGGACCCCGCACTGGACCAACGCGGTGGAACAGGGCCGGGCCGCCGCAGCCACCCTGCTGCACGGCGGCGCGGCGCGGCCCTACCGGCCCGACCCGTACTTCTGGACGGAGCAGTTCGGCCTGGACGTCAAGATCAGCGGCAGGCTCGCCCCGGCCGGGGCACCCGAGGTGCTCGCCGGCTCGCTCGAGGAGCGCGGTGCCCTGCTGCGCTGGCGGCACGCCGACGGGGCGACGGCGGTCACCGTGAACCACCGCATGCCGATCCCCCGACTTCGGCTGCTCGGCGCCCAGGCGCCGGCGGAGGAGGCCGCCGACAGGCCGGCCTGAGACGTTCGGGCGAGGCGGGCCTGTCGGCCCGGCCGGCCGGGGCGCGGCAGGGGGTCTCGGTCGTCAGCTCGTCGCGGGAGTGGCCGTGCGGAAGGTTATTCGGCCACCGCCGCGAGTGGCGCCGCCGCCCCACCGCGCCCGGTGGCCCGGTACGCATCCTGCCCAGCACCCCCAGACCGGAGGAATCGTGATCGAGGAACTGCTCCCCGCGGCCGTCGTGGCCCGGGAGACCTTCGGCGACCTGCCCGACTCCCTGCTCTACGAGGAGGAGCGTGTCCTGGTCGCCGACTCGGTGGACCAGCGTCGACGGGAATTCGCGACCGTACGCGGGTGCGCCCGTCAGGCGCTGGAGAGTCTCGGGGTCCCGTCGGCGCCGATCTTGCCGGGGCCGCGAGGCGCACCGGGCTGGCCGGACGGGATCGTCGGCAGCATGACCCACTGCGCCGGTTACCGCGCTGCCGCGGTCGCCCGCTCCGCGGACGTCGCTTCGATCGGCATCGACGCGGAACCCAATGAGCCCATGGCCATGCCCGGCATGGTCGCCCTGGTCACCCTGCCCGAGGAACGGCGCTGGATCTCCTCACTGACTCGCCTGTGCCCCGAAGTGTCCTGGGACCGGCTGGTGTTCAGCGCCAAGGAGAGCGTTTACAAGCTCTGGTACCCCCTCACCGGCCTCTTCCTGGATTTCGATGATGCCGTGATCAGCGTCGACCCCAACGCAGGCACGTTCTCCGCGCGCTTGCTGGTGCCCGGCCTCACGGTGAACGGCGAGCCGGTGAACCGGCTCGGCGGCAGATGGGCGACAGCCCGCGGCCTGCTGATCACTGTGATCACCCTGCCGGCCGTTCGTGCGACGACCGCCGACACCAACGCTGCACACGTTCTAGCGAGGAGTACGTGACACATGGCTGTTCTTGATCGCATCCCCCACGCTCCGGCCGATGCGCGTGGCCGGGTGGCCGAGCTGCACTCCCTGCGCGAGCAGGTCCGTCGCGGACCGAGCGAGAAGGCGACCGAGGCGCAGCACGCCAAGGGCAAGCTGACGGCGCGTGAGCGGATCGAACTGCTGCTGGACGAGGGTTCGTTCCACGAGGTGGAGCCGCTGCGCAGGCACCGCGCGACTGGTTTCGGCCTGGAGGCGAAGAGGCCGCACACCGATGGTGTGATCGTCGGCTGGGGCACCGTGCACGGCCGGACCGTCTTCACCTACGCGCACGACTTCCGGATCTTCGGCGGTGCGCTGGGCGAGGCCCATGGGCAGAAGATCCACAAGATCATGGACATGGCCATCGCGGCCGGTGCCCCGCTGGTCTCCCTGAACGACGGGGCCGGTGCCCGGATCCAGGAGGGTGTCACCGCTCTCGCCGGCTACGGCGGCATCTTCCAGCGCAACACCAGGGCCTCGGGCGTGATCCCGCAGATCAGCGTGATGCTCGGCCCGTGCGCGGGCGGTGCGGCGTACTCCCCGGCGCTGACCGACTTCATCTTCATGGTCCGCGGGAGCTCGCAGATGTTCATCACCGGCCCGGACGTGGTCGGCGCGGTGACCGGCGAGAAGATCAGCCAGAACGGTCTCGGCGGTGCCGACGTCCACTCGGGCGTCTCGGGCGTGTCGCACTTCGCCTACGACGACGAGCAGTCCTGCATCGAAGAGGTCCGCTACCTGCTCTCGCTGCTCCCGCAGAACAACCGCGAGACGCCCCCGGCGCAGCCCAATGACGACCCCGTCGAGCGGCGCAACGAGTCCCTGCTCGACCTGGTGCCGGCCGACGGCAACCGCCCGTACGACATGCGCAAGGTGATCGAGGAGATCGTCGACCACCACGAGTACCTCGAGATCCACGAGCGTTGGGCCACCAACGTGCTGTGCGTGCTGGCCCGGATCGACGGCCACGTCACCGGCATCGTCGCCAACCAGCCGCAGTCGCTGGCCGGCGTGCTGGACATCAACGCGAGCGACAAGGCCGCGCGCTTCGTCCAGATGTGCGATGCGTTCAACATCCCGCTGGTGACGATGGTCGACGTCCCCGGCTTCCTGCCGGGCGTCGACCAGGAACACGACGGCATCATCCGGCACGGCGCCAAGCTGCTGTACGCGTACTGCAACGCCACCGTGCCGCGCATCCAGTTGATCCTGCGCAAGGCGTACGGCGGCGCGTACATCGTGATGGACTCCCGCTCCATCGGCGCCGACCTGTCGTTCGCCTGGCCCACCAACGAGATCGCCGTGATGGGCGCTGAGGGCGCCGCCAACGTCATCTTCCGCCGCGACATCAACGGGGCCGAGGACCCGGAGGCGATGCGGGCACAGAAGATCGAGGAGTACAAGAGCGAGCTGATGCACCCGTACTACGCGGCCGAGCGCGGCCTCGTGGACGACGTCATCGGCCCCGCCGAGACCCGCGCCGTACTGGCATCCGCGCTCGCCATGCTCCGCACCAAGCATGCCGACCTGCCCAGCCGCAAGCATGGCAACCCGCCCATGTGACACGTGCTCAGGTCGTCCGGAACCACGCAGACTTCAGCTCGGGGGGAACAAAGGCCATGAGCGATTCTCTTGTCCGTATCGTCCGCGGCTCGCTGAACGACGAGGAGCTGGCCGCCCTCACCGCCGTCCTGACCGCCCGCTCCGCCGCCCAGCAGGCCGCGGCCGCCGCCCCGGGCGTCGAACCGATCGCCCGGTGGCAGCGCCTGGAGCGCCGCCCGGCCTACTGTTCCCCTGTCAGCTGGCAGGAGGCCACGTAATACCCCAGCGGCGGTTCGCCGTGGTCGCTGTGGGCTCGGGCCCTTGACCAGCCGCCCTACGCTTCGTGAACGGTGCCGGTCGCACCGGCCCGCCGCCGGCGTGGCACGGCCCGTTTCCCATTTCATATGCCGTACATGGAAACGCGGTTCCGGTTCACCTAGTGTCATCGCCATGGCAGCAGGAATCCTCACTGCGCGCCGCCACGTCGACCACGGGCGCCTGGCGAGCGCCCTGTGTACGGTCGCCCCGGCGCGCTGAACGCGCCCTTCTCTCCCACGGGATCCCCACCTGGCGCCCCCGCCTGACTCCCGTCTCTTTCCCTTCCGCACCGCAGTGGGCGGCTTCCGGCCGCCAGCCCTGCCGTGCCTCCATGCGCCGACGCACCCAGGAGGAATGGACATCATGAGCGAGAACAGTGAGAACAGACGATCTCCGGTGAGCCGCCGCGGCTTTCTCGGCGGCGCCGCCGCCGTGGCGGCCGCCACCGCCGTACCCGCCCTCGCGCAGGTCGCCGGAGCCGGCCCCGCCGCTGCCGCCGGCCGCCCGAACATCCTGCTGATCGTCACCGACGACCAGCCCAAGCACACCGAGTGGGCCCTGCCCAAGACCGTCGCCTGGCTCGCCGACCAGGGCGTGAAGTTCACCAACGGCCACGTCACCACCCCGCTGTGCGCGCCGTCCCGGTCCAGCGTCTTCTCGGGCCGCCACGCCCACAACCACGGAGTCCGCAACAACGGCGCCTCCCACGCCCTCGACCAGAGCACCACCGTGCAGAAGTACCTCAAGCAGGCGGGCTACCGCACCGGCCTGTTCGGGAAGTACCTCAACTCCTGGACCCTGGCGGACAACCCGCCGCACTTCGAGGAGTTCGCCCTCCTCCAGCCCGGCTACGTCGACGCCCAGTGGAACGTCAACGGCACCGTCCAGACGATCAACGGCTACACCACGAACATCATCAAGAACCGCACGCTGGGCTTCCTCGACAAGGCCGCCACCGACACCCGGCCCTGGTTCGCCTACGTCACCCCGTACGCCTCGCACGGCCCGCGCACCCCCGAGGCGAAGTACGCGGGCACCCCCGTACCGGACTGGAACGGCCGTCCCTCGGTACCCGAGGCCGACCGCAGCGACAAGCCCGGCTACATCAAGAACGCCACCGGCACCCTGGCCGACGGCCAGGCCATCCGCGCCGAGCAGCTGCGCACGCTGCTCTCCGTCGATGACGCGGTGCAGGCCTTCAAGGACAAGCTCCAGGCCCTGGGCCAGCTCGACAACACCCTCGTCATCTACATCGGCGACAACGGCTTCAGCTGGGGCGACCACGGCTGGACCGCCAAGTCGGTGCCGTACCGCCCCGCGCACGAGGTGCCGTTCTACCTCTCCTGGCCGGCAGGCGGCCGAGGGGCGGGGACCACGGACAACCGGATCGTCGCGAACATCGACATCGCGCCGACCATCCTCGACGCGGCGGGCATCACGTCCGCCGCACCCCAGGACGGCCGCTCCCTGCTCTCCTCCTACAGCCGCGACCACCTGCTGGTGGAGTGGTGGAAGCAGGGCGCCGGCGCCGGCGGGGCACCGACCTGGTCCTCGTACGTGGCCAAGGACAAGCAGTACACCGAGTACTACGACCTGACCACCGACGCGAACGGCACCGTGTCCGGTACCGGCCAGGTGAAGTTCCGCGAGTACTACGACCTGGCGGGCGACCCGTACCAGCTGGCCAACAAGCTCTACCAGGCCACCCCTGCCGAGGAGCAGGCCCTCGGCATCCCCGCCTTGGCCGCCCAGCTCGCCGCCGACCGCGCGGCCTGACCCGTACACCCGCACCGCCGGCCGGGCGCCCGTACCGCGAGGCACGGGCGCCCGGCCGCCCACCGTCCCGACGGAGCCGTCATGCCCGCATGCTGCACCCCCGGCCACGCCCACGCCCCGACGCTCACCCTCGCCCCACCGCCTCCCGCACCACCGCTCTCCCGCGTGGCCCGGCAGCTGCTCAGCCTGCCCGGCGGCAGCTTCCTCATGGGCACGGACGACCCGGAGGGCTTCCCCGGGGACGCCGAGGGGCCGGTCCGCGAGGTGGCCGTGGAGTCCTTCCGCATCGCGGCCACGGCCGTGACCAATGCCCAGTTCGCCACCTTCGTCAAGGCCACCGGTCACACCACCGAGGCCGAGCGCTTCGGTTTTTCCTTCACCTTCGGGGCGTTCCTCGCCGAGGAGGTCGCGGCGGTCTCCCCGCCCGTGGAGGCCGTCCCGTGGTGGCGGGCGGTGGAAGGGGCCAGCTGGCGCCACCCCGAAGGCCCCGGCTCGCACGTCACCGACCGGCAGAACCACCCGGTCGTCCACGTGTCCTGGCGCGACGCCCAGGCCTACTGCGCCTGGTCCGGGACCCGCCTGCCCACCGAGGCCGAGTGGGAGTACGCGGCACGCGGCGGCCTGGAGCAGTGCCGTTACCCGTGGGGAGACGAGCTCATGCCCGACGGCCGCCGCATGTGCAACATCTGGCAGGGCGACTTCCCGGTGCTCAACACCGCCGCCGACGGCCATGCGGGCACCGCCCCGGTGAAGTCCTTCCGGCCCAACGGCTTCGGGCTCTACAACACCGTCGGCAATGTCTGGGAGTGGTGCGCGGACTGGTTCACACCGGGCGAGGAGACCGCACGGGCGATGCGCGGCGGTTCGTACTTGTGCCACGACTCCTACTGCAACCGATACCGGGTGGCCGCGCGCAGCTCCAACACGCCCGACAGTTCGACCGGCAACATCGGATTCCGGGTGGCCGCCCACCCCGCGTAAACCGGTCCGACGGTCCCGGCATGTGGGCTGGAAGATTCACTCCACCGCGACGTGGGCCAGCGCCCAGGAGGTGTGGTCGAAGGACGTGCGGTTGTTGGCGTCCTCGACCACGAGGCGCAGGACACGTACCCCGCGGACGTCCAGGTCGATGCGGACAGGGCCGGTGGCCGCGGTGAGCGTGGGGGTGGTCAGCAGCAGGCGGTCGTCGCCGTAGACCTTGGCGCGGGTCGCACCGGCGCTGCTCTGCTTGGCGGAGAAGTCGTCGATGCCGACCAGAGAGGTGAACCGGACGGCAGTGGCGCCGAGGTGGTAGGCGATGTCGCTGGGCGCGTGGACGCCCAGGCCCTTGGCGTACGTCGTACCGCCGAAGGAGATCAGCGGGCCGTCGCCGGCGGCGTTCTTGCCGTTGGAGGTGTCGCGTTCCACCGGCCCCCAGCCGTTGGTGGCGCTGATCCAGGTGAGGTCGGAGAGGTACGAGTCGCGGACGGGAGCCGCCGGCGGGGTCGGGACGGTCCCCGCTGCCGGGTAGCGGACCGGCCCGGACGGAGTGTCGGCGGTGCCTTCCGCGGTGAGCGCCCACGCGGTCGCCGGGGTGGCGTTCGCTGGCGGGGTCACCTGCCAGGAGGTGGTGAGGCGACCGCCCGCGGCGAGCTGGTCCGCCGTGGCCGGGGAGGCGGGGACCACGGTCCAGCCGCCGGGGGCGCGCAGGGCGAGCGCGGCGTTGGTCCAGGGCCGTGCGGAGCCGTTGTCCAGCGTGGCGGTCACGGTGAACGCCTCACCGGGGACGGCCAGCCCGGGCAAGGTCAGCTGGGCGCCGAAGGGGTTGCGGGGATAGGTGTCCTGCCAGGAGGAGCGCATCAGCGCCACGAGTTCGCCGGCCTTGGCCGACTGCTTGTCGATGACGTTACGGGTCTCGCCGGGATCGGTGGCCAGGTCGTACAGCTCCACCTGCCACTTGTCGTCGGGGAGGTTGTGGTCCCGCTCGGGGGCGAAGCGCACGGCCTTCCAGTTGTCCCGGCGGACCGCCTCGGCCAGCCACGTGGCACGCTTGTCGTCCTGCGCGTTGGCCCGGCTGGTGACGCCCCACTCGTCGCGGAACCAGTACAGGTGTCCGTGGCGGGCCGAGTCGGCGCTGCCGGCGAGCAGGGGAGCGGCGGACAGACCGTCCACGTCGGTGGGGGAGGGGGCGCCGCCGAGCTCGGCCAGGGTGGGGAGCACGTCGGTCAGCGGGGTCGGACGGTCGCTGGTGCCCGGCCTGACGCGGCCGGGGCCCCAGGCGATGAGCGGGATCCGTACGCCGCCCTCGTAGAGATTGCGCTTGTAGCCGCGCAGCGGGCCGTTCGCGTCGAACAGGTCGGGGTTGACCCCGCCCTCCTCGTGGGGGCCGTTGTCACTGGTGACGAGCACAACGGTGTCCTGCTCCAGCCCACGGGCGCGCAGCCGGTCGACCACCTTGCCGACGAGTGCGTCGAAGTAGCTGACCTGGGCCGCGTGCCCCTTGCTCGCGGCCGTCCAGCCGCGGTCGGCGTACGCGCTGGTGTCGGGTACGTCGCTGGGTGCGTGCGGGACGTTCGGGGTGAGCAGCAGGAGAAACGGCTCGTCCGCGTGGGCGTCGATGAACTCCAGGGCGTGCTGCTCCAGCAGGTCCGGGGCGTACACGGCCTTGACACCGCCGGCGTTGGCGGCGATGGGTTCCTTGGCGTCGTTGTGCCACAGGTACTCGGGGTAGTACTCGTGGGCGTGGCCGTGGGTGATGTAGCCGTAGAACTCCTCGAACCCGCGGTCGGCCGGATGGCTCTCCTGGCCGGCCGTCTCCGGTCCGAAGCCCCACTTGCCGATCACAGCGGTCCGGTAGCCGCGGGCCCGGAGCACCTGGGCGAACGTGATGTCGGCGGCGGTGAGCGAACCCTGGCCTCCGGACGAAGGGTTGGCACGCACGGTGGAGTGGCCGGTGTGCAGTCCGGTCAGCAGGGAGCAGCGGGAGGGTGCGCACACGGCGGCGGTGGAGTACGCGTCGGTGAAGCGCAGTCCCTCGGCCGCGAGCTGGTCCAGGCGGGGAGTGGTGATCAGCTTCTGTCCGTAGGTGCCGAGTTCGCCGTAGCCGAGGTCGTCCGCAAGGACGACGACGAGGTTCGGCGGCCTGCTGACCGGGCCGTCCCCCGTCTCCGGGACCGCCACCGAGGCCGCCGCCTGCTCCGACCCGGCAACGGTGGCAGCGACGGTGGTCAAACCGAGCACGGCGGACGAACCGGCCAGGAAGGTACGGCGGCTGGACATGAGTGGCTGCTCCTCGATGGCGGCTGCGGGTGGTCAGCCGATCATGGTCGGCGAACCAAACCTGTTCCATGCACAGGGCATGAAGAACATGTGTCGGCGCCCTGCGCCGCGGAGCCGCTTCCTTCGCCCGCCGCTGGCGCACCCGTCGTCGAGCCGGACACCCGCCACCGTCCCCATGCCCTGCTGGTATCCCACGGCATCGACGATGAACGCCCCATGGAGACATCCGGGCGAGCCCCGGTTGTTGCCGCTGCATGGCGACCTCATGGCAGTCGTGCGGCCTCCCGTCCGGGCGGCCCGGAAGTGCCTAACATCCCCGGCACGGCCTGGGCCCCGTGGACCTCGTAGGCCGTGCCCGTTCCGACTCAGCCAAGGACCAGTTCCGCCATGAGCGTTTCCCCCACCCTCAGCGTCGGCGAAGCGAAGGCCCGCCTGCCCCAGCTGACCGTCGTTGACGTCCGGACCCCCGGCGAATTCACCTCCGGTCATCTGCCGGACTCCGTCAACGTCCCCCTCGACCGGATCGAGCGGAGTCTGCCCGAGCTCCGGCAGGCCGCCGGGAGGGGCGCCCTGTTGCTGGTGTGCGCCTCCGGAGCCCGCTCCGGGAAGGCCGCTGCGGCCCTCGCCGCGCACGGGGTCCCCGCCGCCAGCCTCACCGGCGGCACCAGCGCCTGGACGGCCGCCGGCCACGGCCTCCTTTCCCCGGACGGCCCGGCCCGGGCCGTGTGGGGGATGGAACGCCAGGTCCGCTTCACCGCGGGCGCCGTCGTGCTGCTCGGCCTGCTCCTCGGGCTGTTCGTGCACCCGGTCTTCCAGCTGCTGTCCGCGGCCATCGCCGCGGGCTTGGTGTTCTCCGCGCTCACCGACACCTGCGGTATGGCGGTGGTCCTCGGCCGACTGCCGTTCAACCGCCGCGGCAGTGAGGCCCGCCCGTGACCATTCCGGCGAAGGCATTGTGTGTCCCGCCCGTGAATTCCCCGGTACGGCCGGCCGGATACCCGTTCCCGGAATTCCGAATATGACCGAGCCTGCGGGAGTGTCCATGACCGAATCGATTCTCCTGACCGCGCAGTCCGGCCCTTCCGGACGGTCCGGTCCGCCCGCTCCGGCAGAGCGGGTGCTGCCGCTGCGGCGGCCCGGGCGGTGGGCCGCCACCGTCGTCGTGCTGGTGCTGGCCTCCCAGGCCGCGCACGGGCTGCTGACCAACCCCTTCTACCAGTGGGACCGGTTCGCGTACTGGGTCACCCGGCCGGTGATCCTGGACGGTCTGCTCGTCACACTGCAGGTGGCCGCGTACAGCGCGGTCCTGGGGCTGCTGGGCGGCATCCTGCTGGCCCTCGGCAGGCTGTCGGCCAGCCCGGTACTGCGGACGGTGAGCTGGACGTACATCTGGCTGCTGCGCTCCGTGCCGATGATCGTCGTCCTGCTCTTCCTCTACAACCTCAGCGCCCTGTACCCCACGCTGAGCCTCGGGGTGCCCTTCGGTCCGGCCCTCGTCACCTTCGACGAGTCGAAGCTGGCGACCGACATGGCCGTGGCGGTCGTGGGACTGAGCCTTATCGAAGCGGCGTACGCCGCCGAGGTGGTCCGGGCCGGGCTGCTCTCCGTGGACCAGGGCCAGCACGAGGCCGCCGCCGCGCTCGGACTGCCCCAGCGCTACCAGTTCGCCCGGATCGTGTTCCCGCAGGCCCTGCGCTCCATCGTGCCCAGCTACGTCAACCAGCTGATCGGGCTCGTCAAGGCCACCTCGCTGGTGTTCTACGTGTCACTGCTGGACCTGTTCGGCTCGGTGCAGAGCCTGGGCGCCACCTACCCCGGGGACGTGGTGCCGCTGCTGCTGGTCGCCACCGCCTGGTACGTGGCCTTGACCAGCGTCGTGTCCGTCGTGCAGTTCTACGTCGAGCGGTACTACGCGCGCGGGGCACTGCGGACCATGCCGCCCACCCCCCTGCAGCGGGCCCGCGCGGGCCTGCGCGAGCTGCGGGCACGCTTCCGGAAGGAGACCGCGCGATGACCACCACCGCCACGACGGGCCCGCCCGCCGCCATCGAGGTGCACGACGTGCACAAGTGGTACGGCGACCGGCGGGTCCTGGACGGGGTGAGCCTGAACGTCCCGCCGGGCACGGTCACCGCGGTGATCGGCCGCTCCGGCTCCGGCAAGTCGACCCTGCTGCGGGTCGTCAACCACTTGGAGAAGCCCGAGGCCGGTCAGGTCAGCGTGGGCGGCGAGCTGGTCGGCGTACGGCGGCACGGGACACGGCTCAAGGAGCTGAGCGAACGCGCGATCCTCGCCCAGCGCGGGCGGATCGGCTTCGTCTTCCAGAACTTCAACCTCTTCCCCCACCTCACCGTGCTCGACAACGTGGCCGCGGCGCCGGTGGCGACCGGACGGCTGTCCAAGCCGGAGGCCCGGGCGCTCGCCCGTGAGCTGCTGGAACGGGTCGGTCTCGGCAGCCGGGCCGACGCCTACCCGCGGCAGCTTTCGGGAGGGCAGCAGCAGCGGGTGGCCATCGCCCGCGCGCTCGCGCTGCGGCCCGGCGTCATCCTCTTCGACGAGCCGACCTCCGCGCTCGACCCGGAACTGGTCGGCGAGGTGCTGGCCGTCATCAAGGACCTGGCGAGCGGCGGGACCACCCTCCTGATCGTCACGCACGAGATCGGCTTCGCCCGCGAAGTGGCCGACGAGATCGTCTTCCTGGACGACGGCCGGATCGTCGAGCAGGGCCCGCCCGAGCAGGTCCTGGACCACCCGGTCCACCCCCGGACCCGGGAGTACCTGAGCAGAGTGCTCTGACCGCGTACCCCCCCCGTACCCCCTGTCCCGCGAGTCGAAGGAACGTCACCCCATGCACCACCTGAAGCCATTCCGCAGAGCCCTCGCCACCGCGGCCGCCGCCGCGACCCTCGTCACCGGGCTCACCGCCTGCGGCGGCAAGAGCGCAGCCACCGGAGCCGGCGGGACCGGTGCCCCGGCGGGCACGGCGACGGTCACCGTCGGCGCCCTGTCCAACGGCGCCGCGCAGCAGACCGACCTCACCGTCCCGGTGGAGGAATCCCTCCGGGCGAAACTGCCCGAGGCCGTCCGTGAACGGGGTGAACTGGTCATCGGGGTGGGCGCGCTGCCCGCCGGGTTCCCGCCGCTGGCGTACGTCGGCACCGACCAGAAGACCCTGACCGGCGCGGAGCCGGACCTCGGACGGCTGGTGGCCGCAACGCTCGGGCTGAAGCCGGTGGTGAAGAACTCCACCTGGGAGAACCTGTTCGTCGGCATCGACAGCGGCAAGGTCGACGTGGGCTTCACCAACGTCACCGTCACCGAGGAGCGGAAGAAGAAGTACGAGTTCGCCTCGTACCGGCAGGACAACCTGGCCTTCGAGGTGCTGAAGGACAACCCCTGGAACTTCGGGGGTGACTACCGCAACCTCGCGGGCAAGACGGTCGCGGTCGCCCGGGGCACCAACCAGGAGAAGATCCTCCTGGAGTGGCAGGCGAGACTGCGGTCCGAGGGCAAGGACATCGACGTCAAGTACTTCCCGGACAGCAGCAGCACCTACCTGGCGCTCAGCGGCAAGAAGATCGACATCACCTTCGTGCCGAACCCGTCCAGCGCGTACCACATCACCCAGACGGCCAACAGCGGCACGCCGACCCGGAACGCGGGACAGTTCTCCGGCGCGGGGGAGACCCTCCAGGGGCTGATCGCGGCGACCGCCAAGAAGGACAGCGGGCTGGCCGAGCCCGTCGCGGCCACGATCAACCACCTGATCCAGAACGGCCAGTACGCGAAGCTGCTCGCGGCCTGGAACCTGTCCGAAGAGGCCGTGAAGACCTCCGAGGTCAACCCGCCCGGCCTGCCCCTGACCAACTCCTGAGCCACCGATGCCACCCCACATCCTGGACAATCCCGCCTGGGCCTCGCTCTGCGGCCCGCACGCCCCGTTCGCCGTGCCGGCCCCGGACGGCGGCGGCCGCGCCGCCCGCTACCGCGACGACGTCTCCCCCTTCGCCGCCCTCGCCGACCCCGGCGACCTCCGCTCCTGGCACGATTTGCAGGCCATGACCGGTCCCGGTGAGGTCGTCGGGCTCACCGGCCTGCTGGACCCGCCCGAGGGCTGGGAGACCGTGGGCTCGGTCCAGGGCGTACAACTGGTCGACACCGGACTGCGCGCCGAACCGGCGCCCGAGGCGGTGCGGCTCGGTCCGGCCGACGTACCGGAGATGCTCGGCCTCGTCGCCCTCACCCAGCCGGGCCCGTTCCTGCCCCGGACCGTGGAACTGGGCCGGTACCTCGGGATCCGCCACGAGGGCCGGCTGATCGCGATGGCAGGGGAGCGGCTCCGGCCACCCGGCTGGACGGAGATCAGCGCGGTGTGCACCCACCCCGGCCACCGGGGCCGGGGGCTGGCGACCCGGCTGGTGCGCGCGGTGGCCGCCGGCATACGGGAACGCGGGGAGGTGCCGTTCCTGCACACCGGGGCGTCCAACACCGCGGCGATCCGGCTGTACGAGTCGATCGGCTTCACGCCGCGGAGGCGGCCGCTGTTCCTCGCGGTCCGGACGCCGGGCAACAATGCTGCCAAATTCCCTTAATACTGCGGTCATTGTGCCGCCGTTCCGTACGACGTAGCGTTTTTTCGGGGCGGTCCGGAAGATTTCCCGGACCCCTTTCCCCACTGCCCCTTCTTTTCCTTTCTTCATCACGGCCGATCAGAAAGGCGTTGTTCAACGTGTCCGAACTGCACCTCGCCGTCGCGCTCGACGGCGCCGGCTGGCACCCGGCTGCCTGGCGGGAGCCGGGCGCCCGGCCCGCTGAACTGTTCACGGCCCGGTACTGGGCCGACGTCGTCGCCGAGGCGGAGGCCGGGCTGCTGGACTTCGTCACCTTCGAGGACGGCCTGGCCCTCCAGTCGTCCGCGGCGGCGGAACCCGACGCGCGCACGGACCGGGTGCGCGGGCGGCTGGACGCGGTGCTGACCGCCGCCCGGATCGCGCCGCTGACCCGGCACGTCGGTCTGGTCCCGAGCGTGACGGCCACGCACACCGAGCCCTTCCACATCTCGAAGGCGATCGCCACGCTCGACTACGTCAGCCGGGGCCGGGCGGGCCTGCACGTACAGACCTCCGGACTGCCGTACGAGGCACGGCACTTCGGGCGCCGCGAGTTCCCCGCGCCGGTGGGCGAGCTGGCTGAGGAGGCCGCCGACCACGTGGAGGTGGTGCGCCGGCTGTGGGACAGCTGGGAGGACGACGCGGAGATCCGGGACGTGGCCACCGGCCGGTTCGTCGACCGCGACAAGCTGCACTACATCAACTTCGAGGGACCGCACTTCAGCGTCCGGGGGCCGTCCATCACCCCGCGTCCGCCGCAGGGCCAGCCCCTGGTCACGGCCCCGGCCGGCGCGACAGCCCCCCGGACCGGTCTGGTCGACCTCGTGTACGTCACCCCGCGCGACCTGGACGAGGCACGGGCCGCGGCCGCCGTGCTGCCCCCGCCGCCCGGCCCCCGGCACGTCTTCGCCGACCTCACCGTGTTCCTGGACGAGGACGGCCCGGCGGCCGCCGCCCGCCGCGACCGGCTCGACCGGGTCGCGGGCGCCCCGGCCCCCACCGACGCCGCCACGTTCAGCGGGACCCCCGCCGAGCTCGCGGACCTGCTTCAGGAGTGGCGGGAGACGGGCCTGACCGGTTTCCGGCTGCGTCCCGGCGTCATCGCCCACGACCTGCCCGCCATCACCCGCCGACTGGTGCCCGAGCTCCAGCGGCGCGGCGTGTTCCGCAGAGAGTACGAGGCATCCTCGCTGCGCGGGCTGCTGGGTCTGGAACACCCCGCCAACCGCAACGCCGCCGCAGCCCTCACGGCCTGACCTCGGATCCGGAACCGGAAGGACACCATGAGCACCAAGCCGCTCAAGCAGATCCACCTCGCGGCCCACTTCCCCGGGGTCAACAACACCACGGTGTGGAGCGACCCCGCGTCCGGCAGCCACATCGAGTTCGACTCCTTCGTCCGCTTCGCGCAGACCGCCGAACGCGCCAAGTTCGACTTCCTCTTCCTCGCCGAAGGGCTCCGCCTGCGCGAACAAGGCGGGGAGATATATGACTTGGACGTGGTCGGCAGGCCGGACACCTTCACCGTGCTCGCCGCGCTGGCCGCCGTCACCGAGCACCTCGGCCTGACCGGCACCATCAACTCCACCTTCAACGAGCCCTACGAAGTGGCCCGCCAGTTCGCCTCCCTGGACCACCTTTCCGGGGGCCGGGCCGCCTGGAACGTGGTCACCTCCTGGGACGCCTTCACCGGGGAGAACTTCCGCCGCGGCGGATTCCTGCCCCGTGACGACCGCTACACCCGGGCCCGGGAGTTCCTGGCCACCGCGACCGAGCTGTTCGACTCCTGGGACGGCACCGAGGTCACCGCCGACCCCGTCTCCGGCACCTTCCTGCGCAACGCACGCGCCGGGGCCTTCGCCCACCAGGGCCGCCACTTCGACATCGAGGGCCGCTTCAACGTGCCGCGCAGCCCCCAGGGCCGCCCGGTGGTCTTCCAGGCCGGCGACTCCGACGAAGGCCGCGAGTTCGCCGCCGCATCCGCCGACGCCATCTTCGGCCGGTACGCAACCCTGGAGGAAGGCCGGGAGTTCTACGCCGACGTCAAGGGACGCCTGCCCCGGTACGGCCGCCGCCCGGAGGAGCTGCTGATCCTGCCGGCCGCCACCTTCGCCCTGGCCGACACCGACGCCCAGGCTCGCGAACTCGCCCACGAGGTACGGCGCTCCCAGGTCAGCGGGGCCACCGCGATCAAATACCTGGAACACGTCTGGAACCGCGACCTGTCCGGCTACGACCCGGACGGGCCGCTCCCGGACGTCGACCCCGACCCCGGCGAGAACACCATCGCCCTCGGACGCGCGAGCGTACGGCAGTTCCGCGACCCGCTGGCCACCGCGCGTCAGTGGCGCGAGCTCGCCGAGGCGAAGAACCTCTCCATCCGCGAGCTGGTGATCGCCACCACGGCCAAGCAGACCTTCGTCGGCTCTCCCGCGACCGTCGCCGAGTCCATCAACCGCCTGGTGCAGGCGGACGCCGCCGACGGCTTCATCCTGGTCCCGCACATCACCCCGGACGGACTGGAGGGCTTCGCCGACACCGTCGTCCCCCTCCTTCAGGAACGCGGTGTCTTCCGCACCGAGTACACCGGCACCACCCTGCGCGACCACCTCGGGCTCGACGTGCCGGCGGTCCGGCCGGCCGGCGCGCGGCAGGCGACGGCCTCGTGAAGTTCCTGGCCATCACGCTGATCGTGCACGCCCCGGACCCGGTCACGGGCCGGGTGAACCCCGTCCGCGAGCGGTTCCGCGAGGTCGTCGACAGTGCGCTGGTGGCGGAGGAGCTCGGCTTCGACGGTTTCGGGGTCGGCGAGCGGCACGAGCGGCCGTTCCTGTCGTCCTCGCCGCCGGTGGTGCTCTCCCACATCGCCGCGCTGACCCGCCGGATCCGGCTCTTCACCGCCGTCACCACGCTGAGCCTCCTCGACCCCGTCCGGGCGTACGAGGACTACGCGACGCTGGACCACCTGTCCGGCGGCCGGCTGGAGCTGATGATCGGCAAGGGCAACGGCACGGCCCAGCGGGAGCTGTTCCACGTCACGCCCGAGGACCAGTGGGAGCGCAACAGCGAGGGTTACGAGCTGCTGCTGCGGCTCTGGCGCGAGGACCGGGTGACGGCGCAGCCCCGGTTCCGGCCGGCGCTGGAGGAGGCCGAGGTGCTGCCCCGCCCCGGTGGGCCGCCCCCGCGGGTGTGGCACGGCAGCGCGACCAGCCGGGAGTCCGTGGACCTCGCCGCCCGCTACGGCGATCCGCTGTTCTCCGCGAACGTCACCCATCCGATCGGCCCGTACGCCGAGCTGATCCGCCACTACCGGGAGCGCTGGGAGCACTACGGGCACGACCCGGCGCTCGCCGTGGTGGGCGCGGGTACGGCCGGCTTCCACGCGGCACGCACCTCGCAGCAGGCGGTGGCTGCGTACCGGCCGGCCTTCGAGCAGTACCTCGCCTTCCACCAACAGGCCGGCGCGGAACCGGTGTTCCCGCACCTGGACGACTTCGTGGAGCGCAGCTCCGCGCTGATCGGCAGCCCCCAGCAGATCGTCGAGAAGGTGCACCGCTACCACGAGCAGTTCGGCCACACCGTCCTGCACCTGCAGGCCGAGCCGGGCGGTCTCCCGCCGGCCGCCCACCGCGCCTCGCTGGAGCTGTTCCAGTCCGAGATCGCGCCGGTGCTGCGCCGCGAGATCCCCGATCCCCCCTTCGCCGATCTGTAAGGAGACCTGGCCATGTCCGGCATCCCGCTCGGGGTCCTCGACCTCATCCCGATCCCCTCCGGCTCCACCGCCGCCGACGCCCTGCACCACAGCATCGATCTGGCCCGGCAGACGGAACGACTCGGCTACGCCCGCTACTGGTTCGCCGAGCACCACCTCAATCCCGGTGTCGCCGGGACCTCCCCGGCGGTGGTGCTGGCCCTGACCGCCTCCGCCACCTCCACGATCCGGATCGGCTCCGGGGCCGTACAGCTCGGCCATCGCACGGCGCTGTCCACGGTCGAGGAGTTCGGCCTGATCGACGCCCTGCACCCGGGCCGGCTCGACCTGGGCCTGGGCCGCTCGGCGGGCCGGCCTCCGCAGCGGGCCGGGGAGGCGGAGCCCTTCGTCGGACACACCCCGAACGGGCTGCGCATTCCGGAGCGCTTCTCCTTCGCGCACGTGGCGGGCCATCCCCGGTTCGCGCTCCAGCAGAGGCTGCTGAACCTGCCCGGTGCCCAGCCGCAGGACTACGGCGAGCAGGTCGACGACGTCCTCGCGCTGCTGCGCGGCGAATACCGGTCCGGTGAGGGCATCGAGGCGCACGCCGTCCCCGGCGAGGGGGCCGAGGTACAGGTGTGGATCCTGGGCAGCAGCGGCGGCCAGAGTGCCGAGACGGCGGGCCGCAACGGCCTGCGGTTCGCCGCGAACTACCACGTCAGCCCGGCGAGCGTGCTGGAGGCGGCCGAGGGCTACCGGGCCGCGTTCAAACCCTCCGCCGAACTGGACCGCCCGTACGTCACCGTGTCCGCCGACGTGGTCGTGGCCGAGGACGACGCCACGGCCCGCGAACTGGCCGCCGGATACGCGCCCTGGGTACGCAGCATCCGCACGGCCGAAGGCGCCATCCCCTTCCCGTCCCCGGCAGAGGCGCGGGCGCTGACAGGCCCCTGGACGGACGCAGACCGGAAGGTGGTGGCCGACCGGGTGGAGACACAGTTCGTCGGCTCACCGCGGACCGTCGCCGATCACCTCGAACGGCTCCAGGAGGCCACCCGCGCCGACGAGCTGCTGATCACCACGATCACGCACGACCACGCCGACAGGGTCCGCTCCTACCGCCTCCTGGCCGAGGAATGGCGCCGCCGCTGACGTGCCCGCCGTGCGCTGCTGGTACCGGCGCTCAAGACGGCCCGCCACGCGGCGCCGGTCAGGACGACGACCTCACCAGTTCCGGAACTCGCCGGCCCGGTCCGGTCGGTGACCACGTCGACGACGTCGACGACAGCCACCGGCGCGACCCGCGACTCCCGGCTCGGCGCATACCGCGGGTGACGGGGCGCTACACCGTTCTGAAGAGGACCTTCTGCCTGCCGGCGAAGAACGGGTCGGCGCGCTTGAGCTCGGCGCGGACGCTCGCGCCCAGCTCGAGGGGCGAGTCGGACGTGATCTTGCCCATGACGGCGGGCTGCGCCAGGTGCGCCGTGCCATCCTTCGGACTGCCGTTCTCCTTTTCGGTGTTGATGATCGTGACGTCGAAGACCTCGCCCACGCGGTTCTTCAACACCGCGGCCTCCGCCAGGTCCACCGAGTCGCGGTCGGCCACCTTGCCCTTCCCCCGCTCCATGTCGCAGGGCAGGCAGTACAGGGCCTCCAGCACCCAGTCGGGCGGCGCCTTCCCGGCGCACGCGGCCACGCACAGTTCACCGGCGTACCGGTCGACCAGGCGCCGGAGCGGAGCCGTGCAGTGCGCATACGGGGCCGCGATGGCCGCGTGCTTCTTGTCGTCCGGGATGTGGTGGTCGCGGAAGACGGTGTACTTGGCCTTGAGCAGCATCGCCGTGGCTTCGCTGAGGAAGGCCATGTGCTTGTGGTCGTTCGGATCCAGCTTGCGCACCAGTTCGGCGTACGTGAGGCCGGGCTGCCAGTCGATGCCCAGTGACGTGGCGATGTCGTGCACGCGCTGGATCACGTTCTGATCGGACGTCTCCTTCTGCGTCCGCAGGATGCCGGTACCGCTGTCCAGCATGATCTGGGCCGCCGCCATCCCGGTCATGAGGGAGATCTGCTCGTTCCAGCCCTCCACGGGCAGCGTGGCCGCGTAGCTCAGCTGGAACGTTCCGTCCTTGAGGGTGACGACCTCCTGGTCCGGCAGGTTCACCGAGATCCCGCCGCGGTCGGCCTCGACGGCCTCCCGCAGCTTGCCGATCTCGCGCAGCAGCATGATGGAATCCCGGGCCGTTCCGGCGTCGATGTCCTGCTGGACGCCCTGGTAGTTGAGCTTCGCCTGGCTGCAGACCTTCGCGCGGCTCACGGACGAGGCGGTGACCTTGCCGTAGGCGTCGAGGTCGTGCTGCCACAGCAGCGCCGGAACGACCTGGCCGGGCAGCAGGCTCGCCGGTCCCTCGGAGAGGGCCTGCGGGTACAGGGGGACCTTGAGGTCGGGGAAGTACAGCGTTTCGATCCGGTCGTGGGCCTCGGCGTCCACCGGCCTGCCGGCCTCGACGAAAGCGGCCACGTCGGCGATGGCGTAGTGCACGCGGTAACCGCCGCCGGGCCGCCGCTCCAGGTGCATGGCCTGGTCGAGGTCCTTGGACGCCGGCGGGTCGATCGTGAACAGCGGCAGGTCGGTGCGGTCCTCGGCGGGCGGCTGCGGTCTGGCCGCGGCCTCGTCGGCCGCCGCGAGCACGCGCTGGGGGAAGTGCGTGGGGATCTTCAGTTCCGTCCGGAGTTCCTGCAGCGCGGACAGCAGGGCGGCCTGGGCCTCGTCGGACATGTGCATCTGGCGGCGTCGCATGCCCCGAGCGTAGGTCTGGGGCCGCGGGCGGGCACGGTGAGCGTGTCCGGTCGGGGGAGGCCCTGCAGCCACGAGCGACGTCGGGGCAGGTCAAGGGGCCGTTCCAGAGACATCCGAAACGGCCCCTTGATCGTTTTCGGGCCTCGGCTACGAGGCGGGGGCGGCGTCGAGCTGTTCCTCGAGGGCGGCCAGCGTCCGGTAGCAGGCCATCACCTGGGCGATGGAGGAGTTCGGCTCGCGGCCCTCGCGGATGGCGGCGACGAACTCGCGGTCCTGCAGTTCGATGCCGTCCATCGAGACGTCGATTCCGCTCACGTCGATCGGCTCGTCCTTGCCGGTGGACAGGTCGTCGTAGCGCGCGATGTAGGTGCCGGTGTCGCCGATGTAGCGGAAGACCGTGCCGAGCGGCCCGTCGTTGTTGAACGACAGCGACAGAGTGCAGAGGGCGCCGTTCTCCGCGAGCAGCTGGATGGACATGTCCATGGCGATGCCGAGCTCGGGGTGGACCGGGCCCTGGATCGCGTGGGCCCGCACGATCGGTGAGCCGGTCTGGTGGGCGAAGAGGTCGACGGTGTGCGCGGCGTGGTGCCACAGCAGGTGGTCGGTCCAAGAGCGCGGCCGGCCGAGGGCGTTGAGGTTGGTGCGTCGGAAGAAGTAGGTCTGCACGTCCATCTGCTGGATGCGGTACTCCCCGGCCTGGATCTGCCGACGCACCCACTGGTGGCTCGGGTTGAAGCGCCGGGTGTGCCCCACCATCGCGACGAGGCCGGTGCGCTCCTGTGCCGCCAGGCACGCCTCGGCGTCGCCGAGCGAGGAAGCCAGCGGGATCTCGACCTGGACGTGTTTGCCCGCTTCCAGGCAGGCCAGCGTCTGCGCGGCGTGCATCTGCGTGGGCGTGGCGAGGATGACGGCGTCGATGTCGTCCATCGCCAGCACCTCCTCCAGGGTCGCGACGCCCCGGCCGACGCCCTGCTCCTGGGCGAACCTCCGGGCGCTGTCGAGGCTGCTGCTCACCACGGCGGCAACCTCGACGCCGTCGATCCGCCTGAGTGCGGCCGCGTGTTTGGCGCCGAAGGCACCGCCCCCGGCCAGGGCGATCCGGAGGGTCTGCTCGTCAGTCATGTCACTCCTTGGGGGCGGGCGACTCGGCCCGCGGGTGGTTTTCGAGGATCAGGTGGCCGACGGCGGTGTTGGACGCCGGCACGTGGTAGAAGCGGTGTTTGACCTCGACCTGCCCGGAGTCGTCGAGGTCGCTCATCGCCCCGCGGGCGATCAGCCACATGACCAGCTCGATGCCCTCCGAGCCCGCCTCCTCGACGTACTCCAGGTGCGGCACCCGCGACAGGGCGACCGGATCCTCGACCAGCCGGTCCAGGAAGGCGTTGTCCCACTCCCGGTTGATGAGGCCGGCGCGGGGGCCCTGCAACTGGTGGCTCATACCGCCGGTGCCCCACACCTGGACCTTCAACGGCTTGTCGTAGGACTCGATCGCCCTGCGCAGCGCCCGGCCGAGCTCGAAGCACCTGGCGCCCGAGGGCACGGGGTACTGCACCACGTTGACGTGGAACGGGATCACCTTGCACGGCCACTTATCGACGTCCCCGAACATCAGCGACAGCGGGACGGTCAGACCGTGGTCCACGGCCATCTCGTTGACGAGGGTGAGGTCGAAGTCGTCCCTGATGAGCGAGTGGGCGATGTGTGCGGCCAGCTCCGGGTCGCCCTGGATGCCGGGGACGGGCCGGGGCCCGTAGCCCTCGTCGGCGGTGTCGTAGGCCGCGCCGGTGCCGAGCGCGAAGGTCGGGATCACCGACAGGTCGAACGCGGTGGCGTGGTCGTTGTAGACCAGGAAGACCACGTCGGGTACGTTCTCGCGCTCCCACCGCTTGGAGAACTCGTAGCCCTCGAAGACCGGCTGCCAGTAGGGCTCGTCCGTCTTGTGGTGGTCCATCGCCGCGCCGATCGCCGGCACGTGCGACGTGAACACCGCGCCGGTGATCACGGCGTGCTCGGCCGACGTTTCCGGGGCGGCGTGCGCCGCCTCAAGGACGGCGCGGTCGATCCGGTTGCCCTCGACGGAGCGGCCCCCGCCCACCATCATGTCCCGGTACTCCTGCTCGGTCATGCCGGTCATCGAGCCCGCCATCTGCTGGAACGACAGTCCCAGCGCCGCACCCCACTTGGCGAGGAAGTAGATGTTGCCGCCCTCGCGCATCGCGGCATTGAGGTCACGGTCGAGGAGCGCCTGCTTCTGCTCCTCCCGCAACGGCCACGCGTCGAGGTAGGCGCGCTCGTCGGCGCGGTAGCTCTCACGGTTGTCCACCGTCATCAGCGACATGCAGAACTGGTTGAGGTGGTAGCCCTTGGCGGACTGCTCGGCGTCGAAGAGGGTCGTCCCCGGCACCAGCTTGTAGGTCTTGTCCAGCGACACTGCGGTGCTCCTGTCGTGCGGTGGTCATTCGGCGTCCGGCCAGTACAGGCGCATCGGGTTGGACACGAGGAGCTTGTGCCGCAGCCGCGGCGTCGGCGCGATGTGCGGGATGAAATCGACGAGCAGGCCGTCGTCGGGCATGTGGTCGACGAGATTCGGGTGCGGCCAGTCGGTGCCCCACAGCACCCGGTCGGGGAACTCCTCGACCACGCGCCGGGCGAACGGGACGACGTCGCGGTAGGCGTCGCGCTGTCCGTCGAGGGCCGGCGGGCCGGCCGCCGACAGCCGCTCCGGGCAGGTCACCTTGCACCAGATGTCCGGCCTCGCCCGCAGGAGGTCCAGGAACGCCTCGAACTCCGGACCGTACGGGTCCTTGGTGACATCGGGCCGGCCCATGTGGTCGACGACCAACGGCACCGGGACCGAGAGCAGGAAGTCGCGCAGCTCGGCGAGGTCGGCCGCCTCGAAGTAGACGACCACGTGCCAGCCATACGGTGCGATCCGCTCGACCACGTCCCACAGGTCCTGCCGCGGCGCCGCGTCGACGAGCCGCTTGACGAAGTTGAACCGCACGCCGCGGACGCCTGCCTCGTGCAGTTCCCGCACGTGCGCGTCCGAGACCCCGGACCGGAGCGTCGCCACACCGCGGGCCAGGTTCCCCGCGTGCCGCAGGGCGTCGACCAGGGCGCTGTTGTCGGCGCCGTGGCACGTCGCCTGGACCACGACGTTGCGGGCGAAGCCCAGGTGGTCGCGCAGCTCGAAGAGCCGGTCCGCGGACGCGTCGCAGGGGGTGTACTTCCGCTCGGGTGCGAACGGGAACCGCGCCCCCGGGCCGAAGACGTGACAGTGCGCGTCGACGGCGCCTTCGGGCAGCCGGAACCGCGGTCGGCTCGGACCGGCGTACCAGTCGAGCCAGTCGGGGTCCTTCTCGAACATGGTCGTCATCCTCAGTCCTCGTAGCGCAGCCCGCGCTCGGCCAGCGGGCCGCGCATGCCGTACAGGTCCAGGCCGAGCTCGCCCGCGCGGAACCGCGCACGCTTGCCCGCCTCGCCGGCCTCGCGCGCGGCCGCCGACGCGGCGACCTCGGCGGCCCGTTCACGCGGCACCACGACCACGCCGTCGCCGTCGGCCATGACGACGTCGCCGGGCCTGACCAGGGCGTTGGCGCAGACCACCGGCACGTTGACCGAGCCGAGCGTGGCCTTGACCGTGCCCTTGGCGTTGATCGCCCGTGCGAACACCGGGAAGTCCATCTCCGCCAGGTCGGCCACATCGCGCACACCGCCGTCGATGACCAGGCCCCGGCCTCCCCGGGAGCGGAACGAGGTGGCGAGCAGGTCGCCGAAGAAGCCGTCCTCGGTCTCGGTCGTGCAGGCCGCGACCACGACGTCGCCCTCCCGGATCTGCTCGGCGGCGACGTGGAGCATCCAGTTGTCGCCGGGTTGCAGCAGCACGGTCACGGCGGTGCCGCACAGGCGGGCCCCGGGGTAGACCGGGCGCAGGTAAGGGCGCATCAGCCCCACGCGGCCCATGGCCTCGTGGACGGTCGCCACGCCGAACGCCGAGAGCGCGGCGACGGCCTCGGGATCGGCGCGGTCGATCGACGTGTGGACTACGCCGATCTCGGTGTGCTCCATGGGTTCTTCTCCTCGGGTCGGTGGCCGGCTGCGGCGAGGCGGGCGGCGAGTCGGGGGTAGACGCGCAGGGCGTTGCCGCAGTAGACGGCGGCCCGCTCTTCGTCGGAGAGGTGTGGGGTGGCCTCGACGTACCGCTTCGTGTCGTCGAAGTGGTGGCCGGTGCGGGGATCCAGGTCGCGGACCGCGCCGATCATCTCGCTGGCGAACAGGAGGGACCGGCCGGGGATCACCCGGGTGAGCAGGTCGACGCCGGGCTGGTGGTAGACGCAGGTGTCGAAGAAGACGTTGTCCAGGAGCGTCTCGGGATCCGGTCGGCCCAGCGCCATCGCCAGGCCGCGGAAGCGGCCCCAGTGGTAGGGCACCGCGCCGCCGCCGTGCGGGATCACGAACCGCAGCGTCGGGAAGTCGGCGAACAGGTCGCCCTGGATCAGCTGCATGAACGCCGTGGTGTCGGCGTTGAGGTAGTGGGCGCCGGTGGTGTGGAAGGCCGGGTTGCAGGACGTGCTGACGTGGATCATGGCGGGGACGTCGTACTCGGCCATCGCCTCGTAGAGCGGGTACCAGCTGCGGTCGGTCAGCGGGGGAGCGGTCCATCTGCCGCCCGAGGGATCGGGGTTGAGGTTGACCGTCACCGCGCCGAGCTCCTCGACCGCGCGCCGCAGCTCGGGCAGGCAGGTCGCGGGATCGGCGCCCGGCGACTGCGGCAGCATCGCGCCCATCGCGAAGCGGCCGGGGTGGAGCGTGCTGACGCGGTGGACCAGGTCGTTGCAGATCCGGGCCCAGACGGAGGAGACCGCGAAGTCGCCGACGTGGTGGGCCATGAAGCTGGCCCGCGGGGAGAAGACCGTCAGGTCGGTACCGCGTTCGTCCATGAGCCGCAGCTGGTTGCCCTCGATCGCCCGGCGCAGGTCGTCGTCGGTGATGACCAGCTCGTCGGGGTCGGGTGCGTCCCGGGGGGTGCCGACCGCCGCCGTCTGCCGGTCGCGCCATTGCGCCAGCTGGGGTGGTGCGGTGGTGAAGTGGCCGTGGCAGTCGATGATCACGTGTTCTCTCCTGGTGGTCGTGGGGAGTCAGCCCCGGCCGCGGGCGGGCCAGCCGGTGTACTGCTCGGCGAGGTAGCTGCGACCGGCGCGGGTGCCGACCACGTTGTCGAGCTCGCCGAGCTGACGCCTCAGGTCGAACGGTGGGCCGCCGGGCGCGGTGTGCAGCAGCTGGGTCATCCAGTAGGAGAAGTTCTGGGCCCGCCAGACCCGTTGCAGGGCGCGCGGCTGGTACGTGTCCAGCGCGGGCTCGCCCGCGCCGCCGAGTGCCCGGAGCAGGACGTCGGCGAGCACCTTCACGTCGTGCAGCGCCAGGTTCAGCCCGCGGGCGCCGGTCGGCGGCACCGTGTGCGCGGCGTCGCCCGCGAGCAGCAGCGAGCCCCACCGCATCGGCTCCTGTACGAACGAGCGGAACCGCAGCACCGTCTTGTCCAGGATCGGGCCCTCCTTGAGACGGAAGCCGTCCTCGCCGGCCACCCGGGCCTGGAGCGTCTCCCAGACGCGCTCGTCCGGCCAGGCCTCGGGGGACTCGTCGGGGCCGCACTGGAAGTACATCCGCTGCACGGTCTCGGTGCGCTGGCTGATCAGCGCGAACCCGTGCTCGGAGTGGGCGTAGACCAGCTCGGGCGCGCTCGCCGGAGCCTCGGCCATGATGCCGAACCACGCGAAGGGGTACTCCCTGCCGTAGCGCACCCGCTGGTCCTCCGGCACCAGATCGCGGCACATGCTGCGCGAACCGTCCGCGCCGACCACGTACCGGGCCCGGATCTCGTGGCGGGACCCGTCGGGCGCGGTGTAGCGGACCCGGGGGGCGTCGGTGGCGATGTCGAGGACCTCGGTGTCACGGACGCCGAAGCGGACCGTGCCGCCGTCGCGCTCCCGGGCGTCGGCCAGGTCGATGAACACGTCGGTCTGCGGATAGAGCCACACCGACTCGCCGACCAGTTCCTTGAAGTCGAGGCGGTGTGCCCGGCCGCCGAACCGCAGCTCGATGCCCTCGTGTTCGTGGCCCTCGCGCAGGATCCGGTCGCTGACGCCGGTCTCGACCAGGTCCCGGGCCGCGTCGGCCTCCAGGATGCCGGCCCGCTGCGTGCTCTCGATCTCCTGCCGGGTGCGGGTGTCGACCACGATCGTCTCGACCCCGGCCCGCCCGAGGAGGTGGGCCAGCATCAAGCCGGCTGGACCGGCACCGATGACAGCGACCGGAACTGGGGCGACGGTGTCGATGATGGCGTCGGCCATGGCATCTCCTGAGCGACTGTGAGCGTCTCGAACACCCCGAACGCTGACATCCGCGACCGCGACCGGTCACCGCCGTTTCCGTCAGGCGGAAGCCCTGTTCGGATGTCAGATCGTCGTACGGGTCCGCCGGCCGAGCTCTTCGGAGATCCCGTACGCGGCTCTCAGGAGCGGTTCGCGCAGCCCGCGCGCGCGGCTCGCGCTGCTCGCCGCGATGACGATCCCCAGCGCGGCGCTGACCGGTCCGGCCGGGCCGATCCGTACCGGCGCGGCCACCGCGACCGTGCTCTCGGAGAGCTGCCGGTCACTGACGAAGACCTGCTCGCGGCGGATGAGGTCCAACTGCGCGCGCAGCGTGCGCTGGTCGGTGACGGTGTGCGGGGTCCAGGCGCGCAGCGGCGAGTCGAGCACCTCCTCCTGGATGTCCAGCGGTGCGTGGGCCAGCAGCACCCGGCCCATCCCGGTGGAGCCGACGGGGAACCGGGACCCGACCATCGTCAGCAGCTCCACCGAGCGGTGCCCGGCGATCCGTTCGACGAAGACGAGATCGGTGCCCTCGCGCACCGCGAGCTGGATGTTCTCGTGGGTCGCCTCGTAGAGGTCCTGCATGAACGGCAGGGCCGCGTCGCGCAGGATCTGCGTGCGGGGGCATCCCGAGACGATCTCCCAGAGCCTCAGCCCGACATGCCAGGACCCGTCCTCGGTGCGCTCCAGCGCGCCCCATTCCGCCAGCTCCGCGACCACCCGGTGCGCGGTGCTCAGGGCCAGTCCCGTGCACTGGGCGATCTCCGACAGGGTTCGCGAGGGGTGGTCGCGGTCGAAGGCCGAGAGGACTTCGAGGACCTTCCCAGCCGCCGTGCTCCGGGTTCTGCTCACCCGGTCAGTCTCGCAGACCGGCGTTGAAGCCCCCGGTCGTGCGCCGTACCATCTGCCGGACACTCCGTACCACCTGCCGGACACAAGGAGGCGACATGGACCGAGACGCCTCCGGGCTGTCCTCGATGGCGACGCGGCTGATTCTGGCCGAGCTTTCCGAACAGATCCGCCTCGCGCACGGGATCGCGGTGCGGTTCGAATCCGCCGGCGGCGTCGAGATCGCCCAGCGGGTGCGCCGGGGCGCCGAGGCCGACGTCCTCGTGCTGGCCGAAGGAGCCATCGCGGAACTGGCGGCCGAGGGGCACCTCCTCGGGGACACGGTGCGCCCGCTGTGGGTCTCCCGGGTCGTCGCGGCCGTGCCGGAGGGAACACCGGTGCCGGCACTGCGCTCGGAGCCCGACCTGCGGGCCGCCCTCCTGTCCGCGAAGAGGATCGCCTACTCGACGGGCCCCAGCGGCACGGCCCTCCTCGATCTCATCACCCGGCTGGACCTCGCCGCATCGCTCCGGGACCGGCTCGTCCAAGCGCCACCGGGGGTGCCGGCCGGCAGCATGCTGGCGTCCGGCCGGGCCGACCTGGCCTTCCAGCAGCACAGTGAACTGATGGACCTGCCGGGCGTCGTCATCGTCGGCCCCCTGCCCGGCGACACCGAGATCACCTCGACGTTCAGCGGAGGCGTACTGGCCGCCTCCACCCGACCGGGCCGGGCCCGCGAAGTCCTCGCTCTCCTCGGCTCCGAGGCGGCGGCGGAGACGGCCCGTTCCCGGGGCATGCGGGCCGCCGGGGACCGGGGCTGAGGGCGCGCTCGCTCAGCTGCCGAAGCCGAGGCCGAGGCGGTCCAGGGTCCGCAGCCACAGGTCGCGGCGGCCCTCGTTGCGGTCGGCGCGGGCGAGGGAGCGCTGGGTGATGCCGATGCCGAGGGAGCGGGCGGGTTCGGGCGGGAAGGGCAGCGGCTTGCGGCGTACGAGGTCGAGGGCGGTCCGCTCGGTGCGCTCGCCCGCCAGGAGGTCCAGCATGACCTCGGCGCCGAACCGGCTGGCGCCGACGCCGAGCCCGGTGAAGCCGGCGGCGTAGGCGACCTTGCCGCGATGGCTCGTGTCGAAGAAGACGCAGAAGCGGGTGCTGGTGTCGATGGCGCCGCCCCAGGCGTGGCTGAAGCGGATGCCCTCGAGCTGCGGGAAGGTGCGGAAGAACTGGCGCGCGAGCGTCGCGTACGTCTCGGGGCGCCGGTCGTGCTCGGCGCGGACCCGGCGCTGGTGCACGACGTCGTAGCCGCCCCACAGGATCCGGTTGTCCGTGGAGAGCCGCACGTAGTGGAAGGCGTTGGCGGGGTCCGCCCAGCCCTGCCGGTGGTGCCAGCCGACGGAGGCGAGCTGTTGACCGTCGAGCGGTTCGGTCATGAGGGCGTAGTCGTACACGGGGACGGTGTAGAGGCGGTGCCGGCGGACCAGGGAGGGGTACGCGTTGGTGGCGAGCGCCACGCGCCCGGCGGTGATCCGGCCGTAGGGGGTGCGGACGTGGACGACGGCGCCGTGCTCTTCGAGGGAGAGGGCCGGGGTGTGCTCGTGGATGCGGACGCCGAGGTCGAGGCAGGCGCGCTTGAGGCCCCAGGCGAGCCGCGCCGGGTTGACCATGGCGGTGTCGCTCTTGTTCCAGACGGCGCCCAGGAAGGTGGGGGAGTCGATCTCCGCGCGGACGGCGTCGGCGTCGAGGACGGTGGTGGTGGCGCCGTAGCGGGCGGCCGCCTCGGCCTCCTCGGCGAGCCAGCCGACCTGATGGGGCTCGGTGGCGACGACCAGGGACCCGGTGCGCTCCCAGTCGCAGTCGATGGAGTGGCGGGCGAGGGTGTCCTCCATGGCCTGGAGGTTCGCGCGGCCGAGCCGTTCGAGGACACCGATCTCGTCGGGCCAGCGGGCGAGGCCGTTGGCGAGACCGTGGGTGAGGCTCGACTCGCAGAAGCCGCCGTTGCGGCCGGAGGCGGCGCCGCCGGCCTCGTCGCCCTCGACCAGGACGACGTCGGCGGACGGGTCGCGCTCCTTGGCGGCGAGGGCGGTCCACAGCCCGGTATAGCCGCCGCCGACGACCAGCAGGTCGCAGGTGGTGCCGCCGACGAGGGCGGGGGTGGCGCGGGGGCGGCGCGGATCGTCGAGCCAGAACGGGGTCGGATCGGCGTCCCGGAGCGAGAGCAGGGGGTCCATGGTGGCTTCCTTCGGGTGGCGGAGGAGCCCGCGCGCGGGGGCTTTCCTCCGAGGTGCCGCCCATGAGACCCGGTCGGACGCGACAAGGTCAATGATGTTGACATAAGCGCCTTCGGGTGGATTGCGCAGGCCCGGTCCGTGGGCGCTACCGCCCCGCGTCCGGGTGCAGTGCGGCGGCGGCGACGAGCATCAGCTCCAGAGCGAAGGGGTAGCCGCTGTCGCGCATGTCGACGGCCAGGAGGGGGTACGTCGCCGCGATGTGCGGGTGGGTGTCGGCGGGGACGCGGCTGTACGCGGCATGCCAGACGTCGGCGTCGGCCGTCGCCGCCGAGGGCGGCAGGGCCGCCGCCGCGGCGTCCTGGGCGGCGAAGGCGAGCGACTGGTCGACGAAGGCGTGATAGATCCGCACCGCCAGGGCGTCGGGGAAGCCGCCGTCTCGGAGGATGCCGAGGATGGTCTCGACGGCCCGGGTCTCGTGGGGGCGGCCGGTGGTGCGGTGGGCGGCGAGCAGCGCGGCCTGGGGCTGGGCGAGGTACGAGGCGTGGATGCGCCGGCCCATCGAGCGCAGGTCCTCCCGCCAGTTGCCGGTGGCCGTCCAGCCCTCCTGGGCGCGGCCGATGAGCTCGTCGGCGAGGGCGAGGAGCAGGGCGTCGGTGTTGCGGAAATAGCGGTAGAGAGCGGTGGGGTCGGCGCCCAGCGCGGCCCCGAGCCTGCGGACCGAGAGCGCCTTCGCGCCGTGCTGTTCGACGAGGCGCAGTGCCGTGTCGACGATGAGGCGCTCGGAGAGGACGGCGCCGTGTTTGGTCGGGCGGCTGCGCTGCCGACTGCCCTCGGGTACCACGCGTTCGGACATGGCCAGGACGTTACGTCAACACCATTGACGTGTAAACGGCTCGCGGGCTTCCATGGCGCCCGTCACCGTTCCGCGCATTCGTGCCCACGCCGTCCGGGCCGTCCGGGCCGTCCGTACGCATTCCGTCCAGCGCATCCGCACGCAAGGGAGCCGCCGCATGCCTCACGCCGATCTGGTCTTCACCGGAGGTCCTGTCCTCACCATGGATCCGGCCCGTACCCGGGCGAGTTCGCTCGCGGTCACGGGGGAGCGGATCACCGCGGTCGGCCACGATGAGGTGCGGGAGCTGATCGGGCCCCGTACGGAGGTGGTCGACCTCGCGGGCAGGCTCCTGCTGCCCGGCTTCCAGGACGCGCACGTCCACGCGGTGGGCGGGGGCAGTGAGCTGGCGCAGTGCGATCTGACCGAGATCGTCGACGTCGCCGCGTACCTGGAGCGGATCCGGGCCTACGCGGACGCGAACCCCGAGCAGGAGTGGATCACCGGCGGCGGCTGGTCGATGGAGAGCTTCGCCGGCGGACTGCCGACCCGGCAGCTGCTCGACTCGGTGGTGCCGGACCGGCCGGTGCTGCTCTCGAACCGCGACCACCACGGGGCCTGGGCCAACACCCGGGCCCTCGAACGGGCGGGGTTGAGCGCCGCCACCCCGGATCCGGCCGACGGACGCATCGAGCGCGAGCCGGACGGCACGCCCAGCGGAATGCTCCAGGAGGGCGCGACGGCTCTGGTGGCGCGGCTGGTGCCGCCCAGTACGCCGGAGGACCGGCTCGCCGGCCTGCTGCGGGCGCAGGAACTGCTGCACTCGCTCGGCATCACCGGCTGGCAGGACGCGCTGCTCGGCGCCTTCAACGGGATGGGCGACCCCTCGGAGGCCTATATGACCGCCGCACGGGACGGGTCGCTGACCGCCCGCGTGTCCGGCGCGCTGTGGTGGGACCGCGAACGCGGTGCCGAGCAGATACCCGAACTGGTCGAGCGCCGAAAGGAGTTGGCGTACGGGCGGTTCCGGGCCGGGTCGGTCAAGATCATGCAGGACGGCATCGCGGAGAACTTCACGGCCGCGCTGACCTCCCCGTACCTGGACGGCTGCGGCTGCGCCACGGCCAACAGCGGGCTGAGCTTCGTCGATCCGCAGGCCCTGCGCGCTCACGTGACCGCGCTGGACGCGCTGGACTTCCAGGTCCACTTCCACGCGCTCGGCGACCGTGCGGTACGCGAGGCGCTCGACGCGGTCGAGGCCGCCGTGGCGGCCAACGGGCGGCGCGGCAACCGGCACCACCTGGCCCATCTGCAGGTCGTCCACCCCGACGACCTGCCCCGGTTCGCCGCGCTCGGCGCCCTCGCGAACATCCAGCCGCTGTGGGCGGCGCACGAGCCGCAGATGGACGCGCTGACCATCCCGTTCCTGGGACCGGAGCGCGCCGCCTGGCAGTACCCGTTCGGAGGTCTGCTGCGGTCGGGGGCCACCCTGGCGGCGGGCAGCGACTGGCCGGTCTCCAGCCCGGACCCGCTCGCGGGCATCCACGTCGCCGTGAACCGCCGGGAGCCGGGGACCGACGACGAGCGGGTGTTCCTGCCCGAGCAGCGCATCGACCTCCTCTCGGCGATCGCCGCCTACACCGCCGGTTCCGCGCACGTGAGCCGGCTCGACGACGCGGGCAGCCTCCTCCCCGGCCATCTGGCCGACCTCGTGGTGCTCGACCGGGACATCCTGGCCGCACCCCCGGAGGAGATCGCCGAGGCGCGCGTGGAGCGGACCTATGTGGGCGGCGAGCTCGTGTTCGCGGGCTGAGGATGCCGTACAGAGGAGGCACGGACTTCGAGGCGGACCGGTACGAGAACCCCGCGGGTCTCCCTGCGCCCGTGCTCCAGAACGGCCACCAGCAGTTCGATCCCGGCCTCGGCGACGGCGTCGGGGCGCAGGCTGAGCGTAGTGACCGGTGGTTCGGTGTGCGCGGCCGCGTCGTCCTCGCTGACACAGGCGAGGAGCAGGTCGTCCGGAACGCGGTAGCCGTGCCGTCGGGCCGCGTCCAGGACGAGGGGCGGGCTGGCCTCGGCGACCACGAAGAGGGCGTCGGGGCGCCGCGGTCCGGCCGTCAGCGCGGTCTCGACGGCCCGGACCACCGGCCCGTTGCCGGGCTCCGCGGCCCGTACGGCCAGCTCCGGCAGTCCGTGCGCCGTACACCAGTCGTGGTGCGCGGCGAACACCTCGCGGTGGAAGCGGGTGGTGCTGTCCGGGACGACCAGCGCGGGCCGCCGGGCGCCCTGGGCCAGGAAGTGGTCCAGGGTCCGGTGGACGGCGTCGACGGCGTCGACGTCCACCCAGTGGGCCTCCTGCCGGCCTTCCACGGAACGGTCGCTGAAGACCGGGATGCGGGCGGCGAGCAGGTCCTCGACGATCCGGTCGTCGGCGACGGGGTCGACGACGATCGCGGCGTCGAGGGGCAGCGCGGACCACTCGCTCTGCAGGGAGCCGGCGGGCAGCAGCACCATCGCGTAGCCGCGTGCGAGCGCGGTGGCGGCGGTGGCCCCGGTGAGCCGGGCGAAGTACGGCGACTCCAGGAAGGTCCAGGGGGCGTCGGCCAGCTCGCCGACCACGTATCCGATCAGCCGGGCCCGTCCCGCGCGCAGCTGGCGCGCGGTGGCGTTGGGCCGGTAGCCCATCCTGCGCGCGGTCTCGCGGGCCCGCTCCCGCACGTCGGGGGAGAGCCGGCCGGTGCCGTTGAGCGCCGCGGAGACGGTCGTCTTGGACAGGCCCGCCTCCCGGGCGACGTCCACCAGCCGTACGCGCGGGGCGGGCTGCTCGCCGCGCCCTGAATCTTCGGTCATGAGACCGATGCTGCCATCCTCCCCACCTGCGCAGAACCGTTCCCGCAATCCTCGCCGAAGTCTTGTGCGGGAACGTTCCCGCATCAATACTCGCTCCATCCCCCCGTGCCCGTCACAACACCCGTAAAGGGGTGGATCTGCATGCGTACCCCCAGATTCATCGCATTCGCCTGTACCGCCGTGCTCGCGGCCTCCTCCCTCACCGCCTGCTCCGGCGCCACCCGGCCCCCGGCCGGCGCCGCCGGCGGCGCCGCCTTCGAGGTCACCCCGACCTCACCGCCCGCCCAGGGCCCCCTGGACTCCTTCACGTGGTCGCTGTACTCCGAGCCGTACACCCTCGACTACGCCCTCGCGTACGACTACCCGCCGAACACCGTGCTCGCCAACGTCTGCGAGCAGCTGCTCCGCGTCACCCCCGACCTGAAGGTCGAGCCCGGTCTCGCGGTCAAGTGGGCGCAGCCCGACCCGCTCACCCTCGTCTACACCCTGCGGCCGGGCGTGAAGTTCCACGACGGCACGGCGCTGACCGCGGACGACGCCGTCGCCTCCCTCCAGCGCCAGATGGACCCGGCCACCGGCTCCCCGTGGGCCTCGTCCTTCAAGAACGTCAAGTCCGTCGAGGCGACCGGCCCGCTGGAAATGACGATCCGCCTCGTCAAGGCCGACGTCCTCTTCCACGAACTCATGGCGGCCTCTCCCGGCACCGTCGTGAGCGCGGCCTCCCTCGCCAAGGAAGGGAAGGACTACGGCACCCCGAAGAGCGCCCTGAACTGCACCGGCCCCTTCGCCCTGGACAAGTGGGCGCAGGGCGACAGCATCACCCTCCGCGAGAACCCGGCGTACTGGGACAAGGTGCTCGCCCCGAAGTCCCGGTCCGTGAAGTTCACCTTCATCGAGGACCCGGCCGCCCGCTCCAACGCCTTCCTGTCCGCAACCGCCGACGGCGGCTACATGGTGCCGTCCTCCTCCCTCGCCCAGCTGCGGGCGAGCGGCAACGGAACGGTCCTCTTCGGACCCAACACCGCGGCCGCGAACCTCGCCGTCCTCGACTTCCAGGGCCCGCTCGGCAACCTCAAGGTCCGCCAGGCCCTGTCCATGGCGCTCGACCGGAAGAACATGGTCAACGCGGCGGCCGGCGGCGTCGGCGTCCCCGCCAAGGCTCCCGCGGCACGCGGTGCCTGGGCGCTCGTCCCGGAGAAGGCCGCCGAGCACTACGACACGCTGCCCGACCTGCCCCATGACGTCGCGGCCGCCAAGAAGCTGGTCCAGGAGGCCGGCGCCGCCGGCCGCTCGATCACCCTCGTGACGAGCTCGCTCGCCCCCGAGATCAGCGTCGTCGCCAACGCGGTGCAGGCGGCCGGACGCCAGATCGGCCTCGACATCAAGCTGAAGGCCGTCTCCCCGGACGCGTACAGCAGCCTCTTCGTCGACCCGAAGGCCCGTGAGGGGCTCGACCTCGTCATCACCAACGGCTACGACAACACGCCGGACCCGCTGGAGTTCTACCAGTACCTGCGCAGCGGCGACTTCGGGAACTACGGCTACTGGTCCAACGCCGAATTCGACATCGCCTTCGACCGGGCCAACTCCGAGCCGGACCCGGCCAAGCGCGCCGACCTCACCGCGAAGCTCCAGGAGATCGCCCTGCGCGAGATGCCCGTCATCCCCCTGTACGAGGCTCCGTACTCGGTCTTCCTCGGCAAGCGGATCACCGGCGCCCCCACCGGCATATCCCAGCTCTACTACCCGTGGGCCGCGAAGATCGGGGCCGCACAGAAATGACCCGCTTCCTCATCGGACGGCTCCTGGGCCTGGTGGCCGTGCTGTTCGTGACCTCGGTCGTGGTCTTCGGCACGATCCACCTGGCCCCCGGTGACCCGGTGACCTTCCTCCTGCACGGCCGCCCGGCCACCCCCGAGGCCGTGGCCGCCCTGCGCGCGGAGCACCACCTCGACGACCCCGTCGTCGTGCAGTACGGCAAGTGGCTCGGCGGCGTCCTGAGCGGCGACCTCGGCCGCTCGGCCCAGTACCACCAGGACGTCACCGCGCTCATCGGCTCCAGGCTGCCCGGCACCGCCCTCCTCGTCGGCTACGCGGCCCTGCTCGTCGTCGTCCTGGGGGTGGGCGTCGGCATCCTCGCCGCGCTGCGCCCCGGACTCCTCGACCGGATGGTGCTGATCGGCACGGGAGTCGCCACCGCCACTCCCTCCTTCGTCACCGCGATCGTGCTCGTCTCGGTCTTCTCGGTCCAGCTCGGCTGGTTCCCCGGCCCGGGCGGCGGCGTCGCGGAGGGCTTCGGCGCCCGGCTCCACCAGCTCACCCTGCCGTCCGTCGCGCTCGCCCTGACGTTCGCGGGCCTGCTGGCCCGGGTCACGCGCTCCGCGATGCTCGACGAACTCGGCCGCGAGCACGTCGAGGTGGCGCGTGCCCGGGGCGTCGCGGGACGGAACGTGGTGCGCCGGCACGTGCTGCGCAACGCGCTGGGTCCCGTCGTCACCGTCGGCGGCACCATGCTCGCCGGCCTGCTCATCAGCACGTCGATCGTGGAGACCGCGTTCGACGTGCCGGGGCTCGGCTCGTTGCTCGTGCAGTCGGTCACCGCGCAGGACTTCGCCGTGGTCCAGGCCGTCACCCTGATCAGCGTGGCGGCCTTCGTCCTCGTCAACCTCGCGGTCGACCTGCTCGCCCCGCTCATCGACCCCCGTCTCTCCCCCGGGGAAGGCTCTCCATGACCTCCACCCTCACCACGGTGCCGTACCGCAGGCCGGGCCTGCGCGGACTGCGCGTCTTCGGCCAGGGTCCCCTCTTCGCGGTCTCGGTCGCGGTGCTCGCCGCGCTCGTCCTCGTCGCCGTCCTCGCCCCCGTCCTGGCCCCCTACGACCCCGAGGCGGTCGACCTCGCCGCGAGCCTCGCCGGCTCCAGCGGTGACCACCTGCTCGGCACCGACCAGTCGGGGCGGGACATCCTGTCCCGGCTGCTCCACGGAGCCCGCACCGGGCTCCTGGGACCGCTGCTCGTCGTCGCCGTCTCCACCCTGCTCGGCCTGCTGCTGGGTGTGGTGGCGGCCTGGCGGGGCGGCTGGGCGGACACCCTCCTGTCCCGCTCGATGGACCTCGTCTTCGCGATCCCGGGACTGCTGCTGGCGATCCTGCTCGTCTCCGTCCTCGGTTCCGGCATGACCGCACCCGTCATCGCCATGTCCGTCGCCTACACCCCGTACGTGGGCCGGCTCGTGCGCGGCATCGCCCGGCAGGAGAAGCAACGGCCGTACATCGAGGCGTACGTGGTGCAGGGCTGGTCCGGCTGGACGGTCTGCGTCCGTCACCTCCTGCCGAACATCGCGCCGACCGTTCTCGCCCAGTCCGCGATGAACTTCGGGTACGCGCTGATGGACCTGGCGGCCCTGTCCTTCCTCGGCTTCGGCGTCCAGCCGCCGGCCGCCGACTGGGGCGCCATGATCAACGAGGGCCAGGGGGCCGTCCTGCAAGGGGCGATGCTCCCGGCGCTCGCGCCGGCCGCGTGCGTCGTGCTCGCGGTCGTGGCGTTCGGAATCGTCGGCGAGGGGCTCGCCGACCGGATCGCGAGGCGGGAGAGGTGAACGCCATGACCACGCCATCGACCACGCCCGTCCTGGAGATCGACGGGCTCGGAGTACGACTCCCGGACGACCGGGCCGCCCGGCCCATCCTGGACGGCGTGAGCCTGACCGTGCGGCCCGGGGAGACCGTCGGCCTGGTCGGCGAGTCCGGGTCGGGCAAGTCGGTCGCCTGCCGCAGCGTCCTCGGACTGCTGCCCCCGGGAGCCCGCGCCAGCGGTCAGGTCCGGGTCTCCGGGCGGGACGTGCTGAGCATGCGCCCGCGGGAGCTGGCCGGACTGCGGGCCCGCGAGGTCGCCATGGTCTTCCAGGACCCGCGCGCGACCGTCAACCCGCTGCGCCGGGTGGGCGACTTCCTCACCGAAGGGCTGCGCGCCTGCGGCACCCCCGCCGACCGCGCCTCCGCCCGGGCGGAGGAACTCCTCGACGCCGTCGGCATCCGCGATCCGCGCGGCGCCCTGCGCCGCTTCCCGCACCAGTTCTCCGGCGGCATGCTCCAGCGGGTCGTCATCGCCGCGGCCCTCGCCGCCGAGCCGGCCCTGCTCCTCGCCGACGAACCGACCACCGCGCTGGACGTCACGACCCAGGCCGAGGTGATCGGGATCCTGGCCCGGCTGCGCGCCGAGCGCGGCACCGGGATGCTCTTCGTCACGCACGACCTGGAGCTGGCCTCGGCCATCTGCGACCGGGTGTACGTGATGTACGCCGGCCGGATCGTCGAGACCCGCTCCACCGACGAGCTCTTCGACCGGCCCCGCCACCCGTACACGGCGGGGCTCCTCGCCTCCACTCCGCGCATCGAGGCGGGCGCGCCCCCGCCCCGGCCCATCCGCGGCCGGCCGGTCTCCCTGTCCGAGGCCCCGCCCGGCTGCGCGTTCGCCGCCCGCTGCCCGCACGCGGTGCCGCGCTGCGCGCAGGAGACGCCCGTACTCGCACCGCACGGCGAGGGGCTGGCCGCGTGCCTGCGCGCCGAGGAAGGAATCACGCTGTGACGAAGGGACTGGTGGTCGAGGGGCTGCACAAGCGGTACGGGGAGCACAAGGCGGTCGACGGGGTGTCGTTCTCGCTGCCGCCCGGTGGTTCGCTCGCGATCGTCGGAGAGTCCGGCAGCGGCAAGACGACGACGGTCCGGATGCTCGTGGGCCTGGAGCACTCGGACGGCGGTACGGTCCGGCTCGACGGCCGGGACCGTTCGGCCCGGGCCCGCGGCCGCGCCGAACGGATCTCCCGGGCGCGGGAGATCCAGATGGTCTTCCAGGATCCCTACCAGTCGCTCGATCCGCGGGTGACGGTGAGCGGCTGTCTGGACGAGGTACTGCGGCTGCACACCGGCCTGGACGCCGCCGCGCGCCGGGTCCGCGTCGCCGGGCACCTGGATCAGGTCGGCCTCGGGACCCGCGAGGCGGCGGCCCTGCCGCGCGATCTGTCCGGCGGGCAGCGCCAGCGCGTGGCGATCGCGCGCGCCCTCGCGGTGGAGCCCCGGGTACTGGTCCTGGACGAGGCGGTCGCCGCGCTGGACGTGTCCATCCAGGCCCAGATCCTCGAACTGCTGCGGGAGATCCGCCGCGAAGCGGGGATCGGCTTCCTGTTCGTGACGCACGACCTCGCCGTCGTACGTCACATCGCGGACGAAGTGCTCGTCCTGAAGTCGGGCAGGGTGATGGAGTCGGGCCCCGTGGACCGGGTGCTCGACGCGCCGGAGCACCCGTACACGCGGCTCCTGCTCAGCTCGGTGCCGCGGCGCGGCACCGCGCTGGGCGCGGGCGGCTGAGGGCCGGACGGCGGGCGCGAACCCGGCGGGCGGCGCCCCGTGCGGTCAGGTCAGGGAGCGCCACGTGAGCTGCAGGGCCCGCCGGAACCCGTCGGCTTCCTCCGGGGTCAGCTCGGCGACCATGCGTTCCTCCAGCGCGCGGGCCGGCCGGGCGTACTCGTCCAGGAGCCCCTTGCCCGCCTCGGTCAGCAGGACGAGGCGTTCGCGGCGGTTGCCGGGGTTCGGCTCGCGGCGGATCAGGCCGCGGCTCTCCAGGGCGCGGACCATGTCGGCCATGGTCTGGGCGGTGACGAACGAGTCGCGGGCGAGCTGGGCGGCGGAGATGCCGTCGTGCCGGTCCAGGACGGTGAGGGCGGTGTACTGCAGGGCGGTGATGCCCGCGGGCCTGACCAGCTCTTCGAGACGGGCGCGCACCGCGAGTTCCGTCCGCTTGACCAGGTAGAGCAGCGAGGTGCTCACGTTCGTCCTCCTGTGGTGGTGCCCGGGTGAATGGCAGGTACAGCCTAAAGCATTGACAGGAATCCTGTTGATTGATGAAACTGTCATTCAACAGGATTCCTGTCGATCGAGCCCGGCCGTCCGCCGGAGCTCCGGCATCCCGCCCACCTCACCGCTCACGAGAGGCACCCTCATGGATCTGCACGGAAAGGTCGCCGTCGTCACCGGCAGCGGACGCGGCCTCGGCCTCGGATACGCCCGGGCCCTCGCCGGCGCCGGCGCCGCGGTCATCGTCAACGACGTGGACCAGGACACGGTCGACGCCGCCGTCGCCACGATCCGGTCCGAGGGCGGCACGGCCGCCGGAGCCGTCGCGGCCGTCGGAGACGGCGCGGCGGCCCAGGAGCTCGTGGACGCCGCGGTACGGGAGTTCGGCCGGCTGGACGTGCTCGTCACCAACGCCGGCATCCTGCGCGACCGCGTGCTGTGGAAGATGACCGACGAGGACTTCGACGACGTCGTACGCGTCCACCTGCGCGGCACCTTCACCTGTGCCCGGGCGGCCGCCGTCCGGATGCGCGAGCAGGGCACCGGCGGCAGTCTCGTCCTGATCTCCTCGCCCGCCGGACAGCGCGGCAACTTCGGCCAGACCAACTACGCCGCCGCCAAGGCCGGCATCGTGGCCATGGCCCGTACCTGGGCCATGGAACTGGGCCGCTCCGGCATCACCGTCAACGCGGTCGTCCCGGTCGCCGCCACCGAGATGACCAGGACCATCCCGGCCTTCGCCCCCGTCATCGAGGAGTCCGAGCGCACCGGGAGCCCGCTGCCGGACTGGCTGCGCAAGGGCGAGGGCCTCGGCACCGTCGAGGACGTGGCCGGGCTCATCACCTTCCTCGCCTCCGACGCCGCGAAGGACGTGACCGGACAGGCCATCGGCATAGGCGGCGACCGCCTCGCACTGTGGGCGCACCCCAAGGAGAAGGCGACCGCCTTCGCCGACGGGGGCTGGAGCGCCGAGGCGATCGCGGCGCAGTGGTCCGGTGGCGTCGGAGCCGAACCCGAGACCTACGGCATCCCCGCGCCCCAGGCCCCGGAGGCGTGACATGGGCGACCGCGCCTACGAACCCGCGCTCGACCTCGACCGGCTGACCGCGATCGACATGCACACGCACGCCGAGGTCGCCAAGGACGGCCGCACGGCGCTCGGCCCCGAACTGCTCGGCGCCTCCGAGAAGTACTTCAAGGCCCACGGACACCGGCAGCCCACCATCGAGGAGATGGCCGGCCACTACCGCGAACGGCGCATGGCGGCGGTCGTGTTCACCGTCGACGCCGAACACGCCACCGGGCATCCGCGGATCTCCAACGAGGAGGTCGCGGAGAACTGCGCCGCCCACGCCGACGTGCTGATCCCGTTCGCGAGCATCGACCCGCACAAGGGCCGCGCCGGAGTGCTGGAGGCGCGGCGCCTGGTGCAGGAGTACGGCGTGCGGGGGTTCAAGTTCCACCCCAGCCTCCAGGCCTTCGCCCCGGACGACCGCCTCGCCTACCCGCTGTACGAGGCCATCGAGGAGCTCGGCGTCCCCGCCCTGTTCCACACCGGCCAGACCGGCATCGGCGCCGGAGTCCCGGGCGGCGGCGGCATCCGGCTGAAGTACTCCAACCCGATGCTGGTCGACGACGTGGCCGTCGACTTCCCGCACCTGCGGATCATCCTCGCCCACCCCTCCTTCCCCTGGCAGGACGAGGCCCTGGCGGTGGCCACCCACAAGCCGCACGTCCACATCGACCTGTCCGGCTGGTCCCCGAAGTACTTCCCGCCCCAGCTCGTGCGGTACGCCAACACCCTCCTCAAGGACAAGGTCCTCTTCGGCTCCGACTACCCGGTCATCACCCCCGACCGCTGGCTCGCCGACTTCGAGACGCTCGACATCAAGCCCGAGGTCCGGCCGAAGATCCTCAAGGAGAACGCCGCCCGCCTGCTCGGCCTGCTCACCGACTGAAGGAATCGCCGTGTTGAACCAAGGCATCGGCTCCTGGCCGGCACGCCGGGCCCGCAGGAGCCCCGACCGCATCGCGCTCGTCCACCGGGACCGCACCCGGACCTACCGGGAACTGCACCAGCGCGTCCTCCGTCTCGCCAACGCCCTGCGCGCCCTCGGCGTTGCGCGCGGCGACCGGATCGCCTACCTGGGCCCCAACCATCCGGCGTTCCTGGAGACACTGTTCGCCGCCGGTGTGCTCGGGGCGGTCTTCGTCCCGCTCAACACCCGGCTCGCGGCGCCGGAACTGGCGTACAACCTGGCCGATTCCGGCAGTACGGTGCTCGTCCACGCACCGGAGCACGCGGAAGCCGCCCGGGCCGCGGCCGACGAGGCCGGCGTGGTGCGGCACCGGATCACGCTCGCCGCGCCCGGGCACGCGGGCCTCGTCTACGAGGACTTGCTCGCCGCGAACGCGCCCGGGCCCCTGAACGAGGCCGTCGCCCCCGGCGACCCGTGCATGATCATGTACACCTCCGGGACCACGGGCCGGCCCAAGGGCGCCGTACTCACCCACGGCAACATCATCTGGAACAGCGTCAACGTGATCGTCGACACCGACCTCGCAGGCGACGAGGTCACCCTGGTCGTGGCACCCCTGTTCCACACGGCCGGCCTCAACATGACCTGCCTGCCCACCCTCCTGAAGGGCGGCCGGGTGGTGCTGCTCGACGCCTTCGACCCCGAGCGGGTCCTGGAAACCGTCGAAAGCCGCCGTGTCACCTACATGTTCGGCGTCCCCACGATGTACGACGCGATGGCCGCCCGGCCCCGCTGGGCCACGGCCGACCTGTCCAGCCTGCGCACCCTCAACTGCGGCGGCGCGCCGGTCCCGGCCCGTACCATCGCCGCGTACCTCGACCGCGGCCTGGCCTTCAGCCAGGGGTACGGGATGACCGAGGCGTCCCCGGGCGTCCTCTTCCTGGACCGGGAGCAGGCCGCGGCCAAGCCCGGTTCCGCCGGCGTACCCCACTTCTTCACCGACACGCGCGTCGTCCTGCCCGACGGGAAGGACGCCGCTCCCGGGGAGCGGGGCGAGGTACTCGTCCAGGGCCCGAACGTGATGAGCGGCTACTGGAACCGGCCCGAGGACACCGCGGCCGCCTTCACCGACGGCGGCTGGCTGTCTACGGGCGATGTCGCCCGGCTCGACTCCGACGGCTATGCCTACGTCGTCGACCGGGTGAAGGACATGTTCGTCTCCGGAGGCGAGAACGTCTACCCGGCCGAGGTCGAAGACGTCCTCCTGACCCATCCCGACGTCGAGGAGTGTGCCGTCGTCGGCGTGCCGGACCCGGTCTGGGGCGAGGTCGGCCGCGCGGTCGTCGTCCTCGTTTCCGGCCGCCGCGCGGATGAGCCCGACCTGCTCGGCCACCTCCAGGGCCGACTCGCCAAGTACAAGATTCCCAAGTCGGTGGTCTTCACGGACGCCCTGCCCCGCACGGCCTCCGGAAAGATCGTCAAACCCGACGTACGCGACCGCTACACGGGGTGACCCGCCCCCGCGGGCGAGCTGCCCGTGCGTCACCCGTGCCCCGCCGGGAGCCGTTTCTCCGCCCGGCCGCTCAACCCCTCACTCCCTACCGAACGGACCGATGCGCCATGCCCGTCACCGCCCACGGCCTCGACGCCCTCATCTCCCTCAGCGGAGCCGACCTCGGCCACACCGCCTGGCAGGAGATCACCCAGGAACGGGTGAACACCTTCGCCGACGCCACCGACGACCACCAGTGGATCCACACCGACCCGGAGAAGGCCGAGACCGGCCCGTTCGGCGGCCCGATCGCCCACGGGTACCTCACCCTCTCCCTCATCATCCCGATGTTCGGCGAGCTCCTGGACATCACCGGCATCTCCATGAGCGTCAATTACGGCCTGGACAAGGTCCGTTTCCCCAGCCCCGTCCCCGTCGGCGCGAGGATCAGGCTGCACGGCGCCGTCGGCACCGTGGAGGGCATCAAGGGCGACGGCGTACAGATGCCCCTCACCTTCACCATCGAGGTCGAGGGCAGCACCAAGCCGGCCTGCGTGGCCCAGGCGGTCTACCGCCACTACGCCTGAGAGGACACCCACCACGGGACCGGGCCGGGGCCGGCGCGGTGGTGCCGCCTCGCGGCCCGTCGGCGGGGCAGGCTGGTCCGGGGGCGGTGACTTCCGGAGAGGTGTGGGCCGATGTGGGTGGCCGGCGAGGCGTACGAGCCGTACGTGGGGCGGTGGAGCCGCCTGGTGGCCCACCGGTTCGTCCGCTGGATGGGCGCGGCCCCTGCGGGGAGCTGGCGCGACGTCGGGTGCGGCACGGGTGCGGTGACGCAGGCCGTGCTGGACGTGGCCGAACCGGCGATGGTGGTCGGCGTCGACCCGTCGGAGGGCTACGTCGAGTACGCCCGGAGGACCATCGGCGACCGACGGGCCCGGTTCGTCCTGGCCGACGCCGTCCACCTGCCCTTCGCCGAGGCCACGGCCTCGGTCGCGGTGAGCGGGCTCGTCCTCAACTTCGTGCCGGACGCGCCCCGGGCGGCGGCCGAGATGGCGCGTGTGGTCCGGCCCGGGGGGTCGGTGGGGGCGTACGTCTGGGACTACGGGGACGGAGGCATGGAGGCGATCCGTGCCTTCTGGGACGCCGCGCGCGCCCTGGACCCGGACGCCCGTGCCCTGGACGAGGCCGTCAGGTTTCCACTGTGCGGGCGGGCGCCGCTGGGCGCGCTGCTGGTCGGGGCGGGGCTCGAGGACGTCGAGGTCGAGGAGATCGGCGTCCTCACCCGGTTCTCGGGGTTCGACGACTACTGGAAGCCGTTCCTGGGAGGGCAGGGACCGGCGCCCGCCTACGTGGCCGCGCTCCCCGAGGAGCGCCGCGCCGCGCTGCGCGAGCGGCTGCGGTCGGCCCTCCCCCGGGAAGCGGACGGCTCCATCCCGCTGCGTGCGCGCGCATGGGCCGCGCGGGGCCGGCGCCGGGCATGAGCGGGTCGGTCAGCCCGGTGCCGTGATGCGGCCGCCGCCCCGTCCGACCCCGTGCCGGGAGTCAGCGGCACACGACGGGGACTCGCTGGGCGGCGTTGTTGCCGAAGCCGCCACGGTTCCACGGTTGTTCGAGGGGCTGGGTGCGGCCCGAGGCGTCCGAGGCCCGGACCGTCAGGGTGTGACGGCCCGGGGTGGCCGTCCACTCCGTGTGCCAGGCCTGCCAGGCCGCCGGATGCGGCTCGGGCGGCTCGACCTCTGCGTCGGCCCACGTCAGCCCTCCGTCGGAACTGAACCCGACCCGTACCACCGGCCCGTGCCCCGACCAGGCACGGCCCTCCAGCCGTACGGGCCCCGGGTGCACGACGCGGGTGCGGGACATGAAGTCCGGGAACCCGGGCGGTACGAGCAGGGCGCGCGGCGCGATCCGGGTGACCGGTTCGCCGGGCTCCTCCGGGGTCTGCCTGTAACGGTAGGCGACCGTCTGCTGGAAGCCGGTGAACGGGCGGTCGACGAGGGTGATGTCGCGCAGCCATTTCACGTGGGCCATGCCGTACCAGCCGGGGACGACCAGACGGATCGGGTACCCGTGCTGCGGGGGCAGGGGCGTGCCGTTCATGGCGTAGGCGATCAGTACGTCCGCGCCGACGGGCAGCGGAAGGCTGCGCTGGTAGTCCTGCTCGACGCCCCGCTCCACGCCGTGGTCGGCGCCGGTGAACACGGCTTCGACGGCATCGGGCCGTACCCCGGCCGCGTCGAGCACCGCCTGAAGCGGTACGCCCGTCCAGTCGGCGCTGCCCACGGCCTCGACCAGCCAGGGCTGGCTGACGGGCCGGGGCGAGAGCCGGGCCCGGCCGTTGCCCGCGCACTCCATGGTGACCCGGGTCGTGACGGCCGGGAGCGCGCGGAGGGCGGCCAGGTCCAGGCTGAGCGGCGTGCGGACCGTCCCGCCGACGGTCAGCCGCCACTCGTCGTCGTTCGCCACGGGGATGTCGTAGTGGACCAGCACGTAGTGCAGCCCCGCCGGTGTGACCTCGTAGCGCAGCGCCTCCAGCGGCATCCCGTGGTTGCGCGCAGCGAGTGCCAGCTCGTCCGCGCCGATGCCTTCACCGGCATCTGCCACGCGGCCGGGGCTGCTGACATCGCCCAGGGACGGCGGTTCCATGTCCCCATGGTCGCGCGCGGCGCTCCGCCCGGCACGTCGCGGGGCCCTGCGGGAGAGTGGGCGCATGACGTACGACGAAGGGCTGGCCCAGCGGATCAGGGAGCAGCCCGGCACCGGACACGCCTATGCGGGCTGCGTGTCGTCCGCCCGGAGAGCGGTGTGGACGCCGGTGACGACGACGGCGATCACGCAGAGGGCGATGACGGTTTCGGCCCAGAGGAAGGCGAACCAGTCCAGCACGCAGCCGATCGGAGGCGTGCCGGGAGCGTTGTTGCGGAACGCCGACAGGGCGAAGAGGGTGGCGGCCATCCACGCGAGGGCGGGCCAGACCAGGCCCTGCCGGCGCGTCGTCACGTACCAGGCCCCGAGGAGCACGGACGCGGCCAGCGCCCACATCACGATCATCATGAAGGCCGCGAAGACGAGCAGGCTGCCCGACCGGGACAACTTCACCTCCGTGAGGGCCTCCTGCCGGGAGGCGGCGGGTGTCGAGGAGACCGAGAAGAGCGTGTCGCTGTTGGAGAACAGCAGCCGTACCGGCACCTCCTTGCCGCCCAGCAGTGCCCAGAACCCCACCTGGGTCTCATAGGAGTCGAACGGGTAGTCGCTGATCGATCCATCGGTGAGCGCGACCTGAAGGTCCTTGGTCGTGATCCGCTCGTGTGCCGTGAACGCCAGGTCACCGAGGGTCGCCTTGGAGGTCTGGAGGATGAGATCGGCCACCGGGGCGGTCCCGTCCATCTCGCCCAGGTTCCCGCGCGGGGTGACCCGGATCCGCAGGACCAGCTCTCTGGCCGCGGCGTCCACGCGTTGCACGTCGGCCTCCACGTCCACCCGGTCGGGGGCCGTGGATCCGACGGTGTGGACCGTGTCGATCACCTGCCGCTCGGTGAACTGCAGCCACGACCCCACGGCCACCGCCGCCACGATCAGGACCACGAGGGGAACCAGGACCGGCAGCATCGACGTCCCGGAGCGGCGTGGGCCGGGCGGGTCCGAGGGTGGGGCCATGGTGACTCCGGCTCGATGGGGGAAGGGACGCGTCCGGCCGGGGCGGCGGCCGCGGTGCGATCCTCGTCGACCGGGCCGGAGATCCGCCGCATCCGGCGCGCGTGTCGCCGTCGGCCCGACCGCCCTGCCCGATGTACCGGTGGCCGCCTCCGGCCCTGGTGGCCGCCTCCCGCCCTGGTGGGCGTCTGCCGGAGTGCGCGTCTTAGGGCCCCTGAGTACCGTGGATGAGGTGCGTTCCGCCCAGACCGCCGTGGCATCGCCCAGCGGTGCGGCCGTCGATCGGCAGAGGAACGGGATCACATGGGTGAGCACGGCTTCCACATCGGTGTGCCGGTCGCAGGGGCCGCTCTGGCCCTCCTGGCGGCCCTCGGCCAGACACCGGCGGGTGCGGCACCACCGCACGGCCCCGCCCCTGACGGCGCCGGGCCCGGCACCGGCCCCGGCACCGGCCCCGGCGCGGCCGCCGCGTCGCGGTTCGTGCCCGGACCCTGCCCCGAGCCACCTGAACCGATCGAAGCGCTGGCCACCGCCAAGTGCGGCGTCCTGGAGGTCCCCGAGAACCGTGCCCGTCCCGGCGGCCGGACCATCAAGCTGGCCGTGGCGGTCATCCCGCCCGTCTCGGCGAAGCCCTCCCCGGATCCTGTGGTGTTCATGGCGGGCGGCCCCGGCGGCGAGACCTTCGACGACATCCCGTTCCTGGTCTCCTCCGGACTGAACAAGGACCGCGAACTGATCGTCATGGCCCAGCGCGGCAACCTCTACGACACGCCCAACCTCGCCTGCCCGGAGCTGGACCACTTCTCCGCCCAGTCCGTTGGGCTCCCCTCCTACGCGCCGCAGACGCAGCGGCGCATGCTCGAGGCGGTGAAGCAGTGCCGGGAGCGCCTGGCGGCCGACGGGACCGACCTGAGCGCCTACAACAGTACGGAGAACGCGGCCGACTTCGCCGACCTGCGCACGGCCTTGGGCATCAAGGAATGGAACGTCTACGGCCACTCCTACGGCAGCAATCTGGCCCTGACCTACCTGCGCCTGCACCCCCGGGGGATCCGCGCGGTGGCGCTCGACTCGGCCGCCCCCGCACCGTACGTCTCCCTGCCGTTCGCCTGGGCCAGCGCCCGGGAGGGGCTCGACAACCTCTACAAGGCCTGCGCCGCCGAACCCCGCTGCAAGAGCCGCTACCCGGACCTCGAGCGCACCCTGAACGAGCAGGTGCGCAAGCTCGAAGCCCAGCCGCTGACGCTGAACGTCCGGCCGCCGCAGGGCGGGGACCCGGTGAAGGTCGTCCTCGACGGCGGGGCGCTGGTCAACCTGCTGGTCGCCAAGGCGATCCCGTTCGCCGACGTCCCGGCGGCGATCGACGAACTCAGCCGCGGACGTCCTGAGCGCTTCGCCCGGGCCCGCGCCGCCGGTTCGGCCGAGGTGGACGGTCAGACCGCCCACGGCCTGACGCAGTCGGTGGTGTGCGGCGAATGGGCGCCGGACCACTCGCCGGCCGACGTGCTGAAGGCGGGCCGCGAAGCATTCCCCGCATGGCCCCGACCGGTCCAGGCCCAGGCGCCCCAACTGCCCTTCCAGGAAGCGATATGCCGTCTCTGGAACGTCCCCGACCGCACCGCTGTCCAACGGGTGGCCACCACCAGCTCGGTGCCGACGCTCTTCGTCAACGGGACGTTCGACATGAAGACCGGGGCCAGCTGGGCGCAGAAGACCGCCCGGACGCTCTCGCGCTCGACCACCGTGCAGGTACCCGGGATCGGGCACTGGGTGGTCCCGCAGTCACCCTGCGCCCAGAAGGTGCTGGAGTCCTTCTTCGCCCGACCGACCGCACCCGATGCTGCCTGCGTGGCAGGGCTCCGGTGGGAACCGTTCACGATCACCCCGAAGTGACGTGGAGGAACGATGGCACGGTCACACGTACGACGGTTGCGTACCGGTTCGGCGGCAGCGGCGACCGGGGTGCTCCTCACCGGTCTGTTCGCCGTGCCGGCGGGCGCTCAGGAGGAGACGCCCGCGGGAGCGACCGGCACGGTCGCCCGCACGGTGGGCGATGCCCGCTTCGAACCGGGCCCCTGCCCGAAGACGGCGGACCCGGTCGCCGAGCTCGAAGGAGCCCGCTGCGGCACGCTCACCGTGCCCGAGAACCGCGGCAAGCCGGACGGCCGGAAGATCAGACTCGGTGTCGCGATCGTGCCGGCGGCGACCGACAAGCCGAAGCCCGACCCGATCGTGTGGCTCGCCGGCGGACCCGGCGACGACGCGGTCGGGGAGGCGAAGATGGCGATCGACGGCGGCCTGAACCGCGACCGGGACGTCATCTTCATGTCCCAGCGCGGAACGTACTCGGCCGACCCGGCCCTCACCTGCCGCAACGTCGACGAGTTCAACGCGCGCGCGACCGGCCTCGTCTCCGACGCGCCGTCCACCGAGCGCGAGCACGTCGCGGCCACGAAGGCCTGCCGCGAGAAACTGGCGGCGAGCGGGGCCGACCTCAGCGCGTACAACGACATCGAGAGCGCCGCCGACCTCGCGGACCTGCGCACCGCACTGGGCCTCGAGCAGTGGAACCTGTTCGGCATCTCCTACGGCACCCAGCTGGCGCTCGTCTCCATGCGCCTGCACCCCGAGGGAATCCGGTCGGTCGGCATCGACGGCATCCTGCCGCCGTCCACCGGAGGGTCGGCCGTGACCTGGAAGGCCGCCCGGCAGGGCTTCGGCGGCCTGTTCAAGGCCTGCGCCGAGCAGCCCGCCTGCAACCGCCGCTATCCGAACCTTCAGGCGACCTTCGAGCGGCTCGTCCGCGACCTCGAAGCCAAGCCCGTCACGACCACCATCACCCTTCCCGACAGCAAGAAGCAGGTGAAGGTCGTCCTGGACGGCGGAGCCCTGGTGAACTGGATGACCGCCGCCACCCACGTGGCACCCCAGGTACCCGCCGCCCTCGACGAGCTGGCGCACGGCAAGCCGCAGCGGATCGCCGAGCAGTGGGCGGCCGGCAAGTACAGCCCCCAGGCCACCGGCCGGCTGTCCCACGGGCTCGCCTACGGCGTCTTCTGCAGCGAGTGGACCCCGTACGAGACCCAGGCCCAAGCACTGCGCGGAGGCCAGGAGGCCTTCCCGTCGTTCCCCCGGTCGGTACAGGCCCAGGCCCCGCTGCTCACCTTCCTCCGCCCGGACTGCGACGCCTGGAACGTCCCCGCGGCGCCCCCCTCCATCCGTGACGTCACGAAGAGCGACATCCCCACCCTCGCGCTCTCCGGCGGGTTCGACGCCCAGACCGCGGCGGGCAACGGGCCGTACGTCGCCCGCACCCTGCCCCGGGCTACCGTCGTCACGGTCCCGTACGAGCCCCACGTCGTGTTCGCCACGTCGAAGTGCGCCCAGGCCATCACCAGCTCCTTCTTCGACACCCCCACGGCCCCGGACACCAGCTGCCTCAAGGACCTCAAGGCCCCGAAGTTCGACATCGCCCCCTGAGTCGACCCGGCGCGCACCGCTTCGTCCCCGAGGGGCCGTTTCGGAAGATCCGAAAAGGCCCCCCGGCCGGGTGCGTGGGCCGGGACCGGGGCTCGTGGGCCGGTGGGTTAGGTGTCCCGCCCCGGGCCTCCGGGTTAACGGTGGGTCA
>NZ_JBSGWY010000034.1:0-19649 GCF_053609145.1 Streptomyces sp. NPDC054961 | reverse complement strand
AACGCGCCTCCCCGGTCAGCCCCCCCCCCCCCGGCGGGGGAGGGCCCCTCCCCCCCCCCCCCCCCCTGGCCCGGTTCCGTGGGCCGGGACGGCGTCAGGAGGACCGGTGGGTCAGGAGACCCGCCCGGTGCCTCAGGAGAACCGGTGCGTCAGGAGGACCGGTGCGTCAGGAGGACCGGTCCGTCAGGATCGCCGGGTCCGAGAGGCCGGCCGCGCCCGTCTCGACCTTGCCCGCGAAGCGGCGCAGGAAGTCCGGCGCCCCGGACGCGGTGACCGTCACGTCGTACCAGCGCTTCGTGTTCTTCAGCGGGACGCTGTACGTGACGCTCGCGCCCTTGGCGACCGTGAGGCGCTTCGGCCCCCCGGCGTAGGCGTTGGTGACCGTCAGGGTGGCGGTCGACGCCCCGGCGTTGGTGAGGGTGAGGTCCAGGTTGCCCGTGGTGGCGTTGTGGCGGGCGGTGACCTCGGGGCCGGGGGTGGTGCCGGGGTTGCGGAAGCCGCGCAGGAAGCCGTTGGGGCCGTGCACGGTCAGGTCGGTGACCCCGGCCGAGTAGCGGGTGTTCCAGGTGTCCGCGATCGACTTGCCGGCCTCGGTGGTGTACGTCCAGGGGGCATCGGTGCGGTTGCCGGAGGTGACGTAGAACTGCGCGCCCAGGTGCGGGCCGCCGCTGAACGTCAGCTGGAACTTGCCGTCCACGGTCAGCGCCGAACCGTCCACGTACGGGGCGTACTTCAGGGCGCGGGTCTGGCGCAGGCCCTTCTCCTGGCGCGGCATGGTGCCCTTGGCGGGCGGCGTGGCCGGGAAGTCGGGGTGGCGCTCGCGGTCCTGCGGGTACCAGGCGCCGGTGTCGGGCAGCGGGGCCGTGGTGGTGTCCTTGCGGGCGAAGTCGAAGGCGGAGGTGAGGTCGCCGCAGACGGCGCGGCGCCAGGGGGAGATGTTGGGCTCGCTCACCCCGAAGCGCTGTTCCATGAAGCGGATGACGGAGGTGTGGTCGAAGGTCTCGGAGCAGGAGTAGCCGCCGGTGCTCCACGGGGAGACCACGAGCATCGGCACGCGCGGGCCCAGGCCGTACGGTCCGGCGACGTATCCGGGCTTGCCGGGGAAGACGTCCAGCGCGGTGGGCGCGGTCGACAGGCCCTGCGCGGCATTGGCCGGGGCGTACGGCGGGACGACGTGGTCGAAGAAGCCGTCGTTCTCGTCGTAGGTGATGAAGAGCGCGGTACGGGCCCACACGTCGGGGTTCGAGGTGAGCGCGTCCAGCACCTGGGCGATGTACCAGGCGCCGTAGTTGGAGGGCCAGTTCGCGTGCTCGCTGAAGGCCTCGGGGGCGGCTATCCAGGAGATCTGCGGCAGCGTGCCGGCGGCGACGTCGGCACGCAGCTTGTCGAAGTAGCCTTCGCCCGCCTTGGCGTCGGTGCCCGTCCGCGCCTTGTCGTGCAGGGCGTCGCCGGGCTTGGCGTTGCGGTAGTTGTTGAAGTAGAGGAGGGAGTTGTCGCCGTAGTTGCCGCGGTAGGCGTCGTTGATCCAGCCCCAGGAGCCGTCGGCGTTCAGGCCGTCGCCGATGTCCTGGTAGACCTTCCAGGAGATCCCGGCCGCCTCCAGGCGCTCGGGGTAGGTGGTCCATCCGTAGCCGGCCTCGGCGTTGTTGAGGACCGGACCGCCGCCCTGGCCGTCGTTGCCGGTGTGCCCCGACCAGAGGTAGTAGCGGTTGGGGTCGGTGGAGCCGATGAACGAGCAGTGGTAGGCGTCGCAGATGGTGAACGCGTCGGCGAGGGCGTAGTGGAACGGGATGTCGTCGCGCGTCAGGTACGCCATGGTCGCGGGCGTCTTGGCGGGCACCCAGTTGTCGTACTTGCCCTTGTTGAAAGCGCTCTGTCCGCCCGCCCAGTCGTGGTTGAGACCCTGGAGGAACTCCATGCCGAGGTCGTCGGACGGCGGCCGGAAGGGCAGCGTCTCCTTCGTCCCGTCGGTCTGGTGGAACACGGACTTGCCGCTGGGCAGGGTCACCGGGCGGGGGTCACCGAAGCCGCGGATGCCGCGCAGTGCGCCGAAGTAGTGGTCGAAGGAACGGTTCTCCTGCATCAGGACCACGATGTGCTCGACATCGGCGATGGTGCCGGTGGTCCCCTGCGCGGGGATGGCGGCGGCGCGGGCGATGCTCTCGTTGAGCATCGTCAGGGCGGCGGCGCCACCGGCGAGCTGCATGAAACGGCGGCGGTTCAGTTCTGCCATGGTGGGACGACCTCTGCGGTTGTGAGGGTGGTTGAGCGCCCCCAGCACAGCGTGCCCGGGGTGCCGGCGGGGGAGCCTGGCATGTCCGTGACGCGTACGCCAGACGAACGGCAGTCGGATTCCGGCGATGTCCGGCCAACTTCCGGGTAACTTCCGGGCAGCCGCGCCACCGGACGGCAGATCGCACCGGCGGGAGGGCGCCACCGCTCGCGCCCTCCCGCCGGGAGCCGGGGTCAGCCGGTGGGGACCGGGCGCCCGGCGTGCAGTTCCACCGGGCCGGTCGACGTGTCCCGGGTCGCGAGGGCGGCCTCGATCTGGCGGCGCAGGGCGGGCTTCGTGAGCGTGGAGAGGCCGGCGGGGGGCACCGCCCGCCATTGGAGGAGTTCCGTCCCGGGCAGCCGGATCCGGGACAGGGCGGCGGAGTCCAGGGTGCCGCCGTCGTAGAGGAACCGGACGCGGGCCGGGTAGCCGGGCCGGTGGGACCAGTTGACGGCGAGGAGCCGGCCCGGGGTGATGTCGAGGCCGAGTTCTTCCCGGACCTCGCGGCGGGCGGCGGCCCGCGGGATCTCGCCGACGTCGCTGTCGACCCCGCCGCCCGGCAGGTGCCAGTGGTCCGGGTTGCCGTACGCGGGCTGCACGAGGAGGACCCCGCCGTCGGCGTCGGTGAACAGCACGCTCGCCGCCGTGAGGGCCTTCGGCCGTGCGGCCCGGTGGTCGGCGGTGGTGAAGGCCCCCGCGTGCTCCAGTGCCGCCCGGCGCTCCGGGCCGAGCCCGGCAGGGGAACCGGGCTGGGGGACACCGTCGATCAGGTGCGCGAGGGAGCCCGCGTACAGGGCCGCCAGGGCGGCGCGCAGCCGGGGCGCGGTCCGGGCGGGCAGGGCCTCGTAGGCCTCGTCCGGCGTGAGCCAGCAGGCTTCCGTGACCTCGCCGTCCGGGAAGGAGAGCGCGGAGGCCTCCGCGGGCGTCAGCGGTCCGACGAGGTGGACGTGGACGACGAGGGAGCGCCCGAGCGGCCCCGGCGGGCGGGAGTCGACGGCGAGCAGCCGTCCGACCGGCACGCTCAGGTCCAGTTCCTCCTTCAGCTCGCGCGCCAGTCCCTCCTCGGGGGTCTCGGTGTCCTCCACGCCACCGCCGGGCAGCTCCCGTTCGGTCTTGTACGAGGTGGTCAGTACGAGGACGCGCCCGCGCGGGTCCAGCACGACCCCGGTGGCGGCCACGAGGGGGGAGGGCTGGGCGGCGTAGTGGGCGCGGACCGAGTCGGAGTAGGGGGGTTGATCCGGCACGGGAACTCCTGGAGGTGCGGGGCGTGCTGACGTCCGGTGGGCGGGAGGCGAAGTGATCCGTACCCACTCGTGGACTGTCCATGGGGTGGACTTGGCGCGCTGGTCGCAGGCCGGGGTGAGGGCGGGGCGCGCCCTCAGGCGCGGGCCAGGAGCAGGCCGCCCATCGTGACCATGGTCGCCGCCACCAGTCCGTCGAGGACCCGCCAGGCCGAGGGCCGGGCGAGCAGGCCGCTGAGGAGCCGGGCGCCGTAGCCGAGCGCGCCGAACCAGGTCAGGCTGGCCAGGGCGGCCCCGATGCCGAAGGCCCAGCGCAGGTCGCCCCGGTCGGCGGCGAGGGAGCCGAGCAGCAGCACGGTGTCGAGGTAGACGTGCGGGTTGAGCCAGGTCATGGCGAGGCAGGTCAGCACGGCGCGTCGGGCGGCGGCGCGGCCGGCCGGCCGGGCCTTGGCCTTGGCCGGGGTCGGGGCCTTGGCCGGGGCCGTGGTCGTCGTGGTGGTGGCGGCGCCGGTGGCGCCGCTCGTGGGGGTGTCCGGGCCGGTGCCCGTGTCCGTGCCCGTGTCCGTACCCGTACCCGTACCCGTACCCGTACCCGTACCCGTGTCCGTGTCCGGGCCCGTGGTGGTCGCGGTGTCCTCGGCCCGGAGGGCGGCGCCGGGGGTGGGGCGCAGCACCCGGCGGGCGGCGAGGACTCCGTAGCCGATCAGGAAGGCGCCCCCGACGAGCCCGACCAGGGTGAGGGCGGGCGGCCACGCGGTGACGAACGCGCCGACGCCCGCCACCCCGAGGGCGATGAGGGCCGCGTCCGAGAGGGCGCATATGGCGATCACGGCGAGGACCGACTGGCGGCGTACGCCCTGGCGGAGTACGAAGGCGTTCTGGGCGCCGATGGCGACGATGAGGGAGAGCCCGGTTCCGAAACCGGCCAGGGCCGCCGGGATGATGCCGTGTGTCATGCCGTCGACGGTAGGCAGCAATGTCTGAGTAGTACAGCTAAAGATTCTTACGTAGCATTAGTGACTGTGATGGACGAGCTGCCTGTGGACCAGGTGCGGACGCTGCTCGCGGTGATCGACGGGGGCACCTTCGACGCGGCGGCGGCCGCCCTGCACGTGACTCCTTCCGCGGTCAGCCAGCGCGTCAAGGCGCTGGAGCAGCGGACCGGGCGGGTGCTGTTGATGCGGACCAAGCCGGTACGGGCGACGGAGTCCGGGGAGGTCATCGTCCGCTTCGCCCGGCAGCTGGTCCGGCTGGAGCGCGACGCACGGGCGGAGCTCGGCCTGGCGCCGGGCCCGGGAGCGCCGGTGCGGCTGCCGATCGCGGTCAACGCGGATTCGCTGGCCACGTGGTTCCTGCCGGCCCTGACCCGGGTGCCGCAGGACCCGCCGGTCTGCTTCGAACTGCACCGCGAGGACGAGGGGTACGCGACCGCGCTGCTGCGGGACGGGCGCGTGATGGCGGCCGTGACCTCGCAGTCGGAGGCGGTGGCGGGCTGCACGGTACGGACGCTCGGACGGGCGCGCTATCTGCCGGTGGCGAGCCCGGGGTTCGCGGCCCGGTACCTCACGGGGACGGTGGAGCACGACCTGCGGACGGCCCCCGTCGTCGTCTTCGACCGGCGGGACCTGATCCAGGACCGCTTCGTGCGGATGGTGACGGGGAACGAGGCCGCCAGGGCGTCGGAGGTGCGGCACTACGTCCCCACGTCGGAGGGGTTCTGTGACGCGGCGGTCGCCGGTCTGGGCTGGGCGATGGTGCCCGAGGCGCAGGCGGGGCCCCTGGTGGAGGAGGGGCGGCTGGTGGTGATCGCGCCGGGCCGCAAGCTGGACGTACCCCTGTACTGGCAGCAGTGGAAGCTGGACTCGCCCGCGCTGTCGAGGGTGGCGGCGGTGATCGTGGCGGAGGCGGCGGAGGCCCTGCGCTAGGCCGCCGACGTCGCGCCCGCCCCGCGGGAGGCGAGGCGATGTCGACGACAGGCCCGGGGCCGGGGTACTTGTGCGGCACCAGGCCTTTGGCCTGCGGCGGGGCCGCCGGCAGGGCATAGGCTGCGCGCATGGAGTCCTACACGATCGGCCAGGCGGCGCGACTGCTCGGCGTCAGCGTTGACACGGCCCGGCGGTGGGCCGACGCGGAGCGGTTCCCGACGCGTCGGGAGGGCGCGCGGCGGATGGTGGACGGGCCGGACCTGGCCGCCTTCTGCGTGGAGGTCGCCCAGGAGGGCGGCGACGGGGACGAGGGAACCCCGTACACCTCGGCGCGCAACGCCTTCCCCGGCATCGTGACCGGCGTGAAGCTGGGCACGGTCGACGCGCAGGTGGAGATCCAGGCCGGGCCGCACCGCGTCGTGTCACTGCTGACCCGGGAGGCCGTGGAGGAACTCGGCCTGGAGGTGGGGGCGCGGGCGACGGCGCGGGTGAAGTCGACGAGCGTGTTCATCGACCGTACGTGAGCACCGCTGTCGCTGTCCCTGTTGCCGCCGCCGCCGGATCCGTAGCCTGACGCACCGGTGCCGCATGCCGAACGCCGCGTCCGGCATGGGGCACGGGGCATGCGGCATGCCGGCTCAGCGTACGGAGGCCCTCAGAAGGTCGGCGGCCTCGCGCGCCGCTTCGACGGCTCCGGCGCGGGCGGCCTCGCGGTCGCTGTCGGCGCGGGTGTAGGTGAGGTCGACGCGCACGTTGCTGAGGCGGAAGCAGACCTGGGCGACGGCGGGGCGTTCGGGGTCGGCCGTCCGGAAGCGGAGGAACGCCTCGTCGCCGACGCCGGGGATCTCCGCAGGGGTCGTCTTCTCCCAGCCAGACGTCGTCTCGCGCTCCTCACGGAGGTCCTCGAGGGCGAGTTTCTCGGTCAGGACGAAGGACTGCAGGAAGACGCCGCCCCCCTTCGGGCCCTCCTCGCGCGCGGCCGACCAGCTGCACGAACCGTGGTCGTCGCGGCCTCCGTAGGACGTGGGCACCAGCCGGTGGACCGTCTGCGGGGACACCAGCTCGCAGGGGTGCGGATCGGCGGTGAAGTCGCCCGGGTGGCTGCGCTGCCAGTGCTTCCACGCCGCGAGGCCGCAGCCCGCGACGACGAGCACGGAGATCAGGACGAACGCGATCAGAGCGGCGCGCTCGCGGAAGGGACGGCGCGCGGGCCCGTCGGGGGGTGTGGTCACCGCGGCAGCATAGGGGCCGGGCCGGGGGGGCTGCGTAAACGTTTCTGCTCATTCTCGTCCTGCCGTCCCCTGCCGTCCCCGGCGGATCGGCGCCGCGCCCGGGCACCCGCCGGCCCGGCCCGTACGCGAAGGCGGCGGCGGCCTGGTGCCGCGCGACGTTCCCGCGCCGCGCCACCCGCGACAGCGGGGGCGGCGCCGCGCGTGGCGGCGCCGGTGGCACACTGGCCGGTGTTCAGCCGAAGGGGAGTACGTCTTGTCCATGTTCAGCAACCTGCGCCGGGTCGTGCGCCGCAGCTACCGGCGGGCCGTCGACCTCAGCCACCCGGCCCGGTCCCCGCTCGGCAGCGCCGTGGTCAACTGCCTGGTCTACCGCAACGGCGAACGGCAGGACGGCTGCGCCGACGTCGGCGAGGCGCTGAGGCGGGTCCGCAAGACGGGCGACGCGTTCGTCTGGATCGGCCTGCACGAGCCGCCGCAGGCCGAGCTCGCCGGGCTCGCGGAGCTGTTCGGTCTCCACCCCCTCGCGGTCGAGGACGCGGTCCACGCGCACCAGCGGCCCAAGATCGAGCGCTACGACGAGACCCTCTTCGCGGTCTTCAAGACCGTGCGCTACGTGGAGCACGAGGAGCTGACCGCGACGAGCGAGGTCGTGGAGACCGGCGAGCTCATGGCGTTCGCCGGTGAGGACTTCGTCATCACCATCCGGCACGGCGGCCGAGGCACCCTCGGGCCGGTCCGCGAGGCCCTGGAGGCCGATCCCGAGCAGCTGGCCAAGGGGCCGGTCGCCGTCCTGCACGCGATGGCCGACCACGTGGTCGACGAGTACGTGGCCGTCACGGACGCGGTGCAGAACGACATAGACGACGTCGAGACCATGGTGTTCAGCGAGCACGGCGGCCGCGGTGACGCGGGCCGGATCTACCAGCTCAAGCGCGAACTGCTGGAACTGCGGCGGGCGGTGGCCCCGCTGAGCCGGCCGCTCCATCAGCTGAGCACGCAGCCGATAACGGTCATCCCTCCGGAGATGCGCACGTACTTCCGTGACGTCGCCGACCATCTGACCCGCGCCACCGACCAGATCGGCGCCTACGACGCCCTCCTCGACTCGATCCTCCAGGCCCACCTCGCGCAGGTGACCGTCGCCCAGAACGAGGACATGCGCAAGATCACCGCCTGGGCGGCCATCGTCGCCGTCCCGACGATGGTCTGCGGCGTCTACGGCATGAACTTCGACAACATGCCGGAACTGCACTGGGCTTACGGATATCCCCTCGTGCTCGGGGTGATGGCCGTGGCCTGCTTCGTCATCTACCGGGGGTTCCGGCGCAACGGCTGGCTCTGAGCGGCAGTCGCGCCCGCGCGCGGGCGCCTGCCCGGCGAGGGCGAGGACTGGGGCGGTGGCGGGGACGCGGCGGCGGCGGGGAAATCCCGGTGAGGTCGGCCGCCGGTCCCGGATAGGGTCCGCCCATCGGTCGAGCGGTACGGGAATCGCGGAACAGGCGGGTCGGCATGGAGTCGGGCATGGAGTCGGGCACGGGGTCGGGCACGGGGTCGGGCACGGAGCGGGCGAGGGTGGCGGCGACGGCCGAACTGGTCGGGGAGCGGGTGCGGCTGGAGCCGCTGGAGCTCCGTCACCACGACGGCCTGTGCGAGGCGGTGCGCGAAGGCAGCCTGTGGGAGCTCTCGGTGACGATCGTCCCGCACCCGGACGAGGTCCGCGGCTTCATCGAGGACGCGGTCGCGGCGCGCGCGGAGGGCACGCAGATCCCCTACGCCACGGTGGACGCGGCGACGGGGCGGGTCGTCGGCTCGACCCGGCTGATGATGATCAACACCACGCACCGGCGGCTGGAGATCGGCTGGACCTTCCTCGCCGCGTCCCGGCAGCGGACCGGCGTGAACGCCGAGGCCAAGCTGCTGATGCTGACGCACGCCTTCGAGGTGATGGGGATGAATCGGGTCGAGCTGCTCACGGACGTGCGCAACGCGAAGTCGCGGGCGGCGATCGAGCGCCTCGGCGCGACCCAGGAGGGCGTGCTGCGCCACCACATGATCATGCGGGACGGCTGGGTCCGGGACACGGCCGTGTACGCCATCACGCGCCCCGAATGGCCAGAGGCGAAGCGGTCCCTGGAGGCCCGACGGGCCGCGGGCCGCGCCGCGGGTCCTGCGGCCGGTTGATCCCCGCGAGACCGTGACGCCGGGGACACGGGCCCGGTCGTGGGAGGTTCGGCGGCAGCGGGCAGCGGGCAGCGGGCAGCGGGCAGCGGGAGGCGGGAGGCGGGAGGCGGGAGGCGGGCGGTCTGGTGGGACGCCCTGCGAGTCCCACCGCCGCCGGTTGAGCCGCGGCGGCCTGTGACGTCCGGGATACGGGCCCCGGCCGCCGAGGGGGCCCGTACCGGGACCTCGGCGGCCGGCGCCGGGCGCCCAGGGGGAGTGCGGCGGGGCCCGGCATCCCCCTCGACCGGCCTCACCCACGGGGACGTGCTGCTCCTCGCGTCCACCGGGGCCGGCGGTGGACGGGCACGGGCGGATCCGCGGCCTTGCGGCAGCGCGGCGGCGGTCGGTGCTTCTCCGTGCGCGAGGGCCGCCCTCGGTGGCTCCCTCCTCCTCCGCCGCGCGCGGGTTCGGCCACGTTCCTCTTGCCCGTGCGTCTCCCGCGGCTCCCTCGGGGCGCACCTGCGTGAGGAGGCCTCGTCAGGCCCGGGCAGGCCCCGTCGTGCCTCGTCGTGCCTCTCGTCTGCCAGGGGTTGCGCGTCGGACGCTGCCGGCCGGTGCGCGAAGGTTCGTCAATTTCCGGTACCGAGACGCGCATCCACGCGGGTGTTCGCGCTGGTCAGTGCCCAGGGCGACCCCTGTCGGGGCCGCCGGCCGCGAGGCGGGTGCCGCGCGCAAGTGATTCGGCCGGTTCCGGGGTCTTGAGTCGGCGAGAGGTCTGGTAGTAAAGTTTCCTAACGAAGCCCCCCGAGCATCAACTCCCTTATGGAGGCCCCGTGTTCACCCCTCACCGCAAGCGACTGGCCGTCAGTGCCGTACTCGGCGCTGCCCTGATCGCCGTACCCGTCACCGCCCACGCGACCGCCGCCACCAGCGCGGACCAGGCCGCCGTGAGCGCGTCCGCGGCCGCCGCCGTCGGGCTCGACGATCCGGTGAAGAAGGACATCGCCATGCAGATCGTCTCCAGTGCCGAGAACTCCTCGCTGAACTGGAAGGCGCAGTACAAGTACATCGAGGACATAGACGACGGCCGCGGTTACACGGCGGGCATCATCGGCTTCTGTTCCGGAACCCACGACATGCTCGAACTCGTCGAGTACTACACGAGCATCAAGCCGGGCAACGTGCTCGCCAAGTACCTCCCCGCCCTGCGGAAGGTCGACGGCAGCGATTCCCACTCCGGCCTCGACCCCAACTTCACCAAGGACTGGGTGAAGGCGGCGGGCGACTCCGACTTCAAGAAGGCCCAGGACCACGAGCGCGACCGGGTCTACTTCAACCCCGCCGTCAACCAGGGCAAGGCCGACGGGGTGGGCGTGCTCGGCCAGTTCACCTACTACGACGCGATCGTCATGCACGGTAACGGCGGCGACTCAACCAGCTTCCGCAACATCCGCAAGCGCGCCCTCTCCAAGGCCAAGCCCCCGTCCCAGGGCGGCAACGAGGCCACCTGGCTCAACGCCTTCCTCGACGCCCGCGTCTGGGCGATGAAGCAGGAGGAGGCGCACAGCGACACCAGCCGCGTGGACACGGCGCAGCGGGTATGGGTCAAGAAGGGCAACTTCAACCTCAACACCCCGCTGGACTGGAAGGTTTACGGGGACTCCTTCCACATCGGCTGATCCGAGCCGCCCGCCCCGCCGCCCGCACCGCCCCCGGTCCGGCCGTCTGCCGGGCTCCCGGAGGCGACGGCGACGGTGCCCCGGCGTCCGCCCCGGCCTCCACTCCGGCCTCCGTGCTGGCTTCCGCCCCGGCCTCCGCCGCGGCTTCCCGCCGGGCGCCCCGCCGGGCCGCCCGGCCTCGTACCGCCGACGCCACCAGGACCGCCGCGCCCGCCAGCCCGTACGCCACGGGGACCGTCTGCTCACCGAGCGCGCGCACCGACACGTACGCCGCGGCCCCCGCGACCGCCACGCCCAGCCACTCCGCGCGCCCGTCCAGGGCCACCAGCGCGATCAGGAGCAACGCGTACCAGGAGTACCCCGGCGTCATCAGCAGGAACGCCGTCCCCGTCACCAGCAGGGCCGCGCTCCAGGGGCGTTCGGGATCGCCGCGCCGCCACACGTACGCCACGACCGCCAGCATCCCGACCGCGACCGCGGGTACCGACCACGAGTCCGGGAGCACCAGGCGCAGCAGCGCGTAGCGGCCGCCCGAGCCGGGGTCCTCGTACCCCTCCTCCTGCGCGTAGCCGCCCAGGTACCCGAAGACGGACGACCGCGAGGCGAGCGCGTACGGCAGGTACGCCAGCGCCACCACCGCGGCCGCGGGCACCAGCAGCGCCGCCGCGTCGCGCCATCGCCGTACGCCCGCCAGGGCGCCCGGCAACAGCACGGCGGGCAGCAGTTTCGCCGCGATGGCCAGCCCGAACAGGGCGCCGCCCAGGGCCCGTCGGCGCACGACCACCCCCAGCGCCGCCACCGACAGCAGCACGGCGAGCACGTCGACGTGCGCGTTGTTCACCGCCTCGACCGCCACCGCCGGACACCAGGCCCAGTACGCGGCCGTACGGAGCCGCGCGCCCCGGCGGTGCTGGACCAGCAGCAGCGCCCCCGTGACGGCCAGCGCCAGCAGGGCCCCGCCCGCCTGAAGGGCCTTGTGGCGCACGCCCGCCGGCGACAGGGCGTGCACGACGGCGAAGTACCCCTCCGCGACGGGCGGGTAGACGGTGTGGACGGCGGGCCGGTTGATCCGGGTGCACACCCCCGGCTCGATGACCACCCGGTCCGGGTGCCCGGTGCAGGCGGCCCCGCCCCGGGGGAACAGCCAGTCGTCGCGCAGGGCGCGCAGCCCCGGATCGGCGGGGGCGTGGTCGTACGGGGAGATCCCGGCGGCCTGTACTCGCCCGTCCCAGGCGTAGCGGAAGGAATCCGTGCTGGTCAGCGGCGGCCCGGCCAGACCCGCGGCGCAGGAGGCGACCGCACCCCCCAGGACGAGCGGGACCACCCAGCGGGCCGGTACCCGGCGCAGCGACCAGAGGGCCGCCGCGAACAGCGCCCAGGCCGCCGCGTACCACCACGTCAGCCCCGCCGGGTCGGAGAAGTAGCCCTCCTCGCGGACGGCCGGCGCGAGCACGGCGGTGAGCGCGGCGAGCAGCAGCACGGTCAGGGCGACGCGGAGGCGGGGGCGCGGGCGGGGGCGGTTCATACGGGTCAGCCTGGCAGCGGAGGCGGGTGCCGGGCGTGCGACCCGGCCCGGTGTCCGCGTTTCGTAAGGTGTCGAAGCGTCCGTGAGGGGCCCGGCGGCGCTCTGATGGAGGACATGACGCCGCCCGATCCGCCGCCCCCCGCCCCGCGGCCCTCCGCCGCGCCCCGGAAGAGGGGGCCCAGGCTCTCGCTCCCGCCGGTCCGGCCGCCGTCCTTCTCCGGCCGTCTCCACGATGCCCGGACCGCCACCTCCGTCGGCCGCTGGCTCGGCGCGGCCTTCCTCGTCTGCTTCGCGACCGGGCTGGTCAGCCACTACCTCCAGCACCCGCCCGGCTGGGCCGCCGACCTGCTGCCCAGCCGCCCGGTCTGGGGCTACCGGTTCAGCCAGGGGCTGCACATCGCCAGCGGACTGGCCGCGATCGTGCTGCTGCTGGTGAAGCTGTGGACGGTCTACCCCCGGCTGTTCGTGTGGCCGCCCGTGCGCGGCGTCCTGCACGCGGTGGAGCGGCTGTCCGTGGCGGTCCTGGTGGCCTCCGCGGTCCTGCAGGTGTTCACCGGCCTCCTCAACATCGCCGAGTGGTACCCGTGGCCCTTCGGCTTCATCCAGACGCACTTCGCACTGGCCTGGGTGGTGACGGGCTCACTGCTCCTGCACGTGGCCGTCAAAGCCCCCGCGATCAAGGCCCATTGGAGCCGCCGTTCGCCCGGCACGCTCGAACTGCCCGCCCAGGACGGCCCCGACCGGCGTTCCCTGATGCTCGGCGTCGGCATGGCCGTCGGAGCCGTCACGCTCACCACCGTCGGGCAGGCCTTCACGCCGCTGGCACGCCTCGACCTGCTCGCGCCGCGCCACCCCGGCCACGGACCGCAGCGACTGCCGGTCAACCGCACGGCCGCGGCCGCCGGAGTCACGGTCCGGGCCGTACGGGACTGGCGGCTGGACGTGCGCGGACCGGCCCCGTACAGCCTGACGCTCGATCAGCTCCGGTCCATGCCGTGGTCGCAGGCGCGGCTGCCGATCTCGTGCGTGGAGGGCTGGAGCGTGGACGCGCGCTGGGGCGGCGTCCGGATCCGCGACCTCCTGGCGAGGGCGGGCGCCGGCCCCGGAGCCGGGCTGCGCGTCACCTCGATGGAAGCGGGGGGCGCGTACCGGGTGATGGAGATGGGCCGCGACTACGCCGAGGATCCGCTGACGCTGCTCGCCCTCGAACTGAACGGCCAGGTGCTCGACCTCGACCACGGATACCCGGCGCGCGTCATCGCGCCGAACCGGCCCGGGGTGCTGCAGACCAAGTGGGTCACGCTGCTGGAGGTGCTGTGAAGACCGCGCGGTGGGTGCTGGGCGGCTGCGGGCTGCTGCTGATCGCGATCGGAGGGCGGCTGCTCTCGGTCCTGCCCGACCCCGTCGGCGTCGTGGTGTGGCTGGGTGGCGGCCTCGTCCTGCACGACGGGGTCATCGCGCCGCTCGTCCTGGCGGTCGGGATGGCGGTCGCGGCCGTGCCCGCGCGGGGCCTCGTACGGGGAGCCCTGCTGACGGGGGGCGCGCTCGTACTGATCACCCTGCCCCTGCTGCTGCGCCCGGGGGCGCCCCCGAACCCGTCGGCGCTGCCGCTGCCGTACGGACGGAACCTGGCCGTCGTGCTCGGCGTGGTGGCGGTGACCGCGCTGGCGGTGGCACTGGCGCGGGCCCGGACGGCTCGGCGCGGGCGGCCGCGCTGAGGGCGGGAGGCGGGCCGCTTGCGGCTGAGGGCGTGGAGAGCGCCACCTTCTTGCGCAGTACGCAAGAAGGTATGCACCATGCGCAACTCGCTCCTAGGGTCGGACCATGCACACGGACCAGCACCGCCACGGGCACGACCACCAGCAGCACGAACACCAGCACCAGCAGCACGGCCACCAGGGGCAGGGCACGGGCGGCGGCCACGACCACGGCCCCGCCGACGAGACGGCCCTCGCCGACATGCTCGACCTCGACGGCGAGGTCCTGCACGACTACCTCACCGAGGTGACCGGCCTGCTCCACGACCTGGCCCGGTCCGGCTCGGCCCGGTCCGGACCGGACCAGGGCCACGCCGGCGAGGCGTCGCCCGTCCGCCGGATCCTCGACGTGGGCAGCGGCACCGGCACCGGCACCCTGGCCCTCCTCCGGCGCTTCGAGCACGCCGAGGCCACCGCCCTCGACCTCTCCGAGGGCATGCTGCGGCGCCTCGAGGACAAGGCCGCCGCCCTCGGTCTCGCGGACCGGGTCCACACGGTGCGCGCGGACCTGGACGCGGCCTGGCCCCCCGTCGGCCCCGCCGACCTGGTGTGGGCGTCGGCCTCCCTGCACCACATGGCGGACCCGGGCCGGGCCCTCGCCGAGGCCTTCGACGCGCTGCGCCCGGGAGGACTGCTCGCGGTGGCCGAGTTCGGCACGTTCCCGCACTTCCTCCCCGAGGACATCGGCAGCGGCCGCCCCGGGCTCGAAGCCCGCGCGCACGCCGCCGTCGACGCGGCCCGCTCCGCGTCCATGCCGCACATCGACTCCGACTGGGGCGCGCTGCTGACCGCGGCGGGATTCGCCGTCGAGGCGCGGCGGCCCTTCTCCGTCGAGCTGACGGATCCGTCGCCCGCGGCCACCAGCCGCTACGCACGGGCCTGCCTGGGCCGCATCCGCGACCACCTCGGCGACCGGCTCGACGCCGAGGACCTGGCCGCGCTCGGCACCCTCCTCGACGGCGAGGGCCCGGACTCGCTCGCGCACCGCTCCGACCTCGTCGTCCGCACGGAGCGCACGGTGTGGGTGGCCCGTCGACCGTGAGCCGGGTCCCCTGCGCGGCGGTGCGCGGGGGCGCCGGCGCCCTGGACGTACGGCCCGGTGAGGGGACCCGTGGGCGGGGAGGGCCTACGGGGCTCCGGCCGGGCTGGTCAGTACCGCGAAGGTCCGGCCCGCCGCCGTCCAGGTGCCCGCCGGGGCCCAGCCCGCGGCCGCGGCGTGCCGGGTCAGGGCGGCCGGGCCGACGCGGGCCCAGGGGAACGGCGCGCCGAGGCCGCCCCGGCCGTCGGCCACGCGGACCTCGCAGCGCTCGTCCACGTCGGCCTCCGGATCCGTCTCCGGGTCCGTCTCCGCGCACTCCACGATCAGCGAACCGGTCACCGCCACCACCTCGGCCATCCGCCGCAGCAGCGCCGTCGGGTCGCCGCCGATGCCGATGTTGCCGTCGATCAGGAGCGCCATGTCCCAACGGCCTTCTCCCGGAAGGGAGTCGAAGACCGACCGGTGGAGCGCCGTACCGCCCGCGCGGGCGGTACGGGCCACCGCCTCGGGGCTGACGTCGATGCCCAGCGCCCGGTGCCCCCGGGCGGCGAGCGCCGACACCAGCCGGCCCGGACCGCACCCGATGTCGAGGACCGTGCCCCGGCAGCGCCGCAGCACCGTCCAGTCCGCCCCGTCCGGAGCCTCGCACCAGCGCTCCACGTCCAGGGGCAGCAGCCACCCGTCGCCCCGCCGCAGATAGAGCGGACCCTGGCCGCTGCGCAGGGCCACGGTGTACGGGTCGGCGGTCCAGGCGGCCGCCGAGGTCCCCGCCGTGCCGGGGCCGGCGTCCGTGCCGGTCGTGGCAGGGATGAGCGTGCTCATCGGCACACCGCCGGCCGCGCCGCGAGCACGCCGTCCGGCGCCGCGCCGGGGGCGACCGGCCGGGCACTGCCGCCGGGCAGGGCCGGCCGGTCGGGGCCCGCCGTGGCCGGTGCCGGCGCGTACGCGCTCGGGGTGACCGGTCCCGCCTCCGTGGTGAGGGCCGTCCCGGGCGGCCGCGCCGAGGACCCGTTCGCCCCGGCCGGGCTCGTCTCCCCGGTGGGAGGGAGCGGGCTCATCGGTGTGCCAGGCCGGTGAGGGCCGTCAGCTGCGAGGCGAAACGGCCGGCCGGGGCCTCGGCGGCGACCAGGTGGGCGTCGGCCGCCGTGTCCACGTCCCGGAGCAGGGGCAGCCGTCCGGTGCGCAGGCCGGCCGCGCGGAGGCGCTCGTACTGGACGGTGCCCGTGGCGGCGGTCGACATCGGTACCCCGCGCAGGAGCGCGGGGTCCGGAGCGGCCAGCCCGAGGGCCCAGAACCCGCCGTCGGCGGCCGGGCCGAACCACGCGTCGTGCGCCGACCAGTCGACCTCCAGCAGGTCCGGGGTGACCTGCGGGGTGTCCATGCCGATCAGCAGCGCGGGTCCGGCGCAGGCGGCGAAGGCCGCCGCGAGCCGCAGGTCCAGGGTTCCGGCGCCCTGCGGGAGCACCTCGAAGCCCGGCGGCAGCCACGGCCCGGGGCGGCCCTCCAGCACCAGGATCCGGCGGTCCGCGGGGGTCCGGGCCACGGCGGCGAGGGTGTCGGCGAGCGCGGCCTCGGCCAGCCGGGCCGCTTCGACGGGGGAGAAGGGCGGCGTGAGGCGGGTCTTGACCCGGCCCGGCACCGGCTCCTTCGCGATCACGAGCAGCGTGGTCGGCGAGGTCGGCGAGGTCGGCGAGGTCGGCGAGGTCGGCGAGGTCGGCGAGGGCGACGCATGCGGGGTACGCGGCGTGGTCATCGGGAACCCCCGGCGGGGGAGTCGAGGGCGGGCCGGACCACGGGCGGGTCCGCCAGGACCCGGCTCATGTCGCGGACCGCCTGCCACGTGCCCCGCCAGGTGCCCGTCACCTTCGACTTCCCCGACCGCGGCAGGTACGGCACGTCCACCTCCCGGATCCGCCAGCCCGCGTCCGCCGCCCGGACCACCATTTGCAGCGGGTAGCCGGAGCGCCGGTCCGAGAGGTCCAGTCCGAGCAGGTGCTCCCGGCGCGCGGCCCGCATCGGGCCCAGGTCGCGCAGCCGCAGCCCGGTGCGCCGGCGCAGCAGCCGGGCCAGCGCCAGGTTCCCCGCCCGGGCGTGCGCCGGCCAGGCGCCGCGGCCCTGGGGTCGTCGTCGTCCGAGCACCAGATCGGCCTCGCCCGCGGCGACGGCGGCCACGAAGCCTGCCAGCAGCCCGGGATCCAGGGAGGCGTCGCAGTCGCAGAAGCAGACGAGGTCCGCCTCGGACGCGAGCAGCCCGGCGTGGCAGGCGGCGCCGAAACCCCGCCGGGGCTCCCGCACCACCGTCGCGCCGAGCGAGCGCGCGAGGTCGGCGGAGCCGTCGGTGGAGCCGTTGTCCACGACCAGGGGCCGCCAGCCGGCGGGGATGCGGGCAAGGACCCAGGGCAGGGCCTCGGCCTCGTTCAGACAGGGAAGTACGACGTCTACCGTCAGGGTTTCGCTCACGATTTCACCGTATGAACCGCGGCCCCCCGAAAGGGCCGCGGACTCCTTACGAAACGCGGACGTCGACCCGCACGGTCCCCGTCGGCGGTGCCGACCCGCGTCGGCGGATGGGAGGCTGGACGCCATGAGCGGCACGGGCACGAGCAGCGGCGGTACGAGCGGTAGCGGGACGGAATCGACGCCCGGGGTGCGCGCGACACCCGGGGCTCGCGAGGCCCTCGGGACGTCCGGTGCCTCCGGTGCCTCCGGGACGTCCGGGGCGTCCGGCCGGATCCTGGTCGTCGACGACGATCCGACCGTGTCCGAGGTCGTCACGGGCTATCTGCGGCGCGCCGGTTTCACGGTGGAGACGGCCGCGGACGGCCCGGCCGCCCTCGTGTGCGCCGGGCGGACCCGCCCGGACCTGGTCGTACTGGATCTCATGCTGCCGGGGATGGACGGGCTGGAGGTGTGCCGCAGGCTGCGGGCGAACGGCCCCGTGCCGGTGATCATGCTGACCGCCCGCGGGGACGAGGACGACCGCATCGCGGGGCTGGAGACGGGCGCCGACGACTACGTGACGAAGCCCTTCAGCCCGCGGGAGCTGGTCCTCCGGGTGGCGTCCGTACTGCGGCGCGGCGCGGCTCAGGCGGCCACCGCGGACGCCGGAGCCGCCGGAGCGGCCGGATCGGCCGGAGGACGGGAGGCCAGGCTGACGGGCGCCGGGATCACCTTGGACCCGGCCACCCACCGGGCCGCCAAGGAGGGCCGTGAGCTGGCCCTCACGGTCAGGGAGTTCGATCTGCTGGCGCACTTCCTGCGGCATCCCGGACAGGCGCACGGCCGCGAGGACCTGATGCGCGAGGTGTGGGGCTGGGACTTCGGGGACCTCTCGACGGTGACCGTGCACGTACGCCGCCTGCGCGCCAAGGTCGAGGACGACCCCGGGCAGCCGCGGCTGATCCAGACGGTGTGGGGCGTGGGCTACCGCTTCGAACCGGGCGGGTCGCGGCCGGACGGCTGGTACCCGGCCGGCTCGGGAGAGGAGCTCCCCGCGTGAAGGACGTCCTGCTCATCGCCCTGTTCGCGTTCGGTGGCGCGGTGTGCGCGGGGGCGCTCGGCGCGCTCGTGCTGAGGCTGGTGCGCCACCGGTCGGTGGCGGTGTCCCTGACCGTGATCGCCGCCGTGGCGGTGACGGCCATGCTGGCCGGGACGCTCGCCGTGGCCCAGGCGATGTTCCTCTCCCGGCACGACCTCGGGGTGGTCACCTTGGTCGTGGCGATGGCGGCGGTGGTCTCGCTGGCCACCGCGCTGCTGCTGGGACGGTGGGTGGTGGCCCGGAGCCGTGAACTCTCGGTGGCCGCACGGGACTTCGGTGACGGCGGCAGTTTCGCGGCGCCGCCCGGACTGGCGACGGCGGAACTGGCCTCGCTGTCCCGGGAACTGGCGGCGACGAGCGGGAAACTGGCCGCGTCGCGGGAGCGGGAGCGGGCCCTGGAGAAGTCCCGGCGGGAGCTGGTGGCCTGGATCTCGCACGATCTGCGGACCCCGCTGGCCGGGTTGCGGGCCATGTCGGAGGCGCTCGAGGACGGCATGGCCGAAGACCCGGAGCGCTACCACCGCCAGATCCGCACCGAGGTGGACCGGCTGAACTCCATGGTCGGGGACCTGTTCGAACTGTCCCGGATCCACGCGGGGGCGCTGGCGCTGAGCCCGAGCCGGATGTCCGTGTACGACCTGGTGGGTGACGCGCTGTCCGGGGTGGACCCGCTGGCGCGGGAGCGCGGCGTACGGCTGGTCGGCGAGGCGGTCGACCGGTTGCCGGTGGAGGTGGACGGCAAGGAGATGACCCGGGTCCTCGCGAACCTGCTGATCAACGCGATCCGGCACACCCCGGCGGACGGGACGGTGGCGATCGCGGCCTCGCTGCGGGCGGGCGCGGTGGTGGTGTCGGTGACGGACGGATGCGGGGGCATCCCGGCGGAGGACCTGCCGAGGGTCTTCGACACGGGCTGGCGGGGCACGTCGGCGCGGACGCCGGTGCCTTCGGCGGGGGCGGGGCTCGGGCTGGCGATCGTGCGGGGCATCGTGGAGGCGCATGCGGGGCGGGCGGTGGTGAGGAACGTGCCGGGGGGTTGTCGCTTCGAGGTGACCTTGCCGGCCCCGGGCCCGGCCCCGGCCTGACCGGGCCCCGGGCCCGGCCCTGGTCTGGCCCAGGCCCGGCCTGACCGGGCCTCGGGCCCGGCCCGAGGCTGACCCGTTCGGTTCGGGTCCGTGGGCGGGTGCGGGTGCGGGTCCGTTGCGGGGGGGGGGGGGGCGGCGGCGCGCGGGGACACATCCCCCGCTGCCGTCGAGTAGGGGGGGGTGGGTGGCGGGGGGC
>NZ_JBSGWY010000033.1:45257-93770 GCF_053609145.1 Streptomyces sp. NPDC054961 | reverse complement strand
GGGGGCCGGGGTCGCGCGCCCCGGGCCCCCGCGCCCCGCGCCCGCCGCGCGCCCCGGGGCCCCCCGCGCCGCGGGCGGCCCCGGTCGCGGCAAGGCGCCGGGCCCCCGGACCCCGCGGGCCCCGGGCGACGGGGCGGGCCGCCCGGCGAGCGGCGGCGGCGGCGCGACCGGCGCCCTGGCCAAGGCGGCCGCCGTGACCGCCGGACTGACCGCGGCCGGGGCCGTGTTCGGGCTGGTGCGGGACCAGACCATCGCGCACCTCTTCGGCGCCGGACACGACAGCGACGCCTTCCTCATCGCCTGGACCGTCCCCGAGATGGCCTCGACGCTGCTCATCGAGGACGCCATGGCGCTGCTGATGGTGCCCGCGTTCAGCCACGCCCTGGCCCGCCGGGCCGCCAGCCGGGCCGGGCTCACCCGCAAGGAGGCCCGCGCGCAGGACCCCGTACGGCTGCTCGTGGGGGCCACGCTGCCCCGGCTGGCCGTGCTCCTGGCCGCCGTGGCGTCCGTGCTCATCGTCGCCGCCCCGCTCGTGGTGGCCCTGCTCGCCCCCGGACTGCCGGATCCCGGGCTCGCCGTCGAATGCACCCGGATGACCGCCCTGACCGTGCTGTCCTTCGGGATCGCCGGCTACTTCAGCGCCGCGCTGCGCGCCCACCGGTCCTTCGTCCCGCCCGCCGCCATCTACGTCTCGTACAACGTCGGGATCATCGGGACCATGGTGGCCCTGCACGCCCTGTGGGGGGTGCGCGCCGCCGCCGCCGGGGTCGCCGTCGGCGGGATGCTGATGGCGCTGGTCCAGCTGCCCGCCTTCATCCGCAACGTCGGCTTCGGGCCGTCCCGCGCCAAGGGCGCGCCGCGCAGCCAGCGCGACCGGGACCGGCCGACCCTGATCGCCTTCGGGGTGATCGCCCCGGTCATCTTCTTCGCCGTCTTCCGGCAGTCACAGGTGCTGGTCGAGCGGTTCCTCGCCGCCTCGCTGCCGCCCGGCGCCATCTCGCACCTCAACTACGCGCAGAAGGTCGCGCAGATGCCGATGGTGCTGTCCCTGATGATCTGCACCGTCACCTTCCCCGTCGTCGCCCAGGCCATGGCCGGCGGCGAACGCGAGAAGGCCCGGCGGCGCGTGGAGCAGGACCTGGCGCTCGCCTCCCTCGCCGTCCTGATGGGCACCGCCCTCGTCATCGGGTACGCGCCCCAGATCATCCAAGTGCTCTTCGAACGCGGGGCCTTCACCCACCAGGACACCGAGGCCACCGCCTCCGTCATGCGGGTCTACGGCCTCGGACTGCTCGGCCACTGTCTCGTCGGGGCGCTGTCCCGGCCCTTCTTCTCGACCGCCCGGCCCACCTGGTTCCCGGCGCTCGCGATGGGTGCCGGGCTCCTCGTCAACATCGTCGCCGGGGCCTTCGCCGTCGGCTGGTGGGGCACCTACGGGATCGCCGCCGCCAACGCCGCCGGCATCTCCACCACCGCCGTCCTGCTGCTCACCGGTCTCGGCTCGCGGATCATCGCGATCCAGGTCCGCCGGGTCGCGATCAGCATCGGCCGGCTCTCGGTCGCCGCCGTCGCCGCCTGCGTCACCGGCTGGATCGCCGGCCCGATGATCCCCGACCCCCTGGTCAGCGCCGCCCTCGGCTGCCTGCTGGTCCCGGCCATGTTCGGGGCCACCGGCATGGCCATACGGGCGCTGGAGATCACCGCCCTGCCCGGCCAGCTCGCCCAGCTCACCGCTCACCTCACCTCCCAGCTCACCCAGAGGTTCCGCAATGTCCGCTGACACCGATACGGCGCCCGCCGCCGCGCTGGTTCCCACCCGCCGGACCGCATCGCCGTGGGTCCTGATGTACCACTCCGTCGCCGAGTTCACCGATCCCGCCGAGGACCCGTACGGCATCACCGTCACCCCGCACGCGCTGGAGGCCCAGCTGCTGTGGCTGCGCTCCCGCGGCCTGCGCGGGGTGTCCGTCGACGAACTGCTGCGGGCCCGTGCGGCGGGGAGCGGCGCCGGACTGGTCGGCCTGACCTTCGACGACGGCTACACCGACTTCCTGACCTGCGCGCTGCCGCTGCTGCGCCGCTTCGGCTTCACCGCCACCCTCTTCGTCCTGCCGGGCCGCCTCGGCGTGGACAACGTGTGGGACCCGCTCGGCCCCCGCAAGTCCCTGCTCACCGCCGAGGGCATCCGCGAAGCCGCCTCCGCCGGGCAGGAGATCGGCTCGCACGGGCTGCTCCACCAGGACCTCACCGCGGCCGCCGACGACGTGCTGCAGCAGGAACTGCGGGGCAGCCGCGAGCTGATCCGGGAGCTGACCGGGACGCTGCCCGCCGGGTTCTGCTACCCGTACGGGCACCTCGACGCCCGGGTCGTCGCCGCGACCCGGGACGCCGGGTACGCGTACGCCTGCGCGATCGACCCCGGGCGGCTCGCCGGGCCGCACGCGCTGCCCCGCACGCACATCAGCCAGGCCGACGGCGGCGCGCGCCTGGGGATCAAGCAGGCGCGCCACCGGGTGCGGGAGCTCCGGCGGGCGGTGCGGCTGTGACCGCCGACAAGGTGCTGCACATCATCACCGGCCTGGGCGTCGGCGGCGCCGAACAGCAACTGCGGCTGCTGCTGCGGCACATGCCGATGCCGTGCGAGGTCCTGACGCTGACCAACCCCGGCCCGGTGGCGGAGGGACTGCGCGCGGACGGGATCCGGGTCGCGCACCTGGGGATGAGCGGCAACCGGGACCTGGGAGCGCTGCCGCGCATGGTCAAGTTCATCCGGCGCGGCCGGTACGACCTCGTGCACACCCACCTGTACCGGGCCTGCGTGTACGGGCGCCTCGCGGCCCGGCTCGCCGGGGTCGCCCGCGTCGTGGCCACCGAACACTCCCTGGGCGAGGGCGAGATCGAGGGCCGGCCGCTGTCGGGCGGGGTACGGGCGCTGTACCTGGCGAGCGAACGGCTCGGCGCGGCCACGGTGGCCGTGTCGGACACGGTCGCCGCCCGGCTGGAGGGCTGGGGCGTACCGGCCGCGCGGGTGCACGTGGTGCCGAACGGGATCGAGGCCGTCCGCTTCCGTTTCGACGAAGGCGTACGGCGGGCCACCCGGGCCCGGACCGGCCTGCCCGAGCGGGCGTTCGTCGTCGGCGGGGTCGGGCGGCTGGTGCCGGGCAAGCGGTTCGACGTGCTGGTGCGGGCGGTGGCGGCGCTGCCGGGCGCGCACCTGCTGCTGGCCGGGGACGGACCGGAGCGGGCCGCGCTGCGCTCGCTGGCCGCCGAACTGGGTGCGCAGAGCCGGATCCACCTGCTCGGAGAGCGGGACCCGCTGGGCGACAGCGCCGACGGGCGGACGCCGGGGATCCCGGCGCTGCTCGCCGCGATGGACGTCTTCGTGTCGCCCTCGCGCGAGGAGGCGTTCGGGCTGGCGGTGATCGAGGCGCTGGCCGCCGGGCTGCCGGTGCTGCACGTCACCTGTCCGGCGATCGACGACCTGCCGGCGACGCAGGCGCCGGGGGCGCGCCGGATCGGCACGGGCACCGAGGAACTGGTCGCCGCGCTGCGCGGGCACATGGAGGCGGGCGCCCGCAGGCTGCCGCCGCCCGCGGTGGTGCGGCGCTACGACATCGCCCGCAGCGCCGAGCGGCTCCTGTCGGTCTACGACCTCGTGACGACCGCCGCGCCGGCCGGGGGACGCACGGCGGGAGCGGACGGCGCGGTGCCCTCGCCCGGGGCCGGCTCCCGGACACCCGCGCCCCAGCCTCCCGAGGCCACCGCCGGGAGGGACCCCCTGGCGGGGCCGAAGACGGCCTCCGTGCCGGGGCCGGCGACCGGGCCGCGGGCGGCGCCGGGGGGCGGCGAGGCCGGCTGACCGCGCTTCCGCAGGGGTCCCGCACCGGGGATCCGAAACCACCACTCCTCCACCAGGAAAGAGGCACGCACATGGCTGACACCGCCGAGCAGAAGAAGTCCACCCACCGCCGCCGGGTCCGGCTGCTGCCGCCGCCCGCGTGGTGGCCGTTGCCCGTCGCCGCGCTGCTGGGGCTGGCCGCGGGCGGGGCGTACGGGGTGCTCAAGGCGCCCGAGTACGCCGCCACCAGCTACGTGGTCGCCGTCCCCGACGACACCACGGAGCCGGCCACCGCCCTCGGCTTCGCCCAGGCCTACGCCCGGATCGCCACCAGCAGTTCGACCCTCGCCTACGCCCAGCCCCGCGCGGGCATCGGCGTGCGGCAGCTGCGCACGCGGGTCCGCGCCGAGACCTCTCCCGAGTCCCCGATGATCGCGATCACGGGGACCGCGAAGAGCCCTTCCGAGGCCGCCGACATCGCCAACGCGGTGGCCGACGCGCTGTCGTTGAGCAGCAACCAGGCCGCGAAGAACACCGGCGTCCAGCTGCTCCTCTTCAACCAGGCCGTCGCCCCCACCGAGCCGGCCTCCGCGTCCCCCGCCCTCGGCGGAGCCGTCGGGCTGTGCGCCGGCGGGCTGCTGGGCGGTCTGTGGATGCTGGCCCGGCCCGCCGGGCGCCGCAGGGCGCGGGAGGCGGACGCCGTGGTCCCGGCCGTCGGCGAGTTCGCCTCGCTGCCCGCGCAGGGCGACCACAGCGAGACCAAGGAGAAGGAGTCCGTGCGATGACTCCGGGCTCCACCGGGGCCCTGTCGGTGACGCTGTGCCGCGACCCCCGGCAGTTCGCCGCGCTGGAAGAGCCGTGGAACCGGCTCGTCCGCGGCTGTCCCACCGCCACCCCCTTCCAGAGCCACGCCTGGCTGCACTCCTGGTGGCTGTCCTACGGCAAGGACGGCCGGCTGCGGATCGTCCTCGTACGGCGCGGGCAGGAGCTGGTCGGCGCCGCCGCGCTGATGCTCGTGCACCGGCCGCTGCCGCTGCTCGTGCCGCTCGGCGGGGGCATCACCGACTACTTCGACGTGCTGGTCGCCGAGCGGTACGCCGACCAGGTCGTCCCGGCGCTGGCCAACGGCCTGCACCGGGCGGCCCGGGGCGCGGTCGTCGACCTGCGCGAGGTCCGGCCGGGGGCGGCCGCCGAGGCGGTGTACGCGGCCTGGCCCGGGATCGGCAGCAAGCTCACCGACTCCACGTGCATGGAGCTGCCGGCCATGCCCTTCGACGAGCTGGTCAAGCGGATGCCGTCCTCCGGCGCGCAGCGGGTGCGGGCCAAGCTCCGCAAGAGCGACGCGGCCGGGATCGAGGAGCACGAGGTCACCGAGCAGGAAGTACCGGGTGCGGTACGGACGCTGCTGCGGCTGCACGAGAAGCAGTGGCGGGGCCGCGGGGTCACCCCCGAGCACCTCAAGCCGCGGTTCGCCGAGCACCTGACCCGGGCCACCCGGCGGATGGTGCGGGCCGGGGAGGGGCGGCTGGCCGAGTTCCGGCTCGACGGGAAGGTGGTGGCCGCCAACCTCACCCTGCTGTCGGGCGCGCTCAGCGGCGGCTACCTCTACGGGGCCGACCCGGACCTGCGCGACCGGAAGGTCGACGTGACGACGCTGCTGCTGCGCTACGAGACCAACCGCGCGCTCGCCGAGGGCCGCCCGGTGGTGAGCTTCCTGCGGGGCAGCGAACCGTACAAGAACCACTGGCGGCCGCGGACGGTCGTCAACCAGCGGCTCCTGCTGTCCACGGCCGCGCTCGCGCCCCTGCTGCGGCTGCACGAGTCGCAGGTGGCGGGGCGCGGGCGGGCGGTGGAGGTGCTGCGCGAGGCGTTGCCGGCCGCCCGGGACTGGCGGGCACGGCTCAACGAACTGCGGATCCGATGACCCCGCCGTCCCGTCTAGAAGGGCCAGAAACCGGAGTCCCTGCCCCAGTCGATCTTGACGCAGAACGACTGCCTGCCGACCAGCTTGGAAAGCCACTCGCCGAAGTTGAGCGGCACGCACCACTGCGTGCTGTTGACGGGCGGCTTCTCGGGCTGGGGCTTCGGCACGACCGGCGAGGGCACCGGGGACGGCACCTGAGGGGACGGGACCACGGGGACGGGCTCGGGCACGAGGGGGCTCGGGCTCGGGTCGGGGCTCGGGACCTCCGGGCTGACCTCGGGGGACGGGACGGCCGGGCTCGGTTCGACCGGCACCGGGAGATCCGGGCTCGGGGCGACGGGGCTCGGGATGACGGGGCTCGGGACGGCCGGGCTCGGGACGGCCGGGCTCGGGACGGCCGGGCTCGGGACGGCCGGGCTCGGTTCGACCGGCACCGGGAGATCCGGGCTCGGGGCGACGGGGCTCGGGACGGCCGGGCTCGGGGCGACCGGGCTCGGGATGACCGGGCTCGGGACCTCGGGGCTCGGGGCGACCGGGCTCGGCACGGGGATCGGCGGCGGCGTGACGACCGGCGTCGGGATCTCGGGCGTGGGGATCTGCGGGCTCGGCACCACGGGCGTCGGGATGACCGGGGTCGGGACCACCGGGGTCGGGATGACCGGGGTCGGCACCACCGGGGTCGGGATCACCGGGCCGGGCTTCTCGGGCGTCAGGGCGTCGCGGAAGACCTTCGCCGACCCGGGGTTCTGCTTGCACTGCCACACGCCGTGCGGGCAGTAGTCGGTGATGGTGTGGTAGAGCGGCTTCTGCTGCTCGATCCACTTCAGCATGCGCCGCACGTACTCCGGGTTGTCCCCGTTGCGGAAGAGTCCCCACTCCGGGAACGAGATCTGCTTGCCGTGTGCCTTCGCGAAGTCGACGTGCTGCTGGAGCCCGTACGGCTGGCTGATCTGCTCGTCGAAGGTCCGGCCGGGAGCCTGGTCGTACGAATCCATTCCGACGATGTCGACCACGTCGTCACCCGGGTAGCACTTGGTCCAGCCGATGGCGTCTGTGCCGCGGTTCGGGGTGAAATCGAACTTGAACTTCTGGCCGGGCACCGCGCGCATCGTGTTGACGACGCGCTTCCAGTACGCCTTCCACCTCTCCGGATCGGGTCCGCAGCGGTGGGTGTAGGTGACCCCGTTCATCTCCCAGCCGAGCACGATCACGGTGTCCGGGACGCCCAGCGCCACCAGTCGCTCGGCGAGCTTCCTGAAGTGCCGGTCGTACTGGCCGTCCGCGCCCGCCCGGATCAGCTGGGCGACCTGGTAGTCCGGGACCCGGGCCTCGTTGCGCTCCTGCATCGGCACGTTGAGGACGAACATCCGGTCGTCCCGGGCCCGCCGCCAGTCGGCCCAGTTCTCCAGGAAGTTGACGTCGCCTTCGATGCCGGCCCACCGGTCACCGGGCAGATAGGTGTGTCCGACCCGGATCTCCTTGCCGCCCAGCCAGTGCGACAGGAACGGGATCCGGGCCACTCCCGACGGCCCGTAGTCGAGATAGGCGCCCATGGCGATGTCGGAGCCCGCGCCCTGTTCCTCGGGGGCCGCGAGGGCGGCCCCGGTGGCGAGCAGCCCGGCCGTGACCGTGCCGATGCAGGTGCTCGCCAGTCGGCGGCGTGGTCTGGCCATGGCTTCTCCCGAGCTTTCCTGAACCGGTGTGCTTACGAGAGACGTTAGACATCAGATCTGACGAATGGCCTGTCCGGTGACGTCTGCCTAGGCCATTCGCAGGTGCGCATCCTCCCCGCTTGGTCCGACTAGGTGAAAGACACCGTTCTCATGCACGCGCATCCCAACCAAGTGCCCGCAGTTCTGCTCAGACTCGATCGGAATCCGTTCCACCACGGAACCCTCGGCGCCGTCAGATCGCTCGGGCGCAAGGGCGTGGAGGTCCATGCCGTCGTCGAGGCCGGGGGAGGTCCCATGGGGCGTTCGCGCTACCTGCGTTCCGTGCATCCCGGACCGTCCGGCGGGCTGGACCCCGAGGCGCCCGAAGCGCTGCTGGAGTGCCTGACCGGGGTCTCCGAGCGGATCGGCCGTCCGGCCGTGCTCATCGCGATGGACGACCTGAGCGCGATCGCGGTGTCCCGGGTCGCGCCGATGCTGACGGACCGTTTCCGGATCCCCCATCAGCCCGACAACCTTCCCGCGCGGGTGGCGGACAAGGCCGAGCTGTCCAGGCTGTGCGCCCGCTGGGACGTCCCGCACCCGGAGACCGTGATCCCGGCCGGCGGGGCCGAGGCGGCGGAGGCCGCGTGGCGGCTGGGCCTTCCGGTGATCGCCAAGTGGAGCCAGCCCTGGCTGCTTCCCTCGGGCACGGACCTGCGCAGCACCACCCTGGTCCACTCGGCCGCCGAGGCGCGGAGGCTGTACGAGCGCTCGGCGGAGGCGGGGAGCCGGCTGCTGCTCCAGCGGTTCCTGCCCGCCGGGCCGGACACCGACTGGTTCTTCCACGGGGCGTTCAGCCGGGGCGGGCATCCGCTGATCGCCGGGTCGGGGCGCAAGGAGATGTCCTGGCCGGTGCGGACGGGGCTCACGGCGGTCGGGCGGTGGCTGCCCGATCCGGCGGTGGAGGAGGCCGGGCTGCGCCTCGCCGAGCGGCTGGCCTACCACGGGATCCTGGACCTGGACTTCCGCCGCGACGAGCGCGGGGTCTTCCGGCTGGTGGACTTCAACCCCCGGCCGGGGGCGCAGTTCCGGCTCTTCACCGACACGGCGGGACTGGACGTGGTCCAGGCGATGTACCTGGACCTGACGGGCCAGCGGGTCCCGGAGCCCTCGGGCGGGCCGGGACGCGTCTTCGTGGCGGAGAACTACGCGCTGCTGTCGGCCCTCCGCTCCCGCTCCCTCCCGCGCCGCGCCCCGGCCGTGCCCGCTCCGGCGGCCGCCGGAGCCGTCGCCGGTCCCGGGACCCGCGCCGACGCCGACCGGTCCGTACGGGCGCTGCCGCGCGGGGAGCGGGGCCGGGTGGAGGTGGCCTGGTTCGCCGCCGACGACCCGCGGCCGTTCCTCGCGATGCTCGCCGCCTTCCTGGGGCGGGGCGCGGGGAAGGCCGCGAGGGTGCTGCGCGGAGTCCCCGCGCAAGGCCGCCGCACGGCCCGGGCCGTCGCGCGGGCACCGCGCCAGCGCGGCGGCGACCTGCCGGCGGGGGCGGCGGCCGGCGGACCGGGTGCCTCGCGGCCCAGCCCGCCGGAGGCTCCCGCGGAGCCGGACGAACTGGTGACGCGGTGACGCCGTGACGGGGGTGACGCGGTGACGGGCCGGGCGAGGAGGTCCGAGACGTGCGAGAAGGCCGGGACATCAGAGAAGTCGGGGGAGGGACCATGAGACTGGAGGGACAGCGGTGACGCGGATGGACGATCTCGTGGTGATCGGAGCGGGCCCGTACGGGCTGTCGATCGCCGCCCACGCCGCCGGCGCGGGGCTCGGGGTGCGGGTGCTCGGACGGCCCATGGCCTCCTGGCGGGATCACATGCCCGAGGGCATGTACCTGAAGTCGGAGCCGTGGTCCTCCAACCTCTCGGCGCCCGGCGGGCGTTACACCCTGGCCGAGTACTGCGAAAGCCGCGGGATCGCGGCCGGACACGGAACTCCGCTGCCCATCGGGACGTTCAGTGCGTACGGGCTCTGGTTCGCCCGCCATGCCGCACCCCCGGTGGAGGAGGCGACCGTCACCGAAGTCACCCCGCAAGGCGACGGATTCCGCGTCCGCACCGCCGAGGGGCCGCCCCTGCTCGCCCGGACGGTGGCGCTGGCCGTGGGCGTCATGCCCTTCGTCCGGTACCCCGGCGCGCTCCGGGAGCTGCCCCCGGCCCACTACTCGCACAGCACCGGCCACCGCGACCTGACCCGCTTCGCCGGCCGCGAGGTCGCCGTGCTCGGCGCCGGGCAGGCGGCCCTGGAGACCGCGGCCCTGCTCGCGGAGCAGGGGGCCCGGCCGTGCCTGGTGGCCCGCCGCTCCCGGCTGAACTGGAACACGGTGCCGCAGCCGCTGCGGCGGCCCCCGCTGCGCGCCCTGCGCGACCCGCACAGCGGACTGGGCACCGGCTGGCGCAGCTGGGCCTGGTCGGAGCTGCCCTGGGCGGTGCACAGGCTGCCCGCGCCCACCCGGGAGCGGATCGCGGCGACCGCCCTGGGCCCGGCCGGAGCCTGGTGGCTGCGGGAGCGCTTCGAGCGCAGGGTCCCCGTCCTGCTCGGGCACCGGCTGCACCGGGCGGTCGCGTCCGGCGAGCGGACCCGGCTCGGGCTGACCACCGCGGCCGGGGAGTCCGTCGTACTGGACACCGCGCACGTGATCGCGGCGACCGGGTTCACCCCGGACCTGGCCCGGCTGGACCTGCTCGACGCGGGGCTGCGGGCCGCGCTGGGGACCGTCGGGGAGAGCGGGACGCCGGAGCTGAGCCCCGGCTTCGAGTCCTCGTGGCCGGGACTGTTCTTCGCGGGGCTGCTGACGGCTCCCTCATTCGGCCCTTCCATGCGATTCGTGCACGGCGCCGGCTTCACGGCGGGGAGACTGGTGGCAGGAGTCCGCAGGCGTCTGGGAGCGCGGGGCCCGCTGGCGGGTTCCAGCGGTGCGACCCGGGCCGACCGGGCGCCGGCGGCCGGGCACAGAGCGTGAGAGGGGTCCGGGATGAGCGATGAGCGACCACAGGGCCGCGGCTGGGTGAGGATTCCGGCCAGCCGCGGGGAACAGCCGGCCACCACGAGGCCGGAGCCCCCGCACCCCCGTCCGCAGCCCTCGTACGCGCAGCCCTCGTACGGTCAGCAGCCCTCGTACGCGCAGCCCTCGTACGGTCAGCAGCCCCCGTACGGTCAGCCCTCGTACGGGCAGCAGGCCGCGTACGGGAGCGGCCGGTACCCGCAGGCCCCGTACGACCCCGCGACGGCGATCTACCTCTCCCTCGTCACACGCTGGCGAGAGGCCGGACGCACCCTTCCGGGGCATCCTGACGAAGAGTGGGAGCGGCTCATTTCCCAGCCGTGCTGGCCCGGCCGTTAGGTGGTGTGAGTCTCGTGGCAGCGGCGGAGCGACGCGACAAGAGACCGGATGCGCAGAGGTCCGCGAGCCCCCTCACCGGCCCCGGCGAGCGGCTCGCGCTCAACGGCATGGGCAGCTTCGAGTGGGACCTCGTCGCCGGGACCCTGGTGCTGGACGAGGCCGGGATGACGGTCTTCGACCTGGAGCCGGAGGAGTTCGACGACACCCCCGAGGGCCTGGGGCTGCGGATCCCGCCCGACGACGGCGCGCGGCTCGCGGACACCGTGCTGGCGGTCCTGGAGAGCGGGGAGGAGACGTACGGCCAGTACTTCACGGTGCAGCGGCGCGACGGCCGCGACCAGTGGACGCACACCCAGGGCCGGGTGGTGCGCGACGGTGACGGCCGGCCCGTGCGGATCCTCGGCATCGTCCGGGACGCCACGGCGGAGCTCGCCCACCTCACGGTGCTGCGCAAGCTGGAGTCGGCGCGTGCCCAGCAGGCCACGATCGTGCAGCGGACCACGGAGGCCCTGTCGCGGGCGGTGACGGTCGACGACGTGACGGCCACCCTGACGGGCGCGGGCGCGCTGGAACGGCTCGGCGCGGACGGTCTGGCGCTGGGGCTGGTCGAGGGCGGCACCATGAAGATCATCGCCCTGAGCGGGGAGTCCCTGGAGATCCTCAGCGAGCGGAAGTTCACCCGGCTGGACGGCTCGCTGCCGCTGTCGCAGGCGGTGCTCACCAGGAAGGCGCGTTTCGTCACCTCGCTCGCGGAGCTCTCGGGCGAGTTCCCGCTGCTCTCCGACTACCTCAACCGCATCCAGTACGACGCCGCCGCCTACCTGCCGCTCATCGCCCAGGCCAAGTCCATCGGCGGGCTGGTGCTCTTCTACCGGCGGCGCACCGAGTTCAGCCCCGAGGAGCGCAACCTCTGCCTCGGCCTGGCCGGCATCGTCGCGCAGTCGCTCCAGCGGGCGCTCCTCTTCGACCAGGAGCGCGAGTTCGCCACGATGCTGCAGGCCGCCATGCTCCCGCGCCGGATCCCCGAGATCACCGGCGGGGAGATCGCCGTGCGCTACCACTCGGCCTGGAGCGGGCGCGAGGTCGGCGGGGACTGGTACGACGTGATCTCGCTGCCCCGCGACCGCGTCGGGATCGTGGTGGGCGACGTACAGGGCCACGACACGCACGCCGCCGCCATCATGGGCCAGCTGCGCATCGCGCTGCGCGCCTACGCGGGCGAGGGCCATCCGCCGTCCACGGTGCTGGCGCGCGCCTCGCGCTTCCTGGCCGAGCTCGACACCGAACGGTTCGCGACCTGCATGTACGCGCAGGTGGACCTGGAGAGCGGAGGGGTGCGGGCGGTCCGCGCGGGCCACCTCGGACCGCTGATCCGGCACACGGACGGGCGAACGGGCTGGCCCAACGTGCGCGGCGGCCTCCCGCTCGGACTGGCCACGGCCTTCGAGCAGGAGGAGTTCCCCGAGACCCGGCTCGACCTGGTCCCCGGCGAGACCCTCGTGCTGTGCACCGACGGCCTCGTGGAGGAGCCCGGGACCGCCATCACCCAGGGCATGGACGCCCTCGCCCACGCGGTCCGCAGCGGCCCCCAGGAGGCCGGGGCGCTCGCCGACCACCTCTCAGACCGGCTGTGGGAGCGCTGGGGCTCCGGGGACGACGTGGCCCTGCTGGTGCTGCGCCGGGCCCCCGACCCGGGCACCCACCGGGCCCCGCGCATCCACCAGTACGTCCACCAGGCGGACCCGGAGGGGCTCTCCGAGGCCCGCTACGCCCTGCGGCAGGCGCTGCGCGACTGGGGCATGCCGGAGCTCGCCGACGACGTGGAGCTGGCGGCGGGAGAGCTGCTGGTCAACGCCCTGCTGCACACCGAGGGCGGAGCGGTGCTGACGATGGAGGTGCTGCCCGAGCCCGTCCGGCGGATCAGGCTCTGGGTCAAGGACCGCTCCAGCGTGTGGCCGCGGCGGCGCACGCCGGGGGAGTCGGCGACCACCGGGCGCGGGCTGCTGCTGGTGGACGCCCTGGCCACGCACTGGGGCGTGGAGTCCCGTGGCGACGGCAAGGCGGTGTGGTGCGAGTTCGACGCGGCGGGCCACGCGGCGCGCAGCGCGCCGTGACCGATCGGTCACGTCGAGTTGTGGGTCGTGCGAGGTGGGGCGAAGATGCGGACCATGGAACGGGAACGGATTGTGATCCTGCGGGTCCTGCCGGTGGTGCGCCTGTCGCGGGTTCTGCCGTGCGCCGGCTGAACAGGGGCGCCGTGACGGGCGTCCTGGCGCTGCTGCTGCTCGCCGCCGGGGTGCCGAAGGTGGTGGACTGGACGACCGGGCGCCCGCACGCGGACCCGCGGTGCCAGACGGTGGCCTTCATGTCGATGACGGGCGTCGCGCCCGAGTGCCGCTGACGCTGCCGACACCGCCCGCACGCCTACACCACCGACACCGCTGTCCGGCTGACGCGCTGACGCGCCGACGCGCCGACGCCCGGGTCCGGGTAGCGGCGGCTACCGGACGGGGCGTCGCGCGCACTCCGACGGTCTACCGGTGGTCGATCACCGTGACCGGGTGGGCGTACTCGGCGATGGTGTCGACCGAACGCGGCAGCAGACGGCCGAAGCGGACCTCCTGCAGCCGGGCCTCGGCCATGGCCTCGCCCGCGTGGATGCTCGGGGTGAGCCGGAGCGTGCCGTGGGCCGACCACTCGTGCTCGGTGCCGTCGCACCGTGCTTCGCCGGCGCCGATGCTGAGGCGGACGTCGTCCTGGACGACGGTCGCCTTGATCTGCACCGCTCCGGAGCGCGACGGGGAGGTGCAGTGGTAGGCCCCGGAGAGGTGGATCGTGCCGTCCTCGGCGATGTGGGCTTCCGAAGATACGTAAATGTCATTTCCGTAGGGCGCGGCATTCGCCGGGGCGGTGAATACCGCCGTGGCGCCCAGTGCGGCGAGTGCGGCCAGGGCCATGCGGGGGCCGGACGCGGCCATCGTTCCTCCTGTTGGACGGGGGTTGCGGGGGGATTGCGGAATTCCGCCGGAACGCATTGTGCTGGCATATGGAGGGCAATGCGTTCCGCCTGCTCGTGTCGGTGAGTGCAATTGCCTGCTCGGGCGCGTGAAACTGGCCGTAATACGTCCTCGAAGATCCCCGAAGGGATCCCGCATGCGTCAGTCCTCCCCCCGCACCTCCACGGCTTCCGCCCTCGCCGCCGCGGCCCTCCTCCCGCTCCTGCTGTTCGGTGCCACGGCCTGCTCCGGCGCCCCTGAGGGCGCCGCGCTCGCCCCGGCCGCGGCGCCCGCCGTACCGGTGGACGACGGCGCACCGGGCGCCGGGGACGACCCCGTGGCGGAGGAGGGCGGGGCCGTGCGACGCGCCGCCCCGAAGGACGCCCACGTGGGTGACTCCGTACGGGTCAAGGGCAAGGAGGTCGGCCGTCACCTGCAGGTGGTGCTCAACGCGTACGTGGACCCGGCCGTGAGCGTGGAGAAGAACTTCGCCCCGGCCGCCGGCAAGCGCTGGGTGGCCGCCTCGATGTCCTTCGTCAACGTCGGCGGGGCCTCGTACGGGGCTCTTGGGCGCATGTGGGCGCTCGACGGCGCGGGGCAGCGCCACCCGGTGGTGCCCACCGGTGAGCTCACGACCGGCAAACCACTCGTCTTCGATTCCCTCGCGGTGGGTGAGCGGGCCGAAGGCTGGGTGGTGTTCGAAATCCCGGAAAACACGCGCATCGTGCGGCTCCAGTACCAGGACACGAACATGCAGGCGAATTCCGGAGGTGGATTCTGGGCCGTCTAGCCCGGCCGGGTGAAACGGCGTCAAAGGGACGGGGCCCCGGCCACTAAGGTGCGGCGCATGACTTCTACCCAGGCCGAACTCGACCGCTCCAAGCTCGGCACCCTTTCGGTGCTCGCGTGGATCGGCGATCCCGAAGAGGCCCACGACATTCCCTACCTCCTCGCCTACATCCTCGGCGACGGACCCGACGGGCCGGCGGCGAGCGAGGCGGCCGCCCGCGGGCTGCTGGAGGAGATCGGCCTGCCCATCGGCGACGTGGTGATGGACGGCGTCCGCAACCCGGCCGGCTTCCCGGTGCAGATCCTCCTGGAGGGCAACCAGATCGCGCTGACCCTGCCGGGCATGAACGCGAAGTGCACCGCCCCGCCGGAGTGGGTCAAGGCGGCGGACGACAGCGGCCAGGCGTACTTCCTCTTCGCCACGCGGGCCTGGCCCGAGGCGGCCCCCGGCCGGCCGGTCTCGGCGGAGACCCTGCAGGCGTTCGCGGGTGACGAGTCGGTGCTCACCGGCAGCGCCCACGCGGTCCTCGCGGTGCGCCGCCTGCAGCGGTAGTCTCCGCCCGCACCCGGCGTTCCCGCTCCGGCGGCCCCCCCGCCCCGGCCGCCGGGCGCCCAGCCCGCCCGGTGGCCGGTCCGCCGGCCCCTCAGGGCTGTTCGAAGGCGAAGCGCAGCGAGCGGACCCGGTTGTCGAAGCTGGAGCCCGCGAGATCGGGCAGGCCGACCGCGCGGAGCGCGACCGGGCGGGTCAGCAGCTCGCGGAAGAGGGCCTTCATCTCCACCCGGGCCAGGTGCGCGCCCAGGCAGAAGTGCGGGCCGCCGCCGCCGAATCCCAGATGGGGATTGGGGGAGCGGGTGATGTCGAAGGCGTCGGGCAGGGGGAAGACGTCCCCGTCGCGGTTGGCGGAGGCGTAGTACAGCACCACCTTCTCGCCGGGCGTGAACAGGCGTCCGCCCAAGGTGTGTTCGGCCGCCACCGTCCTGCGGAACTGGATGATCGGCGTCGAGTGGCGGATCATCTCGTCGACCGCTCCGTCCGCGTGCTTCTCGAAGTCCCCGAGCAGCAGGTCGCGTTGGTCCGGGTGGTCGGTCAGCAGGGTCAGGCCGTGCGTGATGGCGTTGCGCGTGGTCTCCACCCCGGCCACCATCAGCAGGGAGAAGAACGCGCCGAGCTGGCGGGCGCCGAGGGCCTGCCCGTCCACGTTCGCGGTGACCAGAGCCGAGATCAGGTCGTCCGTCGGGTTCTTGCGCCGCTCGCGGCCGATCCCCGCCACCATCCGCTGCATGCGGGCCAGGGCCCGCAGCCCGCGGCCGGGCATCCGCAGCCGGGAGGCGAGGCCCCGCTCCACGCCGATGTTCTCGGAGGCGTGGTTGACGCGGTCGGCGATCTCGGCGCGGTAGCGCTCCGGGATGCCCATCATGTTGCAGATGACCTCCAGCGGCAGCCGGGAGGCCACCGCCGAGACGAACTCCTCCGGCCGCTGGGCCAGTACGTCGTCCACGATCCGGGCGGCCACCGCATGGACGTCCTCCTCGGCCGCCGCGAGCAGCCGGGGCGTGAAGGCCCGCTGCACGATCTTGCGCAGCTGCGCGTGGTCCGCGCCGTCCAGGTTGACCATCGAGTCCCCGAAGAGGGCCCGCACCCACCGGGCCGGTTCGGGCGTGGTCACCCCGGGCGCGCTCGCGAACACCTTGGGGAGCCGGCTCGCCTCCTGCACGTCCGCGTGCCGTACGAGGGCCCAGTGCCCGGTGGTCCCCTCGGGGACGAACACGGGGGAGTCGAGGGCGCGCAGGCGGGCGAAGGCCGCCAGGCGGTGGGCGGGCGGAGCCTTCCAGAAGGCCGGGTCGGCCAGTTCCCTGCCGGGGTCGGTTCCGGTGCCGTGCCGTTGTGGGGGGAGTGTCATCCGAGCAGCCTCTTCCTGTCGCCGCCGTGGCGTCCTGCGCTGAGAACGGCGGGGACGGCGCCGGAGTGACGGCCCGGGGCCCGGCGCCGTCCCCGGGACTCCGTCCGGGAGGGCGCGGTCACCCGGCCGGACGGCCGGCGCGTACCGCGAGGATCAGGCCGACCGCGACGGCCGCCGCCGAGACCAGGCCCGCGTACAGGACCGCGTACGTGCCCGCCCACGCGCAGGCGAGCACCGCGGCGGCGGCGACCGGCAGGGTCAGCTGCTGGGCCGGACCCCGTTTGAAGTGGCGGGAGTGCAGCAGCCAGACCATCAGCAGGAAGAGCGCGGCCGGGACGGTGACGGACGCGTTCGCGGCGGTCTGGGAGATGTGGGCCTTGCCGACCGCGTGCTCGACCGCGACCTCGATGCCGGCGCCGATCGCCGCGCCCGAGGCGAAGACCAGCAGGTGTCCGTAACCCCAGGGGATCGCCACCCGGTTGGAGGTCAGCCGCTCGTGCATCGGGGCCGCGAAGTAGATCCACCACGCGGCGAAGACGATCAGCAGCCCGCCGGCGGCGAGGGGAAGCAGCTCGCCCAGCGCCTCGTGCTCGTCGATCGCCGACTTCACGGCCACCGTGCTCGCGGCGATCGTCTCGCCCAGCACGATGATCGTGAACAGGCCGTAGCGCTCCACGATGTGGTGGGCGTGCCACGGCGTCGGGTGTCCGTGCTCCGCCCACACCGGGACCAGGAGCTCCGCGGCCACGAGGAGCAGGAACAGCCAGCGCTTCGAGCCGTCCGGTGCGAACAGCAGCGCCACCCAGCCGGCCTGGCAGACGACCAGCCCGGCCGCGTACTTCAGGTTCGCCGTGCGGGCCTCGCCGCTCTCGCCCGCGGCGGCCCGCAGCCACTGGGCGGTGAGCGCCACCCGCATGATCAGGTAGCCGATGACGGCCACCGTCCAGTCGTTCATGTCGAAGGCCTGGCTCACCCCGGCCGCGTAGACGAGCACGCCGGTGATCTGGACGAGCGTGGCGATCCGGTAGGGCACGTCGTCGCAGTCGTAGGCGGAGGCGAACCACGTGAAGTTCATCCACGCCCACCACACGCCGAAGAAGACGAAGAAGTAGCCGATCACGCCCGTGCCGGGATGGCCCTCGGCGAGCGCGTGCACCAGCCGCGCCCCGGCCTGGGCCACGGCGACGACGAAGCAGAGGTCGAAGAACAGCTCCAGCGGGGTCGAGGCCCGGTGGCCCTCGTCCCGGCTGCGGGCGGTCATGGGTACGTACACCAGAGCCATGCGGCCAGGACAGCAGCCCCGCGGGGTTCGGCAGGCGAGGCGCGCGGCCCTCACCATCCGTGTGCCCCGGGCGGACTCATCCCGGCCCTAAGGCTCTGCGCGCGCCGTGCCAACGGGCCGTGTGCGGCGGGACTTGGGCCCGTCGCCCCTGCGACGTTCTCCCCTGATGGCGGGCGCCCGGCGGGCGGACCCTGAAGGAGTCAGGACCTTCAGCTTCAGTTCTCCGCCCCTCTCAACGTTCAGGACGTGCCATGAGTTCCGCCCAGCAGGACGTGCGGCCGGCGACCGGCCGAGTGCAGGTGCCCGATCCGGAGCAGTACCGCCCCGGGCGCACGATCGCGCAGTGGACGCCCGAGGACCCGTCCTTCTGGCAGTCCACCGGAAGGAAGGTCGCCACCCGCAACCTGTGGATCGCGGTGCCGGCCCTGCTGGTGGCCTTCGTGGTCTGGCAGGTCTGGAGCATCACGGCGACCAACCTGAAGGACGTCGGCTTCGGCTTCTCGCAGTCGCAGCTGTTCTGGCTGACGGCCGTCCCCGGCATCACGGGCGGCAGCGCCCGCATCCTCTACACCTTCATCGGCCCGATGACCGGCCAGCGCCGCTTCACGGCGGTCTCCACGGTCGTGCTGATCGTGCCGCTGCTGTGGCTGGGCTTCGCGGTGCAGGACCCCGGCACCTCCTACGGCACGATGGTCGCCATCGCCGCGCTCTGCGGCATCGGCGGCGCGAACTTCTCCTCCTCCCTGGCCAACATCGGCTTCTTCTACCCGAAGCAGGAGAAGGGCAACGCGACGGGCATCAACGGCGGCCTGGGCAACCTGGGCGTCTCCGTGGTCCAGTTGCTCACCCCGATCCTGATCACCTCCTCGGTCCTGGCGATCGGCACGGGCCAGAAGAAGGCGAACGGCACGGAGATCTACCTCCAGAACGCCGCGTTCGTGTGGGTCCCGGTCCTGATCGTGCTCGCGGCCGTCGCCTGGTTCGGCCAGAACGACCTGAAGGTGGCCTCCACCCCCTTCAGCCAGCAGAAGATCATCTTCAAGCGCAAGCACAACTGGGTGATGACCTGGCTCTACGTCGGCACCTTCGGCTCCTTCATCGGTTTCGCGGCGGCCCTGCCCCTGCTGATCAAGACCACCTTCCCGGCGTACTCCGTGGCCACCTACGCCTGGATGGGCCCGGCGCTCGGCGCGCTGGCCCGCTGGGCCGGCGGCTGGATCGCCGACAGGTTCGGGGGCGCGCGGGTGACGATCCTGTCGTTCGCGGGCATGGGCGCGTCGATCATCGGCGTGATCACCTTCCTGCCGGCCGGTTCCGGCACCGGCTCCTTCTACGGGTTCTTCCTCTGCTTCCTCTCGGCGTTCTTCTTCTCGGGTATCGGCAACGGCTCGACCTTCCGCCAGATCCCGGTCATCTTCCGCGGCCAGCACCTGAAGGGCCTGACGGAGGGCACCCCCGCGTACGCGAAGGCCCTGAAGCAGGCCGAGATCGAGTCGGGCGCGGTGACCGGCTTCACCGCGGCCATCGCCGCCTACGGCTTCTTCTTCATCCCGGCGATGTTCGCCAACTTCGCCGTGACCAGCGCGATGTGGGGCTTCGTCGCCTTCTACGCCAGCTGTGTGGCCGTGGCCTGGTGGTTCTACGCCCGGAAGGGCGCGGAAGCGCCGAGCTAGTGCCGCGGGAGCCCGGCCGACAGGGCTGGGCCCGGTCGGCCGGAAGGACGGCCGAGCCCCTTCCCCTGCTTGTGAAAACTTTCACAAGCAGGGGAAGGGCTTTGGTCCCGATCGAAATGCCTGGTCAGGCGGGGTTCGGGGTCCTCGATCCCGGAAGCGGGGGGACTTCTGGGCCCCAGTTCGGGACCAACGCGGCGCCAAATGATCGATCAAAAGGCGTGCAATGGATACAAGCAATGAGGCGACTGAGGAAGGTGCGGGCGATGACTGCCACTCCTGCGGAAACCACGAAGAACGGCGAGGCCTGGAAGGGCTTCAAGGGCGGCCTGTGGCGTGACGCCATCGACGTCCGCGACTTCATCCAGCAGAACTACACGCCGTACGAGGGGGACGACACCTTCCTCGCCGGCCCCACCGAGCGCACCACCGCCGTGTGGAAGGCCATCACGGACAAGTTCCCGCAGGAGCGCGAGAAGGGCGTCTACGACGTCGCCCACGACATCCCGTCGACGATCACCGCGCACGCCCCCGGCTACATCGACCGCGACAAGGACCTGATCGTCGGCCTCCAGACGGACGCCCCGCTCAAGCGCGCGATCATGCCCTTCGGCGGCTGGCGCATGGTCGCCGGCGCCCTGGAGACCTACGGCTACCCGGTCTCCGACGACCTGGAGAAGGTCTTCACGGAGTACCGCAAGACCCACAACGCCGGCGTCTTCGACGCGTACACCCCCGACATCCGCGCCGCCCGCAAGGCCGGCATCGTCACCGGCCTGCCGGACGCGTACGGCCGGGGCCGCATCATCGGCGACTACCGCCGCGTGGCCCTCTACGGCGTCGACCGCCTCATCGCCTCCAAGAAGGAGGAGAAGGAGGAGTTCAACTCCCTCCCCGCGGGCCACCGTTCGCTGGAGGAGACGATCCGCCTGCGCGAGGAGCTCTCCGAGCAGATCCGCGCCCTCGCCGAGCTCAAGGCGATGGCCGCCTCCTACGGCTACGACATCTGCGGCCCGGCGCGGACCGGCCGCGAGGCCATTCAGTGGCTGTACTTCGCCTACCTGGCCGCCGTGAAGGAGCAGAACGGCGCGGCCATGTCGCTCGGCCGCACCTCCACCTTCGTCGACGTCTATCTCCAGCGCGACATCGAGGCCGGCCTCCTCACCGAGGAGCAGGCCCAGGAGCTGGTCGACGACTTCATCATCAAGCTGCGCATCGTCCGCTTCCTGCGCACCCCGGAGTACGACGAACTCTTCTCCGGCGACCCCACCTGGGTCACCGAGTCGATCGGCGGCATGGGCGAGGACGGCCGTCCGCTGGTCACCAGGACCTCGTTCCGCTACCTCCACACCCTGTACAACCTCGGCCCGGCGCCCGAGCCGAACCTGACGGTCTTCTGGTCGCCGCGGCTGCCGCAGGGCTTCAAGGAGTTCTGCGCCCGCGTCTCGATCGACACCTCCTCGGTGCAGTACGAGTCCGACGAGCTGATGCGCCCGCGCTTCGGCGACGACACCGCCATCGCCTGCTGCGTCTCGGCCATGCCGGTCGGCAAGCAGATGCAGTACTTCGGCGCCCGCGTGAACGTCGCCAAGACCCTGCTCTACGGGATCAACGGCGGCCGGGACGAGAAGTCCGGGGCCCAGGTCGGTCCGGCCACCGGTGCGATCACCTCCGAGGTCCTGGACTACGACGAGGTGATGGCCACGTTCGACGCGCAGATGGAGTGGCTCGCCGACACCTACGTCCACGCCCTCAACGTCATCCACTACATGCACGACAAGTACGCGTACGAGCGCATCGAGATGGCGCTCCACGACCGCGACGTGCGCCGCACCATGGCCTGCGGCATCGCCGGCCTCTCGGTCGCCGCCGACTCGCTGTCCGCCATCAAGTATGCCAAGGTCACCGCGCACCGCGACGAAACCGGCCTCGTCACCGACTACACCGTCGAGGGCGACTACCCGGCCTACGGCAACAACGACGACCGCGTCGACTCGATCGCCGTCCGGCTCGTCGAGGAGTTCATGAAGAAGGTGCGGGGGCACGCGGCCTACCGCGGCGCCGAGCACACCCAGTCGGTACTGACGATCACCTCGAACGTCGTCTACGGCAAGAAGACCGGCAACACGCCGGACGGACGCCGCGCCGGCGAGCCGTTCTCCCCGGGCGCCAACCCCATGAACGGCCGCGACACCCACGGCTACGTCACCTCGGCGCTGTCGGTCGCCAAGCTCCCCTACGCGGACGCCGAGGACGGCATCTCGCTGACCAACACCGTCACCCCCGACGGCCTGGGCCGCACCCCCGAGGAGCGGATCAAGAACCTGGCGGGCGTCCTCGACGGCTACATGGCGGTCGACGGCTTCCACATGAACGTGAACGTGCTCAACCGCGACACGCTCATGGACGCCATGGAGCACCCGGAGAACTACCCGCAGCTGACCATCCGCGTCAGCGGCTACGCGGTGAACTTCGTCCGCCTCACGCGCGCTCAGCAGCTCGACGTGCTGAACCGCACCTTCCACGGCTCTCTCTGACCCCCGCGGGAGACCCGCGCACCGCGCACCCGCACCGCGCACCCGCACCGTGCGCCCCGGGGCCGGCCCCCAGCCGGCCCCGGGACCGCGCGCCACCAGATCGGTCCCCGGAACCCGGAAGCTGGAGCACCCGCCATGACCGTCCTCTTCGGTACGAGCCTGCCCGTCGGCCACGCCGACGCCATCGGCGTGAGCGCCGGGCGGACGCCCGCCGCCGCCGCCACCCAGCGGCCGAGCGAGGGCTCGGTGCACTCGTGGGACCTGTCCACCGGGGTCGACGGCCCCGGGACCCGGTTCGTCACCTTCCTGTCCGGCTGCCCGCTGACCTGCCTGTACTGCCACAACCCCGACACCCTGCGGATGCGCGACGGCAAGCGCACCTCGGCGGACGACGTCATCGCCGAGGCCCGCAAGTACACCCGGTTCATCGCCGCCTCCGGGGGCGGCGCCACGCTCTCCGGCGGAGAGCCGCTGCTCCAGCCCGTCTTCGCGGGCGAGCTGCTGTACCGGATGAAGAACGACCTCGGGCTGCACACCGCCCTGGACACCTCCGGCTTCCTCGGGGCCCGCGCCACCGACGCGCTGCTGCGCGACGTGGACCTGGTCCTGCTGGACATCAAGTCCTGGGACCGGGAGACGTACACGAAGGTGACCGGGCGCCCGCTGGAACCGACCCTGGAGTTCGCCCGCCGCCTCGCCGGCCTCGGCAAGGAGGTGCACCTGCGCTTCGTGCTGGTGCCGGGGCTGACCGACGCCCGGGAGAACGTCGAGGGGGTCGCGGCCTTCGCGGGCGCCCTCGGCAATGTCTCGCGGGTCGACGTGCTCCCCTTCCACACACTGGGGGAGAGCAAGTGGGAGGCGCTGGATATGGAGTTCACCCTCCGGGACACGCCGGCTCCGACCGCCGGGCAGGTCGCGGAGGCCAAGGCGGTCTTCGCGGCGCGGGGACTGTACGCGGTCTGAGGCGCCGGGGCCGGGGCCGGGGACCGCCGGAGCCCGCCGGGGCCCGCCGCGGCTGCTGGTGGAGGTCACCCGGACGGCGCACCGATGACCTAGGCAAAACGGGCCGAATCGGTACAGGCCACCTAGCGTGGTGCTGTGTCCGAGCCCTCAGACGTCATCGAAGCAGCGCCGCCCCCGCCGCCGCCCCCACCCGCGCCCGAGACCCCCCGGCCGGCCGGGCGGTCCGTCACCGCACGGGCCACCCTGGCCGGCACGGTCGTCTCGCTCCTGCTCGTCATCGCGATCGTGCTCGGCAGCCGCCTGCTGCGCGACTTCGACTCCGCCCTGCTGCCGTACGCCGTCGCCACCGTCTTCCTGGCCTTCGGCGTGGCCTACCGGTACACGGTGTGGGTCTCGGCGCCCGGAGCGCGCCGCCTCTTCAAGAAGGGCTTCGGCAGCTTCTTCTCCGCCGACAACTTCCGCAGGGCACCCACCGCCCTGCCGAAGATGATCGCGACCTACCTCGGCTTCCAGAAGTTCCTCGGCGCCCGCTCGCGCTCCCGCTGGATCGCCCACCAGCTCATGTTCTGGGGCTGCCTCCTCGCCGCGGCGATCACCTTCCCGCTGACCTGGGGCTGGTTCACCTTCACCGGGGACAGCGCGACCGGGCCCGGGTACGAGATGCGGATCTGGGGCGTCAAGGTCCTCGGCTTCGACTCCCTCGACCTCCTGGGCTGGCTGATGTTCCACGGCCTGGACATCGCGGCCGTCCTCGTCATCCCCGGGGCCTCGTACTTCCTGTGGCGGCGGATGAAGGACCGCGGCGCCATGACCGGCCAGCGCTTCGCCTACGACCTGCTGCCGCTGATCTGCCTGATCGTGGTCTCGGTGACCGGTCTGCTGCTGACCTTCTCGTCGATCTTCCTGCACGGCGGCGGATACGAGTTCCTGGCCATCCTGCACATGGTGTCGGTGGTGTTCACCCTCATCTACATCCCCTTCGGGAAGTTCTTCCACATCGTCCAGCGCCCGGCCGCCGTCGGCATGCAGCTCTTCAAGTACACGGCCCGCCAGGACGAACAGGTCTTCCACTGCAAGCGCTGCGCGGAGCCCGTCGACACGGCCCCCTACGTGGAGAACCTGCGCGACACGATGAAGGACCTGAAGCTCGACTTCGACGCCTGGGCCGAGTACTGCCCGCGCTGCAAGCGCGTCCTGCGCGGCAGCGCCTACCTCAACCGCGTCAAGAAGGGCTTCAAGTGACCGCGACGGACCCCGCCCAGGCCGCGTCCCGGCCCGTAGCCGTATCCATCGACCCGTCCATCGCCCCGCCCGGCACCCGCAACTTCCGCGACGCCGGCGGCATCCCCGCCGACCAGTGGCACGCCGACCAGAACGGCGAGACCCTCGTCCCCACCCACTGCTGCTTCTGCGGCGTGCAGTGCGGGATGTACCTGCGCGTCGACAAGGGCGGCAAGGTCTTCGGCGTGGAACCCCGCAACCACGACATCAACCGGATGCGGCTGTGCCCCAAGGGGATCAACGCCTACCAGCAGGTCAACCACCCCGACCGGCTGACCGCGCCACTGATGCGGCGCACGCGGGACGAGGAGTTCACGGAGTGCTCCTGGGACGAGGCGCTGGACTTCACCGTCTCCGAGATCCGCCGCATCCAGGGCGCCTACGGGAACGACGCCTTCGGGCTGCTCGGCGGGGCCAGCCTGTTCTCCGAGAAGACCTACCTGGTCGGCAAGTTCGCCCGCGTCGCGCTCAAGACCAAGCACGTCGACTACAACGGCCGGCTGTGCATGGTCAGCGCCGCCGGGGCCAACAAGCTCGCCTTCGGCATCGACCGGGCCGGCAACCCCTTCTCCGACATCCTCCTCACCGACTGCCTCCTCATCGCCGGGTCGAACGTCGGGGAGTGCTTCCCGGTAATGACCCAGTACGTGTGGGGCGCGCGCGACCGCGGCGCCTCGCTGATCGTGATCGACCCGCGCGAGACGGCCATCGCCCGCACCGCCGACATCCACGTCGCGCTCAAGCCCGGCACCGACTCGGCCTTCTTCAACGCCGTGCTCAACGTGGTCATCGCCGAGGGCCTGACCGACGAGGCCTACATCGCGGCGCACACCACCGGCTGGGACGAGGTCAAGGAGACCGTCGCCGCGTACCAGCCGTCCCGCGCCGCGGAGATCTGCGGGGTACCGGCCTCGCAGATCGTCCAGGTGGCGCGCGTCTTCGCCGGCGCCGGCAAGGCCATGGCCTGGCACGCCCGCGGCATCGAGCACCACTCCCAGGGCGTCGAGAACTGCCTGTCCGTGATCAACCTGTGCGTGGCCACCGGCCACATCGGCAAGCCCGGCGCCGGCTACGGCACCATCACCGGCCAGGGCAACGGCCAGGGCGGGCGCGAGCACGGCCAGAAGTCCGACCTCCTGCCCGGTGGCCGCTCCATCACCAACCCGGAGCACCGCGAGCAGATCTGCCGGATCTGGGGCATCGAGGAGTCCGAACTCCCCGGCGCCGGCACCTCCATGATGGAGATGGTCTGGCAGATGCAGCGCAAGGAGATCCGCGGCCTCATCGGCATCTGCAACAACCCCTTCGTCTCGCTGCCCCACTACACGGTGGTCAAGGAGGGCTACGACGCCGCCGAGTTCCACGCCCAGTTCGACTTCTTCCTCTCCGAGACCGCCGCCAACGCGCACGTGGTCTTCCCCGTCACCACCTGGGCGGAGGACGAGGGCGTGATGGCCAACGCCGAGGCGCGCGTGGTCAAGCACAACAAGGCCCAGGAACCCCCCGCCGGGGTGCGCACCGACACCTGGGTCATGTGCGAGCTCGCCAGGCGGCTCGGCGCCGGAAAGCACTTCGACTTCCCCGGTTCCCGCGAGGTGTTCGAGGAGCTGCGCGTCGCCTCCGCCGGCACGGTCAACGACTACTACGGCATCACCTACGACCGCCTTGACGAGACCGGCGGGATCGTATGGCCCTGCCCGTCCACCGAGCACCCGGGCACGCCCCGGCTGTTCGAGGACGGCCGCACCTACCACCCCGACGGCAAGATCCACCTGCAGGTCGTGGAATGGCATCCGCCCATGGACGCCTACACCGAGGAGTACCCCCTCTCCCTCACCACCGGCCGCACCGTCGCGCACTTCCTCTCCGGCAACCAGACCCGCCGCCTGGGCGCCCTCGTCGAGCAGACCCCCCGCCCCTGGGTGGAGGTCCACCCCTCGCACGGCTTCCGCAACGGCGACCCGGTACGGGTGGTCACCCGCCGCGGCAGTGAGGTGTTTCCGGCCCTGGTCACCGAGGCCATCCGCCCCGACACCGTCTTCATCCCGTACCACTGGCCCGTCCCGACGGCCGCGAACGCCCTGACCATCGACGCCCTGGACCCCCGCTCGAAGATCCCCGAGTACAAGGTCTGCGCGGCGCGGCTCGAGGCCGCCGAGCGGGTCGACGAGGTCCCGGCGCCGCCCACGGCCCCCGGCCACGAGGCCTATCCGGAGACCCAGGTGTCCCGCACCGACCCCCTGCCCCCCACGTCCCCGCAGGGCCGTGGCACGGCGGAGAGGAGCTGACCCGCCATGATGGGCCGCACGATCTTCATCGACCCGGGCCGGTGCATCGGATGCCAGGCCTGCGTCTCGGCCTGCCGCGAGTGCGATTCGCACCGCGGCAAATCGATGATCCACCTGGACTACACCGAACCCGGCACGTCCGTCGCCTCCCTCCCGAGCGTCTGCATGCACTGCGAGGACCCGGTCGCGCCCTGCGCCGAGGTCTGTCCCGCCGACGCGATCCTGGTGACCGCCGACGGGGTGGTCCAGCAGGCCGACACCACCCGCTGCATCGGCTGCTCCAACTGCGTCAACGCCTGCCCCTTCGGAATCCCGAAGATCGACCTCCAGGCGAAGCTCCAGATGAAGTGCAACCTCTGCTACGACCGCACCGCCTACGGGCTGGCCCCCATGTGCGCGACCGTCTGCCCGACGGGCGCCCTCTTCTACGGAACCCTCGAAGAGCTCCAGGCGGAGCGCCCCGGCGTGCAGGTCGCCGACTCCTTCGCCTTCGGCGACGTGGTCGTCCAGACCGGTGTGGCCATGGTCGTCCCCGCCGACAAGGTCCAGTGGCCCGTCCCCGGCGGCCTGCCCGTCGTCGAGGTGAATGGAGTCGACGTCCGATGAGCGTCACCGAACAACCCCCTCCCCACCCGGGTCCCGGCCCGGACCCGGACGCCGGCGCGGACGCCGACGCGGCGGTCGCGCAGCTGCGCGACCGGATCAGCGCCGACTCCCTCACCACCCGCCGCGACTACCTGCGGATCGTCGCCACCGTGTCCGGCGGCCTGGCCATCGGCGGGGTCGGCGTCGCCGCCGGCATCCTGCACCGGCACGGCGACAGCGAGTCCCTGCCCGAGCCCAAGCGGGTCACCGGCCGGCTCGGCCCGGGCCAGGCCGTGGCCTTCCGCTTCCCCGGCGAGGACGACCGGGCCCTGGCCGTGCGGCTCGCGGACGGCTCCCTCGTGGGCTACTCCTCCGTCTGCACCCACCTGGCCTGCGGAGTGCTCTGGCGCGAGGACCGGGGCGTCGACGGGGAGCTGTACTGCCCCTGCCACGAGGGCGTGTTCGACGTCCGCACCGGCGAGGTGACGGCGGGCCCGCCGCCGCGCCCGCTGCCCAGGATCTTCCTGACCGAGCAGGTCGACGGCAGCGTCTGGGCCGTCGCCACCGCCCGGTCGGGAGAGCAGGCCAAGGACGCGCTCTGCCGGCAGTTCGGCGACGACCACCCGGGGGAGTCCGCCAGCGTGGGCTGCCCCGGCGCGGGCCGCCCCGGAGCCCCCGAACGGAGGCCCACATGAGCGAGGCGCCGCTGCCTCCCCGCCCGGAGTACCACCCGGGCAGTGCCGAGCCCCGGCTCAACCGGCCGGTGCACGAGCGGTACCCCCAGATCCGCTCCACCAGCGGGTACGGGGACCCCCGGATCCGGCACACGGGCCCGGGCCCCGGAGCCGGCACCGAGCAGGAACCCGAGCGCTCCTCGCGGCTCAACGCGCGGCTGGCCCTGGCCCTCACGGTCGTGATCGGCCAGCTCTGGGCGCTCACCGTGACCGTCAACGAGTGGATGAAGGGAAACACCGGCACGGCCTGGTGGGGGGCGGGGTTCCTGATCCTCTCCTTCTGCGCCGTGATCGGACTGTGGCTCCTCGACCCGAAGGACCGATGACCATGTCGATACCCACGCCGACTCCGTCGGTGCCCCGCAGCCACCGGGCGGAGACCTACAAGCCGGGGGCCACCATCGCCGACTGGCGGCCCGAGGACGACGGCTTCTGGCAGGCCACCGGCCACCGGGTCGCCCAGCGCAACCTCTGGGTCTCCATCCCGGCCCTGATGCTCGGCTTCGTCGTCTGGCAGGTCTGGTCGGTGACCGTGGTCAAGCTGAACGACGTCGGCTTCGCCTTCTCCAAGTCGCAGCTGTTCTGGCTGACCGCCATCCCCGGGATCACCGGCGGCACCTTCCGGATCCTGTACACCTTCATCGGGCCGATCTTCGGCGAGCGGAAATTCACCGCCTTCAGCACGATCATCCTGGTCGGCCCGATGCTGTGGCTGGGCTTCGCGCTCCAGGACATCGGCACCCCGTACTGGGAGCTGGTGCTGATCGCGGCCGTCTGCGGCATCGGCGGCGCGAACTTCGCCTCCTCGATGGCCAACATCGGCTTCTTCTTCCCCAAGCGGGAGAAGGGCAGTGCCAACGGCCTCAACGGCGGTCTCGGCAACCTCGGCGTGAGCGTGGTCCAGCTGGTCGCCCCGCTGGTGGTCACCGCCGCCGTGCTGGGCGCCCCCGCCGGCGGCCCGCAGCACGACGGGAAGGAGGACACCGACATCTGGCTGCAGAACGGCGCCTTCCTGTGGGTGCCGCTGCTGGTCATCATGGCGCTGGCCGCCTGGTTCCTGATGAACGACCTCAGGGTGGCCGCGGCCCCCTTCAGCGAGCAGAAGATCATCTTCAAGCGCAAGCACAACTGGCTGATGACCTGGCTCTACGTGGGAACCTTCGGCTCCTTCATCGGCTTCGCCGCGGGCCTGCCCCTGCTGATCAAGGACAACTTCGAGTCGCAGGGCTACCAGGCCACCACCTACGCCTGGATCGGCCCGTTCGTCGGGGCGCTCATGCGCTGGGGAGGCGGCTGGCTCGCCGACAAGATCGGCGGAGCCAAGGTCACCATGCTGTCCTTCGTGGGCATGGCCGCCGCCCTGGTCGTGGTGATCTTCGCCCTGCCGGCCGGCGGCGACGAAGGCAGCTTCTGGGCCTTCTTCATCGGCTTCCTGGTCGCCTTCGCCTTCTCCGGCCTGGGCAACGGCTCGACCTTCCGGCAGATCCCGGTGATCTTCCGGGACCTCCACATGAAGGAGGCCGAGGGCAAGGGCGCCGAGGCGCAGGCCGCGGCCATGAAGCAGTCGGAGATGGAGTCGGGGGCCGTGACCGGCTTCTCCTCGGCCATCGCCGCCTACGGCTTCTTCTTCATCCCCGCGATGTTCGCCGCCATGGCGGTCACCAACGCGCTGTGGATGTTCATCGGGTTCTACGCCACCTGCCTGGCGGTGTGCTGGTGGTTCTACGCCCGCAAGGGCGCCGAGGCTCCCAGCTGAGCGGAGCCGGTGGCGGGGGCGGCCGTACCCTGGAGGCATGAGCGACGCCCCCGCCACCGACCCGCAGGCTCCCCGGACCCCGGAGCCCGCGCAGCAGGCTCCGCAGCCGAAGCCCAGGCCGCGGCTGGTCTTCGACGACCCGCTGGACCAGCAGTCCTCCGACGACACCGACCGCGGCTGGGGCGAGCGGCCGCCCGCCGGAGGAAGCGCGGCCGATCTGGCCCGCTTCCTCGACGAGAAGCCGCCGCACCACGTCTGAGCCGCCGGGGCGGTCAGTAGCCGTCGCGCGACCCCGGCGCCATGCCGCCACCGCCGTTCGGGCCCCGCTGGGCGACGAGGGCGTCCCGGATCTCCTTGAGGACCTCCAGCTCGGTGATCTCGATGGTCTCGTGCACGCCTTCCCTGGCCTTGCGGCGCGCCTCCTGCCGGGCGAGGTACTTCGCCATCGGCAGCACCATGAGGAAGTACACGACCGCGGCGGTGATCAGGAAGGTCAGCGCGGCGTTGAGCACCGAGCCCCAGAGGAGCTCCACGCCCGTCGGCTTGCCGTCCGGGCCGATCCCGCAGGGATCCTTGATGCAGCTCTTGTAGGCATCCAGACTCTGTGTGCCGGCGAGGCCGATCACCGGGCTGATCAGGCCCTTCACGACCGAGTTCACGATGTTCGTGAACGCGGCGCCGATGACCACGGCCACCGCCAGGTCGACCACGTTGCCGCGCATCAGGAAGGCCTTGAAGCCTGCCAGCACGCTCACCTTCTTCTTCTCGCTCACCACTGAGCCTTTCGTCGTATCTGCCGAACATGGAGCCAACGGTTCCGAAAGCTACGGCAGTCCGGGCCCGGCGTGTCCCATCGACCCCCGTCCCGAGGTGACTTGACCGCGCGTTCGTGCGAATCAACACACCGCCACCGCCAGCCGGGATACGGTGCCCGCCGCCACGAGCGCCCGCGCGGTTTCCCGGGGCACGGACAGGACCACCAGCGCACCGCCGTCCCCGACACCCTTGTCCGGATCGGGTACTTCGGCAACCGTGGCGCCCGAGGCCAGAACCCGGGGCGGCCCGGTGCGCTCCGCCGTCACCACGTCCACCCGGTCGCCGGGCCGCAGCAGACGCACCGTCCCCGCGTCCGCGATGCGCACCGGAGCCGACACCATCCGCACCGCCATCGGGGGCGCCGCCCCGCGGGAGGCCCGTACGGCGGGCGGCGCGGAGCCCCGCGAGGCCTGCGCCTCGGTCCCGCCCACCGCCAGCGCGGCCGCCACGACGGCCAGCCCGGCCGCGGCGCTGCGCCGCCGGCGCCGCACCGCCCTGCGCAGGCGGTCTCCGCCCCGGCCCACGCGGAGCGGGGGAAAGGGCGGCACGGCGCGCGCGGGGGGACACGTGGTGGAAGCGGACCGGGGGACGGGGCGGGAGGCGGAGCCGCCGTGACAGGCGTGAGCCGGACCGGGAACGGCCGCGGGGGACGAGGCGGGAGAGACCGAGGGGGCGAGGGAGGGAGAGGACGAAGGGGAGGGAGAGGACACGGGGGAGGGGGAGGGAGAGGAAGAAAGGGGAAAGGCGCGGGACGTCGCGGTCATGAGGCCACCACCAGACGGGATGCGATCCGAAGTCCGGACCCAGCGCCCGGACGCCCCTCACGATCCGCCGTCCCGCCCGATCCCGCTCGGCCCTGTGGACGATCCCCAGCTTGTGGATATCCGCGTCACCCGCAGGGGTTAACCGCCCGCCGCGACCCGCCGCAGCGCCGCGAGCGGATCGGCCGCCCGTGTCACCGACCGGCCCACCACGACGTACGAGGCCCCGGCCGCGAAGGCGGCCCCCGGGGTACCGGCGCGGGCGTGCCCGCCCGCCTCCGCGCCCGTGGGCGGCCCGTCCGGCCCGTCCGGCGCCTCCGCGCCCCGCGGGCCCCCGTCCGCCGGCGCTCCGGCGGACAGCCTCACCCCCGGCGTGACGATCAGTCGCTCCGGCCCCAACAGGCGGCGCAGCGGCCCCGTCTCCCGGGGCGCGGCGATCACCCCGTCGCACCCGGCGTCCACCGCGAGCCGGGCCAGCCGCAGGACCTGCTCGTCGGTGCCGGCGGCGATGCCGATGTCGGCGAGGTCGCTCCCGGTCATGCTCGTGACCACCGTCAGCGCGAGCACCTTCAGCCCGGGGAACTCGCGCGCCGCCCGGGCCGCCGCCGTCATGATCCCCGTACCGCCCATGGCGTGCACGGTGACCATGGACGCGCCCAGCGATCCGGCCGCGCGGACCGCACCGGCCACGGAGTCCGGTATCTCGAAGAGCTTCAGGTCGAGGAACACCTCGTGCCCGCGCGAGACGAGTGCGCGGACGAGGTCCGGTCCGGCCGCGGTGAGGAGCTCCAGGCCGACCTTGTAGAACCCGCAGGCATCCCCGAGGCGGTCCACGAGGGCCTCGGCGTCGGCGCGGCGGTCGAAGTCGAGGGCGATGATGATCCGGTCATCGGCGGCGTCGTTCACCCCGTCATTGTCCTTGTCATCGTCATGGTCCGGGGCGGCCGGCGGCCGGGGGCCGCCGGGGAGCAGGTGGCGGGCCGGGGTCCGGCCAGCCACCCTCTGGCCCTTGTGGCCGGGTGTCACCGCAGGGTGGCGCCGGTTGCCACCGTGTGCTGTGGGGCGCCGCCGCCGGCCGCTACCAGGTGAAGTCCGAGGCCTGCGCGCCGGTCGCGGTGCAGTAGATGCTCGGAACCCCCGGCGGGGTGATCGAGACCGTGAAGTTGGCCGCGCCCGGTGCTCCGGCGAGAGGGGCGACGTTGGTCTTGTCGCCCGCGGCCAGGGTGCCCGTGGTGAGCGGGAGCGGGCCGACGGTCACCGAACCGCCCGCGACCATCGGTGGGTTGACGGTGCCGGAGAACTGCGTGGTTCCGGCGACGCCGTTCTTCGTGACCTTGACGACGGTCGCGATGGTGTTGGCGCCGATCGGGGCCGTGCCCGCGGGCACCTTGATGGCGGTCGAGGCGAGCTTGAGCTTCTTGACGCCACCCGTGTCGGTGGCGGTGAGGGTCACGCTGCCGCTTCCCCAGGTGTTGCAGTTGAAGGTGGCGGTCGTGGTGGCCGGCGCGACCGCGTAGGCGCTGGTCGACAGCGCGATCGAGGCCGTGATCGCGGCCGCGCCGGCGGCTGCGAGGGTGGCGGTCTTGAGGCGGGACATGGTGGTGCTCCCTTCGAGGTCCTGACGGACATGAGGCGTTCGGGAGGAGCAGCGGGCACGCCGAGACGGAAGTGCGCCGCTTGGTGACGGGACGGGAATTCCCGGGCCTGACATCCGGGGGCTCAATGGTGCCCAGTTCCTCGGGGCCCGGGTGTGGCTGGATCCAGCATCCCGAATTGCAGTGAAGCCGCGCTTTCGGGTGGGAGTCAAGGCTTGGAGGGAAATTCTTTCCGATTACTGAGGTGGGTCGGCGGTGTAAAGCGCCGGTGACTCGAAAGCGGCTGCTTGACTTTTCGGGCGAGGCCGTAAAGGGCCATCTGACGTACCGTCACCTCGACTATTCCCTTCTGTGCTCCGCTGCGCCACGCTGTGCGCTCCGGGCGGTTCGGAGTTCCATCCGGCCGCTCCGGGCCGCCCGTGTTTGGTCAGGTCAGGGCGGCGGTCGGATGATGGTGTAGCAAAGGCGGGGTGGGTGTTACAGAGTCACCGAATGGAATGAATGCCGGGCGGTGGACCGAGACTCGATTTCGGCTGTATATCCGCAGGATGGCTTTGAGGCGCAGGATGGCAAAGCGTGCCGCAGCGGACGCTTCCTTTGTTCGTTCCGGTATGCCGTAGGCATTTCGGCGCGCTGGGTGTGGAAATTGACCGAAAGGGAAATCGGGCGCCCGCGGCGACCGTGGGCGGCCGCGGCCGATCACGGCCGATCGCAGTCGATCACCCGAATCCGACCGCTCGAACGGCCGGCCGGCTCACCCACGAGCGGGCCGGAACTCCTACTCGCCCATGAGGAGATCAGGTGTTCTTCCAGCGAAGTCCGGTGGTCCGGAGAGCGATGACGGCGGGGGGAGGCATGACCGCCGTGCTCGCCCTCGCGGGTGCGGTGCTGGCACCCGCGGCGCACGCGGGGACGATCCGCCCCACCGTGCACTGCGTCCTGCCGGCCGGGCAGGGCGATCCCTCCGGCCCGCAGGACGTCACCGTCGAGCTGTCCCCGGCCGCGGTGGCGCCCGGCGGCAAGGTGCACGCCAGGATCACCCTGGGCCCCGGCCCGGCGGTCAGTCCGATGAAGCTCGACCAGGTGCCGTCCACCCCCTCCATCGACCTGGTGATGTCGGGGGGCGCCACGGGCAAGGTGACCGTGCAGGGACCGACGGTCCCGGTGGACGTCCCCATGCAGCCGGCCCCGATCGTGATCCCGCCCTACGAGGGCGACTTCTTCGTCCCGGCGACCGCCTCCGGGCCGGTGGAGTTCACCCCCGTCAAGATGAACACCGCCACCGTGGTCTTCGGCGGGAACTACAACACCCCCTGTGAGGTGGTCAGCGGCGGCGGCGTGGTCGCCGCCGTCACCGTCCAGGGCGGCGGCGGCGCGGAGGCGAAGGTGTCGGCGCCCGGCGGCCCGGTCAAGCCGAGCACCTCCGTACCGCTGTCGGGCACCGGCTGGACCCCGGGCGCCACGGCGACGGCGAGCCTGTGCGACGCGGGCGGCGGCGGATGCGACGCGACGAAGCTGACCGGCGGTTCCCTGGTGATCGACGCCGCGGGCGCCCTGAGCGGGAGCGTCACGCTCGCCAACTCCTGGACCGTCGCCGACGGTTCGTACTCCGTCCAGGTCAGCGACGGTACGAAGCAGGCGAAGGCTCCGCTGGAGGTCAAGGCGTACGTCCCGGCGGGCCCCTACCAGCTGACGGCGAGCCCGGACCGGGCCCCCGTGGGCACGGTCATCACGGTCTCCGGCCGGAACTACCACCAGGACCAGCAGCTGAACGTGGTGGCCCTGGACGCCGCGGGCAACACCCTCGACGACACCGCCGTCTACCCGAACACGACCACCGACGGCACCTTCACCACCGAGTTCACGATCAGTGACCCGGCCATCGCCTTCCTCCACACCGACGAGGGAGGCCTGGAGGGCACCGACACCAAGGTGCCCTTCACCGTCACCACCGGCGGAGGTCCGGGCGAGGGCGGCACCGGCACCCAGAAGTTCACGTTCTCCGTCACCCCCGGACCGCTCTCGATGAGCCAGGCTGGGGCCGAAGTGCACTTCGGGACGATCCAGTCGGACGGCACGAGCCACGACGTCCACGGCACCCTCAACCCGGTCGAGGTCTCGGACGCCCGCGGCGGCACCGCCGGCTGGTCGCTCACCGGAACGCTCAGCGACTTCACCGCCGCCGGCGGGGGCACGGCCGTGATCCCGGCGGCAGCCGTGAGCTGGACCCCGTCCTGCTCGGCGCACGCCGACGCGGTCGGCACACCCACCGCGGGAGCACCCGGAGCGCTCGGCGCGACCCCGGCGGGCCTGTGCGAACTGCGCTCCGGCAGCGGCCAGTCGGTCGGCGGAGTCTTCGACGCCTCCGCCGGGCTGAATCTCCACACCCCGGCGGTCGTCCCCGGCGGGAACTACGCGGCGACGCTCACGCTCTCGCTGTCCTGACGCACCACCCGGCACCCGCCGGCACCACCCGGCTCCGACCCGCACCACCCCCGCACCCACCGCACCACCGGGCCGGGGCCCCGCGCGAAGCCGCGCCCGGGTCCCGGCCCGTCCCACCCCTCCACCCCCCGTACGTACCCCACACCGACAAAGGGAGATCGGATGCTCTCGCACCGAAGACTGCTGCGGCGCGCGCCACTGGCCTCGGGCGGCATCGCCCTGGTTCTGGCCGCCGGCGGCCTTGCCCTGGCTCCCACGGCCCAGGCCGGCACCGTCACCCCCACCGTGCACTGCTCCCTGCCCGCCGGGCAGGGCGAGGCCACCGGTCCGCAGAGCATGACCGTGGACCTGACCGGCACGAGCGTTCCGCCGGGCGGCAAGGTCCACGCCAAGATCACCCTCGGGCCCGGTCCGGCGAAGAGCACCACCAACCTCAGCAACATCCCGACCACCCCGGCGATCGACCTCACCCTGTCCGGCGGGGCCACCGGCACCGTCACCGTGCAGGGGCCCACGGTCAACCTCGACTACACCAGCGGCCAGGCCGTCGTCCTGCCCCCGTTCGAAGGCGACTTCTTCCTTCCCGCCACCGCGTCCGGCGCGGTCAGCCTGACCCCCCTGCGGACCCGCACCACCACCGTGGTCTTCGGCGGCACCTACCAGACCCCCTGCGACGTCACCGCCGGCGGCGGGACCGTGGCGACGGTGACCGCGCAGGGCGGCGGGAACACGGAGGCGACGGTGTCCGCGCCCACCGGTCCGGTGAAACCGAGTACGTCCGTGGCCCTGGCCGGCGGCGGCTGGACGCCGGGCGCCACGGCGACCCCTACCCTCTGCGACGCGTCGGGCGGCAACTGCGACGCGGCCAGGATCGCCTCCAGCACGCTGGCCATCGACGCCTCGGGCGGTCTGAGCGGCAGCGTCGCCCTCGCCAGTTCCTGGACGCTCGCGGACGGTTCGTACTCCGTCCAGGTCAGCGACGGTACGAAGCAGGCGAAGGCTCCGCTGGAGGTGAGGGCGTACGTCCCGGCGGGACCGTACGAGCTGACGCCGAGCCCCGATCACGGTCCGGTCGGCAGCGTGATCACGGTGTCGGGCCGGAACTACCACCAGGACCAGCAGCTGAACGTGGTGGCCCTGGACGCCGCGGGCAACACCCTCGACGACACCGCCGTCTACCCGGGGACGACCACGGACGGCACCTTCACCACCGAGTTCACGATCAGTGACCCGGCCATCGCCTTCATCCACACCGACGAGGGCGCCGTCGAAGGCACCGAGACGAACGTCCCCTTCACCGTCACCTCCCAGCCCGTCACCCTCGCCGCGGGCGCGGCCACCGTGAAACCGGGCGCCACGGTGAACCTCTCCGGAGCCGGCTGGCCCGCGGGCGCCGCCGTCACCGCCGCGCTGTGCGCGGCCGACGGCACCGGCTGCGGCCCCGCCCGGCTCTCGGCGACGCACCTGGGCGTCGACGCTTCCGGAGCCCTGTCGGGTACGGTCACCCTCGCCTCCTCGGTGACCGAGGGGGCCTACCAGGTCCAGGTCACCGCAGGCGGTCTCCACGTCACCGCCCCGCTCACGGTGGCGAAGACCTTCATCACGCTCTCCCCGTCCACCGGGCCGGCCGGCACGAAGGTCACGGTCGTCGGCCAGGGCTTCGCGCCGGTGAGCACCGTCGAGATCGACGGGCTGAAGCCGGACGGCTCCAAGAGCGCGGACAGCTACAGGACCAAGGTGGTCGGCCTCGACGGCAGCTTCTCCCAGACCTTCACCGTGAACGACCCGGCCACCGTCGCCCTCCAGGCCCGCGAGTGGCTCGTGAACGGGAGGAAGGCGCTGGCCCGCTTCACCGTCGGCGGCGCCCCGCCCGCGCCGGCGCCCTCGTACGCGCTCTCCCCGGACAGCGGTCCCGTGGGGACGGTCGTCCAGGTCACCGGACGGAACTTCGCCCCGGTGGCCACGGTGGCGGTGAGCGGCCGGAAGGCGGACGGGACGAAGACCGCCGACCCCTGTGTGACCCGGATGATCGGTCTGGACGGCACGTTCGCGCTGAACTTCACCGTGCGGGACCCGGCCACGGCCTCGGTCATGGCCTCCGAGGTCCTGGTGGACGGGAAGGTGGTCCAGACCCGCTTCACCGTGCGCTAGTGCCCTGAGCGAGAACCGCCCCGTCCGGAGCCGCGCGGGCACCGGACGGGGCGGATCCGTACGCGCCCCCGCCTACGGCAGCTCGATCCCCAGGTCCCACCCGTCGTGGGCGTGGGTGCACAGGCAGGCGCGGGATTCCGTCGGCGGGAGGGCCGCGACCGCGTCGAAGAGGACCTCGCGCAGCCGTCCGACGTTCTCGCCGAAGACCTTCAGGACCTCGGTGTGGGAGACCCCCTCGCCCGTCTCGGCGCCCGCGTCGAGGTCCGTGACCAGCGCCATCGAGGTGTAGCAGAGCCCCATCTCGCGCGCGAGGACCGCCTCCGGGTGGCCGGTCATGCCGACCACCGACCAGCCGGCCGCGGCGTGCCAGCGGGACTCGGCGCGGGTCGAGAAGCGGGGCCCCTCGATGACGACCATCGTGCCGCCGTCCACCGGCTCCCACTCCCGCCCGCGCGCGGCGGCCAGGGCCACCGACCGGCCGACCGGGCAGTACGGGTCGGCGAAGGCGGTGTGCACGACGTTGGGGACGGAGCCGTCCGGGAGGGGCTCACCGTCGAAGTAGGTCTGGGCGCGGGACTTCGTACGGTCGACCAGCTGGTCGGGGACGAGCAGCGTGCCCGGGCCGTACTCGGGCCGCAGGCCGCCGACCGCGCAGGGGCCGAGGACCTGGCGGACGCCGACCGAACGCAGCGCCCACAGGTTGGCCCGATAGTTGATCTTGTGCGGGGGGACGGTGTGGCTGCGCCCGTGCCGGGGCAGGAAGGCCACGGTCCGGCCGGCCAGCTCGCCGAGGTACAGGGAGTCGCTGGGGGGTCCGTAGGGCGTCTCCACCTGGATCTCGGAGACGTCCTCCAGGAAGGAGTAGAAGCCCGATCCGCCGATGACACCGATCTCTGCATTCGCCATGCGGCCCACCCTACGGGGGCATGCCGAAGGCCCCGCGGTCGGCAAGGACGGCAGGGCCTCGGATGAAGCTGTGGAGCGGTCGTGCAGGTCAGGCGGCAGAGCTGCTCGACGACGAGGCCGAAGTCGAGGACGACGATGCCGTCGACGAGGACGCGGCCGGGGCGGCGGGCGTGGACGCCGGCTTCGAGGCGGGGGTGCTGCTCGACGAAGCACCGCGGCTGTCGTTCCGGTAGAAACCGGAGCCCTTGAAGACGATGCCGACCGCGGAGAACACCTTCTTCAGGCGTCCGTCGCAGCTCGGGCACACGGTCAGCGCGTCATCGGTGAACTTCTGCACGGCCTCAAGGCCCTCACCGCACTCGGTGCACTGGTACTGGTAGGTCGGCACGAATTTCCTCCTGGCACTCTGGCTCGACGAGTGCTAATGAACATCCATAGTAGCTGCAACCGCTGCCTGGCAGGAGTAATGTGCATCACCTGCCGTGGAGGCAGCGGTCAGGGCTTGGCCGTCGCGACGATCCGAGATCCGGGCGAGAAGCCACCGCCTTCGCGCGGTGGAGGAGTCACGGTGACGTATTCCGGCGCTCGGCTCGCCCCCGGCGCCGCGACTGCCTCGTCACTTACCGGCCGCGGCAAGTTCGCGGTGTACCGTGCCGCGCGCGATCACTCGGGTCGCGCGCGCCGGGTCCAGCTTCGCACGCAGCGCCAGCAGGATGCTCAGCGCGAGCGCCGTGGCCGCCATCGGCACGAGGAACCCGTACGAGGATCCGTGCGCGTCCGTCAGGCGGCCGGCCAGGATCACGGCGCCGGCCTGCCCGAAGGCGACCGCTCCGGTGAGCCAGGTGAAGGCCTCGGTGCGCGAGGCCGCCGGGATCAGCTGCTCGACCATGGTGTAGCCGGTGATCAGCGCGGGGGCGATGCACAGGCCGACGACCAGGCCGAGCGCGCCGAGCAGGATCATCGAGTCGGCGGCCCACAGGACCGAGGCGGCCGCGGTGAGTCCGACGTAGCCGAGGATCAGGCGGCGGCGCGGGCCGATCTTCCAGGCGATCGCACCGCAGGCGATGCCGGCGATCATGTTGCCCGCGGCGAAGACGCCGTAGAGCAGGCCGTTGGCGCCGGGGTTGCCGATCTCCTCGGAGAAGGCGGCCAGCGAGACCTGCATGCCGCCGAAGACGGCGCCGATGCCCACGAAGGCGACGATCAGGACGCGCAGACCGTGGAACGAGAGGGCCGAGGCGTGCTTCTCGCCGTCCGCCGGGCGGGCGACGGGCTGGGGCTGCGTGCCGCGCTGCGCGGCGAAGACCAGGCCGCCGATCAGGGTCAGCGCCGCCTCGGTGACGAGGCCGGCCGCCGGGTTGATGCCGGTGCACAGCGCGGTGGCGAGCACCGGGCCGACGACGAAGGTGAACTCGTCGGTGACGGACTCGAACGCGGCGGCCGTCGGCAGCAGCGGGGAGCCCTCGAGCTTGGCCGCCCAGCGGGACCGGACCATGGGCCCGACCTGCGGGACGGACGCGCCGGCGGGGACGGCCGCCAGCGCGAGCGCCCAGACGGGCGCGCCCAGCAGCGCGAGCGCCGCCAGGGAGCTGACCGCGGTGGCGTGGGCGAGGGCCACGGGGACCAGGACGGCGCTCTGGCCGTGGCGGTCGATGAGCTTGCCCATGACGGGAGCGAACAGCGCCATGGAGATGCCGGTGACGGCGGCGACGATGCCCGCGCTGCCGTAGGAGCCGGTGGAGTGCTGGACCAGCAGCAGGATGCTGATCGTCAGCATGCCGAAGGGGAGTCGCGCGGCGAATCCCGGGAGAACGAAGCCGAGGGCGCCGGGTGTGCGCAGGAGCTGTCCGTAACCGGGGCGGGCGGACGTGTCGGTCGTGACCGCGGATGTCACGGCCTGGCCTTTCCGCTGCCTGGTAGAACTCCCCGTCTGCGGACGATGCGCCGCCTTGTGAGCAGTCGCACCCGTACATGTGGGAGCCCCGAGAGCTGTCCTCTTGCGCAGAACCGAGTGATACCTGGGCGCCCACTGCGGGAGGGTGCCACGGCCGCTTTGCGGTCGCGCCAGCTCTGCGTCAGGCAGAGTTGGTTCGATGTGTCCCTTTATCGTACAGGCGGATCGACTTATATGTCCTGTGATTCGGGCTACAGCGCATCTCTTCGCCTGCGATTAACTGGAATTTTGCATTCAGGCTCGGTGTAAATCCGGATGAACGCGGGCAAAGCTCATCGAAAATGGCCGAATTAGAGTGCCGCTCTAACCCGCGGTGCTCGCCCCGCCGGTTCCCAGCCACCCCGCCAGCTTTCCGCCGCGGGCCACCGCGCGCAGCCGTGCCTCCGCCGCGTCGCGCACCGGGTCCGTGGCCACCACCAGCAGCTCGTCCCCGTGCCGCAGCACGGTCGACGGCGCCGGTACGAAGCTCTTCGCATCCCGGACGACCAGGGTGACGGAGGCCCCTGGCGGCAGCCTCAGCTCGCTGACCTCGACCCCGTGCATCCGTGAGGCCGGCGGGATCGCGAAGGACAGCAGGTGTCCGCGCAGCTTCTCCAGCGGCGCCGACTCGATGCCCAGGTCGGAGGCGCCCTCGCCGCTGTCCTCGAGCTTCAGCTTGCGCGCCAGCCACGGCAGGGTCGGGCCCTGCACCAGGGTGTAGACCACGACCAGCACGAAGACGATGTTGAAGACGCGCTCGCTGCCCTCGATCCCGGACACCATCGGGATGGTCGCCAGGATGATGGGCACGGCGCCGCGCAGGCCGGCCCACGACATCAGGGCCTGCTCCTGCCAGGGCAGCCGGAACGGCAGCAGCGAGACGAAGACCTCCAGCGGCCGCGCCACCATCGTCAGCACCAGTCCGATGATGACGGCCGGCCAGAAGTCGTGGACCAGCTCGTGCGGGGTGACCAGGAGGCCGAGCAGCACGAACATGCCGATCTGGGCGATCCAGCCCAGTCCGTCCGCGAATCCCCGGGTGGCGGGCCAGTGCGGCAGCTTCGCGTTGCCGAGGACCATCGCCGCCAGGTACACGGCGAGGAAGCCGGAGCCGTGCGCGATCGCGCCGGCCGCGTAGGCCGTGATGGCGATCGCCATCACGGCGATCGGGTAGAGGCCGGAGGCGGGCAGGGCCACGTGCCGCAGCCCGTAGGAGCCCAGGAATCCCACGGTCAGGCCGATCGCGGCGCCGATCGTCAGCTCCAGGGCGATCTTGCCTATGAGGACGTACCACTCGTCGACCGGTCCGACGGTCGAGAAGGCCACGACCAGGATGACCACGGGTGCGTCGTTGAAGCCGGACTCGGCCTCCAGCACGCCCGTCACGCGGGAGGGCAGCGGGACCTTGCGCAGGACCGAGAAGACCGCCGCCGCGTCGGTCGAGGAGACGACCGCGCCGATCAGCAGGGCTTGGCGCCATTCGAGTCCGACCAGATAGTGCGCTCCGGCCGCGGTCACGCCCACGCTGACGGCGACGCCGACCAGCGAGAGCACGATCGCGGCCGGCAGGGCCGGCTTGATCTCTTTCCACTTGGTGCCCAGACCGCCCTCGGCGAGGATCACGACGAGCGCGGCATAGCCGATGACCTGGGTCAGCTCGGCGTTGTCGAACACGACGTTGCCGATGCCGTCCTGGCCTATGGCGATGCCTATGCCGAGGTAGATGAGCAGGCTGGGGAGGCCGCTGCGTGAGGAGATGCGAACCGCCGCGACGGCGACGAGCAGCACGAGCGAGCAGACCAGCAGGAGCTCATTGAGCGTGTGGACAGTCAGCGGGCGGCCCTTTCCTCGACGTGCCTGGCGATGACGGGACGACGACGTCGGACTGACGGATCGTTCCGGCACGGGCACGGACGGCAAGTACTTCGTTACCTTACCTAATCTTTGACGCGCCCTTTACTCGACAACCACATTGTGAAACGCCCACGGAGCTCTGTCCTCACGACCTCGACCCCTGGCGGATCAACGCACCCGGTCCTGCGCCTATGGTTGCTCCCAGCACTCCCAGGACCACCCTGCCCCTCTAAGGACAGCGATGCCCGCCAACGAAACCGCCCCTTCCGTCAAGAAGAAGGGACGACGCGCCCGTCTGATCGTGCTCGTCCTGGTCCTGGCGCTCTTCGCGGGCCTCGGCTACGGGGCGTACTGGACCGTGGACAGCGTGCGCGCCTCGTTCCCGCAGACCACCGGCTCCTTGCGGGTGCCCGGCCTGGCCGGGACCGTGGACGTCAAGCGCGATGCCCGCGGAATTCCGCAGCTCTACGCCGACACCGACGCCGACCTCTTCCGCGCGCAGGGCTTCGTGCACGCGCAGGACCGCTTCTGGGAGATGGACGTACGGCGGCACATGACCTCCGGGCGGCTCTCGGAGATGTTCGGTGCCGGCCAGGTCGAGACGGACGCCTTCCTGCGCACCCTCGGCTGGCGCCAGGTCGCGCAGCAGGAGTACGACACCAAGCTGTCCCCGGAGACCAAGAAGAACCTCCAGTCCTACGCCGACGGGGTCAACGCGTACCTGAAGGGGAAGTCCGGCAAGGACCTCTCCGTGGAGCACGCGGCGCTCAAGCTCAGCGGCGACTACCGGGTCGAGGAGTGGACCCCGGTCGACTCGGTGGCCTGGCTCAAGGCGATGGCGTGGGACCTGCGCGGCAACATGCAGGACGAGATCGACCGCGCGCTGATGACGGGCAAGCTCTCGCAGGCGCAGATCGACGACCTCTACCCGCCCTACCCCTTCGACCGGAACAAGGCGATCGTCGAGGGCGGCACCGTCAAGGGCGGCAAGTACACGCCCCAGGCCGGACCGGGTTCCGGCTCCGGCGGCTCCGCGGGATCCCCCGCTTCCGGCGGCCAGGGCAGCGCCGTCGGCTCCCAGGCCTCCGCCCGCACCGGCGACGCCGCCGACGGCCCGACCGGCCTGGCGGGCAACGCCACCGCCCAGGGCGCGACCGTGGGCCTGCGCACCAACATGAGCGCGCTGGCCGACACCCTCGACAAGATCCCCGCGATCCTCGGCCCGGCCGGCAGCGGCATCGGTTCGAACTCCTGGGTCGTCTCGGGCCAGTACACGACCACCGGCAAGCCGCTGCTCGCGAACGACCCGCACCTCTCCCCGCAGCTGCCCTCGGTCTGGTACCAGATGGGCCTGCACTGCCGGGCGGCCTCGGCCCAGTGCCAGTACGACGTGGCCGGCTACACCTTCTCCGGCATGCCGGGCGTGGTCATCGGACACAACGCCGACATCGCCTGGGGCATGACCAACCTCGGCGCCGACGTCACCGACCTCTACCTGGAGCAGGTCAAGCCCGAGGGCTACGTCTACGACGGCAAGGTCGTCCCCTTCGCCGTCCGCGACGAGGTCATCAAGATCGCCGGTGGCGGTGAGAAGAAGATCACGGTCCGGAGCACCGGCAACGGCCCGCTGATCTCCGACCGCAGCGACGAGATCGCCTCGGTCGGCGCCCGCGCACCCGTCGCCAGCTCCGCGCCCGACCGCGGCAACGGCTACGGCGTCGCCCTGCGCTGGACCGCACTGGACCCGGGCAAGTCGATGGACGCCGTCTTCAAGATCAACCAGGCCAAGGACTTCACCGCCTTCCGCGCCGCGGCCCGCGATTTCGAGGTCCCCTCGCAGAACCTGATCTACGCCGACAACAAGGGTCCGAACGGCAACATCGGCTACCAGGCCCCGGGCCGCATCCCGATGCGCGGCGGTGGCGCGGACGGCCGGATGCCGACGCCCGGCTGGGACTCGAAGTACGCCTGGAAGGGCGGCAAGGACGGCAGCGCGGGCTACATCCCGCAGGACGAGATGCCGTACGACCTCAACCCGGGCCGCGGCTACATCGTGACCGCGAACCAGGCCGTCACCGATACCGGCGCCGGCAAGTACCCGTACCTGCTGACCACCGACTGGGGCTACGGCGCGCGCAGCCAGCGGATCAACGACCTCATCGAGGCGAAGATCAAGGACAGCGGCAAGATCTCCACCGACGACATGCGCACCATGCAGATGGACAACAGCAGCGAGATCGCCGCGCTGCTGACCCCGATGCTGGCCAAGATCGACGTCTCGGACCCGGACGTCCGCTCCGCGCAGAAGCTGCTGGAGGGCTGGAACTACACCCAGGAGCCCGACTCGGCGGCCGCCGCGTACTTCAACGCGGTCTGGCGCAACATCCTGAAGCTGGCCTTCGGCGACAAGATGCCGAAGGAGCTGCGCATCGAGGGCAGCTGCATGAACGTCCCCGAGCAGACGACCGGACCGGCCGACGACCTCGCCAAGATGGTCCGCGAATGCGGTACGCGCGGCGCGGACTCGGCGCAGCCGGACGGCGGCGACCGCTGGTTCGAGGTGGTCCGCCGCCTCGTCAAGAACGAGAACTCCGAGTGGTGGCAGGCGCCCGCCGCCGGGCGGGGCGAGGCGGCCACCACCACCCGCGACCAGCTCTTCGCGCGGGCCATGAAGGACGCCCGCTGGGAGTTGACCGCCAAGCTCGGCAAGGACCAGTCCACCTGGAGCTGGGGCCGGATGCACCAGCTGATGCTGAAGAACCAGACGATCGGCACCGAGGGTCCGGGCTACCTGCAGTGGCTCCTCAACCGCGGCCCGTGGAACCTGGGCGGCGGCGAGGCCACCGTGAACGCGACCGGCTGGAACGCCTCCAGCGGGTACGGGGTCACCTGGGTGCCGTCGATGCGGATGGTCGTGAACCTCAACGACCTCGACAAGTCCCGCTGGATCAACCTGACGGGCGCCTCGGGGCACGCGTACCACGACCACTACACGGACCAGACGACCCTGTGGGCCAAGGGCGAACTGCTGGACTGGCCCTTCGGCAAGGAGGCCGTGGACAGGGCCACGGTCGACACCCTGAAGCTGACGCCCTAGCGGCGCGAGGCCTCAGAAGCGCACCACCCCCGACGGGGTGGCCACCGCCCGCACGGGGTGGTCGTGCGGCTCCTCCGGGACCCGCGCGACCACCTCGTCGTCGTAGAGGAGCACGACCAGCGCGGGATGCGCCCCGGCGCGCTCCAGCCGCTCCAGGACCCGGTCGTACGACCCGCCGCCCCGTCCGAGCCTCATCCCGCGCCGGTCCACGGCGAGTCCGGGCAGCAGCACGGCGTCGGCGCCGGTCACCGCCTCCGGGCCGAGGCGCGATCCGGCCGGTTCCAGGAGCCGCATCTTGCCCGGGTGCGCGGCCTCGGCCAGACTCGCAGGGCCTTCGTACGCCGCCCAGTCCAGGTCGTTGTCGGGCAGCAGGACGGGCAGCAGCACCCGCTTCCCGGCCGCCCGCAGCGCGTCGAGCAACGCGCGCGTGCCGGGTTCCGATCCGACGGAGACGTACGCGGCCACGGTGTGCGCGTCGGCCAGTTCGGGCAGGAGCGACGCGGAGCGGGAGAGCGCCCGCGCCGACGTCTCGAGGGCCTCGGGGGACAAGGCGCGGCGGGCGGCCAGGAGTTCCCGGCGCAGGGCCGCTTTGGCGGGGGCCGGACCGGACAACGGCTGGTTCTGTGCCACGTTTGTCTCACACCTCGCTGTTCTGGTACATACCTGAACATTCTTCATCAGCATCTCACCTGGTCCGTGCTCGGACCGACTATCGTTCCGCTCATGACTCAGTTGCACCCCGTGATCAAAAAGGCCGTCATCCCGGCCGCGGGCCTCGGCACTCGCTTCCTCCCCGCGACCAAGGCGACACCCAAGGAAATGCTCCCGGTCGTCGACAAGCCGGCCATCCAATACGTCGTCGAGGAAGCCGTGTCGGCCGGTCTCGATGACGTCCTCATGATCACGGGCCGTAACAAGCGCGCTCTCGAAGACCACTTCGACCGCAACTACGAGCTGGAGTCCGCGCTCATCGCCAAGGGCGACGACGACCGGCTCAAGAAGGTCCAGGAATCCAGCGACCTGGCCACCATGCACTACGTCCGCCAGGGCGACCCGCGCGGCCTGGGTCACGCCGTGCTGTGCGCCGAACCGCACGTGGGCGACGAGCCCTTCGCCGTCCTCCTCGGCGACGACCTCATCGACCCGCGCGACCCGCTGCTGCGTCAGATGGTCGACATCCAGCAGCGCACCGGCGGCACCGTCGTCGCGCTGATGGAGGTCGACCCGTCCCAGGTGCACCTCTACGGCTGCGCCGCCGTGGAGCGCACCGACGAGGACGGGGTCGTCCGCGTCACCGGGCTCGTCGAGAAGCCGGACGCGGTGGACGCGCCCAGCAATTTCGCGGTCATCGGACGGTACGTCCTCAACCCCGCGATCTTCGGCATACTGCGGGAGACCGAGCCGGGCCGCGGCGGAGAGATCCAGCTCACCGACGCCCTGCAGAAGCTGGCCGCCGACGAGACCATCGGCGGCCCGGTGCACGGCGTGGTCTTCAGGGGCCGCCGCTACGACACCGGGGACCGCGGGGACTACCTGCGGGCCATCGTCCGGCTCGCGTGCGAGCGTGACGACCTGGGCCCGGAGTTCCGCACCTGGCTTCACCGTTACGTCACGGAGGAGATGTAGCACCTTGAGCAAGACCGACGCACCGCAGCATCCTCGATCGGCCGGCGGCCGTCAGCGCCTCTGGTCGGTGGACGAGCACCTCGCGGACGTCCTCGCCGCCGTCCGGCCGCTGGAGCCCATCGAGCTTCAGCTGCTCGACGCCCAGGGCTGTGTCCTGGTCGAGGACGTCACCGTGCCCGTGGCCCTCCCGCCCTTCGACAACAGCTCGATGGACGGATACGCCGTCCGGACCGCCGACGTCCAGGGCGCGAGCGAGGAGTTCCCCGCGGTGCTGACGGTCATCGGGGACGTCGCGGCCGGCAGCGGGGACCTGCCGACCGTCGGACCCGGCGAGGCCGCCCGCATCATGACCGGCGCCCCGCTGCCGCCCGGCGCGGAGGCGGTCGTACCGGTCGAGTGGACCGACGGCGGCAGCGGCGCGGGCGCGGCCTCCGGCATGACCCCGGCCAGCGAGTCGCCCGAGGGCGCCGCCGGCGAGGTGCGGGTGCACCGCGCCGCCGAGGCGCGGGCGCACGTCCGCTCGCGCGGCAGCGACGTCCAGGCCGGGGACCTCGCGCTCGCCGCGGGCACCGTGCTCGGGCCGCCGCAGATCGCGCTGCTCGCCGCCATCGGGCGCGGCACCGTGCGGGTGCGGCCGCGCCCGCGCGTCGTCGTCCTGTCCACGGGCAGCGAACTGGTCCAGCCCGGCGAGGCGCTGAGCGCCGGCACGATCTACGACTCCAACAGCTTCGCGCTGGCGGCCGCCGCACGGGACGCCGGAGCCATCGCCTACCGCGTCGGCGCCGTCGCCGACGACGCCGAGACCCTGCGGTCCACCATCGAGGACCAGCTCATCCGGGCCGACCTGCTGGTCACCACGGGCGGGGTCAGCGTCGGCGCGTACGACGTGGTCAAGGAGGCCCTCACCGCCGTCTCCACCGGGGACGAGGACGTGGACGGGGCCCGGATCGACTTCCGCAAGCTCGCCATGCAGCCCGGCAAGCCCCAGGGCTTCGGCACCATCGGCCCCGACCACACCCCGCTGCTGGCCCTGCCCGGCAACCCGGTGTCCTGCTACGTCTCCTTCGAGCTGTTCGTGCGCCCCGCGATCCGCGCCCTCATGGGGCTGCCCGCCTCGGAGGTCAGCCGGCCGAGCGTGCGCGCGGTCCTGGAGGCCGACAAGGCGCTCGGCTCCCCGGCCGGCCGCCGGCAGTTCCTGCGCGGCAGGTACGACGCGGCGAACGGCACGGTCAGCCCGGTCGGCGGATCGGGCTCGCACCTGATCGCCGCGCTGGCGCACGCCGACTCCCTGATGGTCGTACCGGAGGACGTCACCTCGGTGGAGCCGGGGGCCGAGCTCGAGGTGGTCCTGCTCGGCTGAGGCCGGGCGGATGCGGGTAGCGTGTTGCACCACACAGGCCCTTGCGGGGCCCGGACGGGAGCGGCACGCAGACATGGCAGCACATTCCCCGGGGGAGACCCCCGTACCCCCTGAGCAGAGCAGCGCCGGCGCCGGCACCACGCTGACGCACCTCGACGAGGCCGGCGCGGCCCGGATGGTCGACGTCTCGCAGAAGGACGTCACCACGCGGACGGCGCGGGCCAGCGGACGCGTGCTGGTCTCCCCCCGGGTGATCGAGTTGCTGCGCGGGGGGGGGGGGGGCCGCGGGGGGCCCCCCCCGCCCCCCCCCCGCCCGCCGCGGGCGTGTGGGGTGGTTATAAACCCCCCCGGACAGCCAGGCGCAGCCCCCCGGGGTGCGCGG
>NZ_JBSGWY010000033.1:29341-45247 GCF_053609145.1 Streptomyces sp. NPDC054961 | reverse complement strand
TCTCTCCACACACCACCCCCGCGCGGCGGGGGGGGCCGCGGGCCGGTGTGCGGTCCCCCCCTGGGGGGGGGGGGGGGGGGGCGGGCGGGGGCCCCCCCCGGGCCCCCCCCCCCCCCACCGCGCGGATCGCCGGGATCATGGGGGCGAAGAAGACCCCCGACCTGATCCCGCTGTGCCACCCGCTCGCGGTCTCCGGCGTCAAGGTCGACCTGTCGGTCACCGACGACGCCGTCGAGATCCTCGCCACCGTCAAGACCACCGACCGCACCGGCGTCGAGATGGAGGCGCTGACCGCCGTCGCGGTCGCCGGGCTCACCGTCGTCGACATGGTCAAGGCCGTGGACAAGGGCGCGGTCATCACGGACGTGCGGGTCGAGGAGAAGACGGGCGGCAAGTCCGGCGACTGGGCCCGCTCGTGAACGCCCCGCGCGGCGGCGAGGTCCACAGCCACAGCCACGGCCCGGGCCACGCACCGCGGTCCGGGCGGGAGCCGGCCGCGGCTCCGGCCGCGGGCTCCCCGCGCGCGCTGGTGGTCACGGCCTCCAACCGGGCCTCGCAGGGCGTGTACGCGGACCGGGGCGGCCCCGTGCTCGCCGAGGGGCTCCGCTCGCTCGGCTTCGCGGTCGACGGCCCGCGCGTCGTCCCCGACGGGGACCCCGTGGAGGCGGCGCTGCGCGAGGGCGTGGCCGCCGGGTACGACGTCATCCTGACCACCGGCGGCACCGGGATCTCCCCGACCGACCGGACCCCGGACGCCACCGCCCGCGTACTGGACTACGAGATCCCGGGCATCCCGCAGGCCATCCGCGCCGAGTCCCTGGCCCAGGTGCCGACCGCGGCGCTGTCGCGGGGACTGGCGGGCGTGGCCGGACACACCCTGATCGTGAACCTGCCGGGCTCGACGGGCGGGGTCCGCGACGGGATCGCGGTCCTGTCCCGGATCCTGCCCCACGCCGTCGACCAGATCCGGGGCGGAGACCACCCGCGGCCGGCCGACAGACCCGGGAGCGCGAGCTGAACGGCCCCTCCTGGCCGGTGGTGCTGGCGGACGGCGACGTCACCCTCCGGCCGATAAAGCTGCGGGACCAGACCGCCTGGCGCGAGGTCAACCGCCGCAACCGCGACTGGCTGCGCCCGTGGGAGGCGACCATCCCGCCGCCCGCGCCCTGGGGGCCGGTGGTCCAGCGCCCGACGTACCGCCAGATGGTCCGCCACCTGCGGGCGGAGGCGAACGCGGGGCGCATGCTGCCCTTCGTCATCGAGTACCAGGGGCGCCTGGTGGGCCAGCTGACGGTCGCCGGGATCACCTGGGGCTCGATGTGCGCCGGCCACGTCGGCTACTGGGTGGACCGCGAGGTGGCGGGCCGAGGGGTCATGCCGACGGCGGTCGCCCTGGCGGTGGACCACTGCTTCACGAAGGTCGGACTGCACCGGATCGAGGTGTGCATCCGCCCGGAGAACGGCCCGAGCCGTCGGGTGGTGGAGAAGCTCGGTTTCCGCGAGGAGGGTCTGCGGCCGCGCTACCTGCACATCGACGGCGCGTGGCGGGACCACCTCGTGTACGCGCTGACGGCGGAGGAGGTGCGGGAGGGACTCCTGCGCCGCTGGCACCGGCAGCGCCACTCGCACGGCCCCGCGTCCCAGAGTTAATGTAAATCCGATATGTGTTCGAATTCTTTCGGTCAGCGACCGATTCGCCCATAACCTGATCCGAGAAATCACAAAAAAAGTCCGTGATATCAGCGAGATCGTGCGACACGCCGTCCCAATTGGCGGATCCGCCCGCCCGCGCCCCTCTACGGTGTGGGGTGTGAGCAGCAGCGGCCTCATCTACGCAGTCATTGTCGGGGCCTGGGCCGCCTACTTGGTGCCCATGTGGCTCCGGAGGCAGGACGAGCTGAACGAAGCCCGTCCGACGGAACGCTTCTCCACCGCCATCCGGCTGCTTTCCGGCCGGGCGGGAATGGAGCGCCGTTACGCCAAGGGGCTGCGTGAGCGCGGTGACGAGGAGGCGCGACACCAGCCCCCCGCGGACCCGGACGCGGCGACGGAAACGGTGCATTCCGTGGACGTCGACGACGCCCGGGCCGTCGTCGTGCCCGCGCCGACCCGGGCGGAGCCGAGAGCGGCCGCCTCGGAGCGGGCGGACCGGGCCGAACGGGCCCGCCGCGAGCAGCGCCTGGTCGTCCTGGCCCGGCGCCGGCGCACCACCGCGCTGCTCTTCCTGATCTTCACCCTCGGCGCCGTCGTGGCCGCCGTCGGCGGACTCCGGTACCTGTGGGCCCCCGCCCTCCCCGCCCTGCTGCTGAGCACGTACATCGTGCACCTGCGGGTCCAGGAGCGGCGGCGCTACGAGTTCACGATGGACCGGCGGCGTGCCGAGGCGGCCGCCCGCCGGCTCCGCGAGAACCGCCCGCGCGGCCGCGAGTCCGAGGCCGCGGCCGGCTCCGACCCGGACCCCGCGCCACCGGTCTCCCCCCAGGAGGCCGGCCGGCGCGCCCTGGTCGAGCAGACCGACCACGCGGAGTGGGTGGACCAGCAGCGCGAGCGCGAGCGCGGCCCCGCCCGCGGTGACAGCTGGGAGCCCGTCCCGGTCCCGCTGCCGACGTACGTGACGGCCCCGGTGGCCCCGCGCGCCACGGGCGGCCCGGCGGCCCCGGACGCCTGGAGCGCGACCCGCTCCAGCACGGCCGAGCCGACGGAACCGCGCCTGCGCGCCCAGCCGGCGCCCCCGGCGTCCCGTCCCCGCGCGCGTGACGCGGCCCGTACGCCGCTGTTCGACCAGTACGAGGGCGACGAGCGGCCGCGCGCCGCGAACGAGTGATCGGTGACCTGCACGGACGCTCCCCGGTATCGGTTTTGGAGCACCAGCGCAGGGATGCTAATGTTTCACACGTCGCAAGGGCCTGTGGCGCAGTCTGGTAGCGCACCTCGTTCGCATCGAGGGGGTCTGGGGTTCAAATCCCCACAGGTCCACAAACGACAGTTCCTGAGTAGCTCTCAGGAAACGTCACGAGATCCCGTTCAGCCGAGAGGCTGGGCGGGATCTCGGCGTTTGCGGGGTGTGTTCGGGCTGCCGAAGGGTGGTCGAAGAGGGCCCGGGCGGCGCCGGGAACGGACGAGCGGCTCCCCGCCCGGTCCGGGTGGGGAGCCGCTCGGACCGGGCGGGGAGGCGTCAGGCCATGACCGGGGCGGAGACGCGGACGGCCTGGGCGGGCAGGCTGACACCGCAGTCGATCCGCAGGCCGGCCGGGAGCTCGTTGTAGGGGCCCACCTCCGCGCCGTCGCCGACGACGGCCTCGCGCACCGCGGACCCGGCGCCCACGGAGGCCTGGCGGCCGACCACGGAGCGGTGCACGTGGGCGCCCCGGGCGACCACGGCGCCCGGCAGGACGACGCTGCCGTCGACTTCGGCGCCGGCCTCGACCACGGCGCCCTCGCACACCACGGTGCCGCCGCTCAGGACCGCCAGCTCGTGCACCTGGGCACCGGACAGGACGAGTGCGTCCCCGACGGGGCCGGGCAGGGCGGGGGAGTCGATCAGACCGCGTACCAGGTCCGCCGACCCCTTGACGAAGGCCGCCGGGGTGCCGAGGTCCAGCCAGTAGCTGTCGTCGGCGACACCGCGGAGGTAGCCGCCCGAGGCCAGCAGGCCGGGGAAGGTCTCGCGTTCGACGGACACCTCACGGCCGGCCGGGATGGTGTCGATGACCGAGCGGGTGAAGACGTAGCAGCCCGCGTTGATCTGGTCGGTGATGATCTGTTCCGGGGTCTGCGGCTTCTCCAGGAACGCCAGGACGCGGCCGTCGGGGCCGGTCGGCACCAGGCCGAAGGCCCGCGGGTCGTCGACCCGGGTCAGGTGGAGGCTCACGTCGGCGCCGGAGGCCTTGTGGCCGTCCCGCAGGGCCGCGATGTCCAGGCCCGAGAGGATGTCCCCGTTGAACACCAGGACCGGGTCACCCGGCGCGCTCGTGAGGTGCTCGGCGGCGTTGCGTATCGCCCCGCCGGTGCCGAGGGGCGCCTCCTCGGTGACGTAGACCAGCTCCAGGCCGAGGCCGGAACCGTCTCCGTACTCCTGCTCGAAGAGCTCGGCGAGGTAGGAGGTGGCGAGGACGACGCGGGTGACTCCGGCCTTCGCCGCACGGGCCAGCTGGTGGGTGAGGAAGGGCACCCCGGCCACCCGCAGCAGGGGCTTGGGGGTGAAAACAGTCAGCGGGCGCAGTCGAGTGCCCTTGCCGCCGACGAGGAGGATCGCCTCGCTCATTTCAGTTTCTGCCTTCGGTCAGGAGGTGCGACTCTCGTCGGGTTCACGTGCGCAACCAAGGAGCCGAGAGGTGTGTCAGGGGCTGGGAGTGAGCGTGTAGTCCGAGCCGAAGCAGTCCCGGATGACCTTTTCGGAGTCCGGACGCCCGGCGAAGTGAAGGCGCGACGCGCTGCCGTCAGGCTTGGCCAGCGGGTTGTCGTCGAAGTAGATCGACCACCAGTAGACGCCCTTCATCTTGCGCTCCTTGACGACCCGGCAGACGGCGTCGTACCAGTTGGCCTGCACCTGGGTGTTGAGGGCGCGCGTGGTGTAGAAGTCCCCCGGGTAGTGGTAGGCGCCCGTCATCGCGCCGATACCGGCCTCGGAGATCACGATCTCGGGGAGGGGACCGGTGGTCTTCTTGTCCAGCCAGCCGTTCCATCCCTTGACCAGGTCCTCCACCGGTGCGTCGTCGGGCACCTTCACGGGGAAGTAGGCGTCGACACCGAGCTGTTCGACCGGCATGTTGATCCGGCCCGCCACGTAGTTGTCGTAGTTGGCGTCGTAGCCGATCTCGCCCGAGTAGATCTTCTCCGCCGCCGTGGCGAGGGCCTTCCAGTGCGGATCGCCCTCGAGGGAGTTGAGCTCGGTCGCCAGCGTGAAGGAGGCGACGTTGTGCTTCTGCGCCACGGTCAGGAACGGGCCGAGGAACTTCGTGTACGAGGCGAACCAGGCGTCCCGGTCGGACGGCTTGATGTTGCCGCGCCAGTTGGGCATGCCGCCGAGGGACTTCTCGTCCAGCAGCGGGCGCAGGGTCGTGCGCAGCCCCGCCTCCTGGAACACCTGGAGCACGGCTTCGAGGCGCTCGGGGCTCGGCGTACGGGGGCCGGCGGCCGTCTCCGTCGAGGTGCTGGTACCGGTGAAGAAGGGGAAGGAGAGCGAGACCGAGTTCGCCTTCAGGTCGATCAGGTACTTCGCCTGGACCTTCGCCTTTTCCGTCAGGTAGGCGGTGGTCTGCTCGGGGTCGTCCTCCCAGTAGATCTGCACGCCCCATTGCGGCAGGCCGGCCTTCCACGGCTTGGCCACCGTGGCGGTCGGAGCCGACGCGATCACGGCCGCGGCCGCGTCGGCGGCCTTGGTCTCGGCGGACGGCTTGTTGTCGCTCGCCGCCTTGCGCGCCGCCTCGGCGCGGATCTGCTCGTTGCTCACGACCAGATGGGGCAGGGCGGACCCGGCCGACCACCGCAGGGGATGGTTGCCGAACAGCAGCGGCGCGATGATCACGCCGGCGATGACCGTGACCGGGAAGACCGCGAGGAGGGGGATGCGAGAGCGTGTCATGGAAGGAGGGGTTCCTCGGGGAAGGGTCAGGCGGGCTTGGCGATGACGACGAACTTGTTCTCTTCACGCCGCACGAATTTGATGAATCCGCGGAATCCGCCGAGTCCTTCCAGAATCGAGAACAGGGGTATGAGGCCGACGACGACCATCGGCTCCCACCACTTGCGCCGGCCGCTGATGGAGACCAGGGCGTTCAGCCGCAGGCCCTCCCAGTACGTCCAGACCACATAGGCGAAGTTGAGCGACCACAGCACGACGACGGACTGGGCCACCGGTGAGGTGTTCATGTTGCCGGTGAACCAGGCGATCAGCAGGACCGCGCCGATGTGCTGGAGCGGGCCGAGGATCCAGGTGGTCACACAGATCGCCAGGAACCAGCGGTAGCGCAGCGGAATGGTCCGGTTGAAGCAGAGGGCGACCAGGCCCCAGGCCCAGCGCTCGCGCTGCTTGATGAAGTCACGGGCGGTGGCCGGCGAAGCGCCGTAGCAGCGGCCGTTGAACCAGTCGCTGCGCCCGGGGTACAGGCGGCAGAAGTTCAGGGCCAGCTGGGCGTCCTCGACGATGGCCTTCGGGCCGAAGTCCCACCCGATGGTCGCCTCGATGTTGGCGCGCAGCAGGAGCAGCTCGCCGTGCACGCCCGCCACGGGGGTGCCCGTGCCGGTCAGCGCCCGGAAGCGGGCGATGTCGTCGGCGGGGCGCACCGCGTCGGCGAGCCAGGTGAACATGTTGACCGCGTTCTCACGCGGGTAGGTCAGGATGCCCTGCGCCATGTGCTTGGTCTCGTCCGGGTGCGCCCTGCGCTGCCGGTTGATGAACTGGGCGACGGCGGCGGCGGTGTCCGGGCCGACCGCCGTGTCGTCGTCCATGTGGAGGACCCAGACGTTCTCCAGGGCCTCCTCCTCGGCGATGCGCAGCTCGTGCGAGTAGTGGTTGGCGCGGGCCTTGAAGCGGGTGCCGTTGGCGGTGGCGTACGCCTTCGGCACGGAGACGACGCGGATCAGCGGGCTCCGGTCCTCCAGTTCCTGGATCCGCTCCGCCGCCTCGCAGCCCTCCTCGGTGAGCACGTCGATCCGCAGGTGCGGGAAGTAGTTCGGCAGGTGCTCCACGTACGACAGGACCGACCGCTCCAGCGCCGGGTAGGTGTCGTGCCGCCCGATGGTCGGGACCAGGGCGATCAGGAAGTCGTCCTCGGCGGGGGCCGCCGGGACCATCTCGTCGGAGCGCCTCACCCGGCGCCGGATCAGGAGCGCGCCCTGGAGACCGACCATCACGCCGACCACCGGCAGCGACCAGACGATCGTCAGCACCCACGCCATCGGAGTGCTGTTCGGCAGGTACGACCACATGCCGAAACCGAGCAGCACCAGGAACGGGATGAGGAACGGCAGGATGCCGGGCTTCCACGAGGCGTGGCGCTGCACCATCCTGGCCCCGTGCCGGGTGGTTGAAATGTCCGCGCGGGTGGTGGCGGTCATTGGACGGTTCTCCGAGTGAGGCGACATGGAACGGACCGGTGGCTAGTTGCCGGCCTGCGGCGACTGGGGCGACTGCGGCGACTGCGCTCCGGGGTACGGGGCGGCGGGCTGCTGCTGCGGCTGCTGATAGGGGTTCGGGAACGGCTGGGGCGCCTGGGGCGCCTGCGGGCCCGGAGGGGTCTGCTGCCCCGGCTGCGGGTAGCCGTAGTGGCCCTGCTGCGGGTATCCGTAGGTGCCCTGGGCCGGCGGAGAGCCGTACGGGCCCTGCGGCGGGAGCTGCTGCGCCTGCGGCGGCAGTTGCTGGGCGGCCTGGGGCGGCTGCTGGGCCTGCGGCTGCTGGGCCTGCTGGGCCTGCTGTGCCTGCTGTGCCTGGTGGGCCAGCTGGGCTTCCTGGGCCTGCTGGGTCCAGCGGTTGGTCGGCGGCACCCACGGCTCGTACACGGCGGCTTCCTTGATCAGCAGGATGACCAGCGTCGTGGTGATGATCACCCCGGCGCTGAACGTCGCCAGCTTCAGGTTGCCCTCGGTGGTGTCCAGGAACCAGCCCTGCTGGCGGCTGTCGAACAGGGCGCCGGTGAGGCTGCGCAGCCTGTTGTAGCCCTCGATGAGCGCGGCGCCGCAGGCGAGGCCGCGGGCCCAGGAGTTGGCCCGCAGGATCAGCAGGCCGGCTATGACGTACACCACGGCCCAGTTCAGGTTGCCGGTGTCCGCACGGCCGGAGCCGTCACTGAGGCCGTAGTACACGATCCCCTTGGCGAAGTCGGCGACGCCGACCTGCCAGAAGCAGCTGTACGAGGCCCAGCAGAGCAGTACGACTGCCCAGGCCAGGGCCATGTAGGCGGCGACCCGGTGCATGCGCGGTACTTCGAGGGAAGCTCGGCCGGAGGCCGAACCCGTGGTGCCGGATATGACTCTCACCTCGTCTGGAATAGCTGGATGGGAAGCAGGAGCTGGACGGTCGGTTGCGCGATTCTCCCCGCGCAATCGTTCGCATTGTCGCAGCGCGGTGTCGAGTTCAGGTGTCCGAGGGCACGAAACCGGCCGGGACGGTACCTGTCACTTCGGCCGCAGCGACTCCCAAATCCGTCCTGAATCGCCCGAATTCGGTCCTCCGGTCAGGATGCGCGGAGAGCCGTACGTCGCCGCCACGTCAGCGGTGGTGTTCGTGTCCTGGGGCCCCGAGAGGTTCTTCTGCGTGAGGCCCTGGCCCCACACCGTCCAGATGACCCAGGGGGTCTTCTCCAGCGTCCGGGGCTGGGCGCTGCCGACCGGTACGTGGAAGGACTCGGCCATCATCCGCGGCTTGCGGTAGTCGGCCAGGCCGTCGTACCACTTCTTGGTCCACACGCCGCCGCCGAAGGGCTTCTGGGGGCTGCCGCTGTAGTCGTCGACGCCGACGATGTCCACGTACCGCTCGCCCGGGTAGTAGTCCCAGGGCTCGTGGCCGTGGACGTGGTCCCAGGCGTTCGGGGACCAGACGAATATCAGGTTGTGCAGCGCGCGGTCCTCGACCAGGTACGCGTACAGCGTCCGCCAGAGCTTCTTGTACTGCCCGGGCGCCAGAGCGGACCACCAGAAGCCGTCCTTGGCCCCGGCGTTCATCTCGTGGTACGGGCGCAGCAGGACGGGCACGTCGTGCGCGGCGAGGTAGCCGAGGTGGTCGGCGAGGAAGGAGAGGTCGAGGAGGAGCGCCTTGTGCTCGCTCGTGCCCGGGGTCAGCAGCCGGTCGATCCAGCCGGAGTCCTTGGCGGCCGGCGAATTGCGCCGCAGCGTCTCCTGGTAGCCCTTGAGCCTGCTGCCGGGCCACGGCTGATGGAAGGACATGCCGACGAGGCCGGCCGGCTTGCCGCCGTTGCCGGGGAGCTCGGAGGCGGAGCCGTCGCTGCGGTATTCCTTGCCGTCCCCGTTGTACGTGCCGTCCTCGGCGCGCGGCAGCCCCGACCACACGCCGGTGGCGAGGTCGACGACGTCGTCGACGTACGTCCATTCCCTGCGGCCGGAGGGCCAGGCGGAGGAGTAGGAGCGCTGCCGGTCCACGCCCCAGCCCTCCGCCTCGTATCCGGGGCCGAGGTCGAGTTCGACGAATCCCGGGTACTTGCCGGTGATGTCGGCGGACTTCCGGTAGTAGTAGCCGGGCTGCTTCAGTCCCGCGTAGTCGCCGTACTCGGGATTGTTGAGCTCGTTCTGCAGCTCGACGTGCTGTCCGATGACGGTGGCGCGGGGGTGTCCGGTCCGGGCGGCGTTCTCCAGATCGGCGAGCAGGCGGAAGACGGCGCGGGCCGAGGGCGAGGCCTCGGGGTCGCGCAGCGTGAGGTCGCGGTCGACGAGTTGCCGGGCGGAGAAGGCGTCGGCGTCCTGCGAGGCCCGCAGGCCCGTGTAGCCGAGAGCTCCGATCACGGCGGCGCCGCCGCCGAGGATTGCCGTACGGCGCCTCACCCCACGCCCTCCCTGCCCCTTGATGTCCGTGTGCACCCATTGCCAGGAATCACACGGACGCGCGAGTGATGCGAAAGGCTGTGCGGGAGCAGATGTTAGCGGTCCGAACCGTGGGCGGTGGGGCGGGCCGTCCGGGCACCCGGGCGCGTACGGGGCGTTTCGCCGCTGATCAGAAGTGACTTGATGCGCGGTCGGGGCACCTGATGTGCCCTATCTCACCGCGAAAGCGTCCGTGCCGGATCCCCGGGGCGCCCGCGGCCGGTCTCCGTGGTGGGCGCCCGCGGGCGAAGTCGCCTGCGGGCGGGCGTGGTTCGGCGCCGGACGCGGGCCGGGGCGGACCGGTGGCCCGGGCGGGGTGGGGCGGAATGGCCCGGGCGGGGCCCGGGACGGGCCGCTTCGGGCCGTTTCCGGAGAGGCCGCGGGTTAGCCGGGGTTCAGGGCCTTCGTCATGCAGCGGCTGGAGTCGTGGAAGCGGTAGTGGCCGAACTTGGCCGACAGGGCGTAGCCCGAGGAGAGGTAGAGGGCGATGGCCTCCGGCTGCTGGTCGCCCGTCTCCAGGGCCATGCGCCGGCGGCCGGCCGCGCGGGCGTCGGCCTCGAGCTCGGCGAGGATGCGGCGGGCCAGGCCGAGGCCGCGGGCCTCCGGGACCACGTACATGCGCTTGAGCTCGGCGTCGCCGTCCGCGTAGCCCTCGTCGTTCGCCTCCTGCGCGCGCCACCCGCCGCTGGCTATCGCCGTGCCCGAAGCGTCGTAGGCGATGAGGTAGAGGCCCCTCGGCGGGGCGAACATCGCCGGGTCGAGGAACGTGACGTCGCCCTCGCCGTCGTAGCGCTGCTGGTATTCGATCTGCACCTGGTCGTTGAGCTTGACCGCGTCGGGGTGGTCGTACGACGTGACGCGGAGCTGGATCTCCTGAGACATCCGGACAGCCTACGGAACGCTCCGGCTATCGTGCAGGGATGCTGACCGTGACCTCCGTGAATGTGAATGGGATCCGTGCCGCGGCCAAGAAGGGGTTCTCCCCGTGGCTCGCCGGGTCGGACGCCGACGTCGTCTGCCTGCAGGAGGTGCGGGCCGAGGAGGGGCAGATTCCGGACGAGGTGCGGGCCCCCGAGGGGTGGCACACCACCTTCGCGCCGGCCGCCGCCAAGGGCCGCGCCGGGGTCGCGCTGTACACGCGCCGGGAGCCCGAGCGGGTGCGGGTCGGATTCGGGAGCGCGGAGTTCGACGACTCCGGGCGGTACCTGGAGATCGACCTGCCCGGTGTGACCGTGGCCAGCCTCTACCTGCCCTCCGGGGAGGCCGGGACCGAGAAGCAGGACGAGAAGTACCGGTTCATGGGCGAGTTCCTCGCCTACCTGAAGGAGCTGAAGGTGCGGGCCGCGGCGGACGGGCGCGAGGTCGTCGTGTGCGGCGACTGGAACATCTGCCACCGGGAAGCCGACCTGAAGAACTGGAAGACGAACCGGAAGAACGCCGGCTTCCTGCCCGAGGAGCGCGAGTGGCTCGGTGAGGTCTACGAGGGCGCCGGATACGTGGACGTCGTGCGCGCCCTGCACCCCGACACCGAGGGCCCGTACTCCTGGTGGTCCTACCGCGGGAGGGCCTTCGACAACGACGCCGGCTGGCGCATCGACCTCCAGGTGGCGACCCCGGGGCTGGCCGCCAAGGCCGTCAAGGCGTTCGTGGAGCGGGCCGAGACCCACCCCGAGCGGTGGTCCGACCACGCGCCCGTGACCGTGGTCTACGAGCTCGGGGTCTGACCGGACACCGGCGGGCGCAGGCGGTCCATCGCCATCGTGAGCTCGGCCTCGACCACGCTCTTCGCCAGCGGGCGCAGGCGCCCGACCGCCTCCTGCGAGATGTGCGCGGAGATGAGCTCGGCGAACAGGGCCGCCATCGCGTCCGCGTGCTCGCGCACCCGGCGGCCCGTCTCCAGCACGGCGGCCAGGGGCACGCCCTCGCGGACCAGCGCCGAGGAGACGTCCAGCAGCCGGCGGCTGACGTGGACGATCTCCTCCCCGTCGGTGGCGAGGTAGCCGAGGTCGAGCGAGGCCGCCAGGTTCTCCGGGGTGACCTCGCCCTCGAAGTAGTCGGCGAGGGCCTCGGGCGTCAGGCGGACCGGGGTCTCCTCGGACCAGCCGATGCCGAGCAGCTCGCCGAGCTGCCCGACGTCGCGGCCGTTCTCGAAGGCGACCGTCAGCTCCGCTATGCCGCCGAGGGTGTGGCCGCGCTCCAGCAGGGCGGCGACGGTGCGCAGCCGGGCCAGGTGGTGGTCGTCGTACCAGGCGATGCGGCCCTCGCGGCGGGGCGGCGGCAGGAGCTTGCGCTCCCGGTAGAAGCGCAGGGTGCGTACGGGGATGCCGGCGGCCTCGGCCAGCTCCTCCGTGCGGTATTCGCGCACTGTGGTCCTTGCCTCCGTCGTTCGCGCCGCGTCCTGTGCCGCGTCGTGTCGTGTGCCGCGTCGTGTGCTGCGTCCTGTGCTGCGTCGTGCGTCGCATTGTCCGGCACGTGCGCAGCCTAGGCCGTACTCGCGGTAACTTTCCCGGCCCGACCCCTACCCATGAGTACGGGCCTGCTCTACTCTCCCGATTGTGCCAGTGATTGCTGGCGCTATGGGAATCCGGAGGCGGCGGGCATGGGCGGTGGCATGGACGGGCGCGAGCACGTACGCGTGGCGGTGATCGGGTCCGGATTCGGCGGACTGGGCGCCGCCGTGCGGCTGCGACGGGAGGGGATCACCGACTTCGTCGTACTGGAGCGGGCCGACTCCGTCGGCGGGACCTGGCGCGACAACAACTACCCCGGGTGCGCCTGCGACGTGCCCTCGCACCTCTACTCCTTCTCCTTCGCGCCCAATCCGGACTGGCCGCGGACCTTCTCCGGGCAGCCCGCCATCCGGGAGTACCTGGAGCACGTGGCCGACACCTTCGGGCTGCGCCGCCACATCCGGCTGAACCACGAGGTCCGGATGATGCGCTGGGACGCGGACGCGCTGCGCTGGGAGATCGAGACCTCCGGCGGGGAGTTCACCGCCGACGTGGTCGTCTCCGCCACCGGCCCGCTGTCCGACCCGAAGATGCCGGAGGTGCCCGGGCTCGCCGGCTTCCCCGGCAAGGTCTTCCACTCCGCCCGCTGGGACCACGACTACGACCTGCGCGGCAAGCGCGTCGCCATGATCGGTACGGGCGCCTCCGCCATCCAGATCGTCCCGGCCATCGCGCCCGAGGTGGAGCGGCTCACCCTCTTCCAGCGCACCCCGCCGTGGGTGATGCCGCGCACCGACCGGGCCATCACCTCCGTGGAGCGCTGGCTCCACCGCCAGCTCCCCTTCACCCGGGCGGCGCGCCGCGGGCTGCTCTGGGGGATACGCGAGCTCCAGGTCAGCGCGTTCACCAAGCGGCCGGGCCAGCTCGGACTGGTGGAATCCCTCGCCAAGGCCAACATGGCGCGCTCCATCAAGGACCCGGCGCTGCGGGCCAAGCTGACGCCCTCGTACCGCATCGGCTGCAAGCGCATCCTCCTGTCGAGCGAGTACTACCCGGCGCTGGCCCGGCCGAACGTGGACCTCGTCGCCTCGGGGCTGAAGGAGATCCGCGGCTCCGTCCTGGTCGCCGCCGACGGGACCGAGACCGAGGCCGACGCGATCGTCTTCGGCACCGGCTTCCACGTCACCGACCTGCCGATCGCCGACCGGGTCGTCGGCGCGGAGGGGAAGACCCTCGCGGAGGTCTGGAAGGACGGGATGCAGTCGCTGCGCGGAGCCACCGCGGCCGGCTTCCCGAACTGGATGACGATCATCGGGCCGAACACCGGGCTCGGGAACAGCTCGATGATCCTCATGATCGAGTCGCAGCTGAACTACATGGCGGACTACCTGCGGCAGCTGGACGTGCTGGGGGGAAGCGGCTCGGCCGGCCGGGTCGCCCTCGCCGCCAGGCCCTCGGCGGTCAACACCTGGAACCGGCACGTCCAGGCGCGGATGGAGCGGACGGTGTGGAACACCGGCGGCTGCACCAGCTGGTACCTGGACGCTCAGGGACGCAACACCACCGTCTGGCCGGGGACCACCGGCGAGTTCCGCAAGGAGACGCTCGGCGTGGACCTGGGCGAGTACGAGGTCGTCCGCCATCGGGAGCGCGAACGGGTCCCGGCCAAGGCCCAGACCGCCGCCCCGGCCCAGGCCGCCGCCAAGACCGGGGAGAGTGCCGCGTGAGCCGCCTGACGCACGTCACCGCCGGGCGCTACGCCCCGCCGCCCGCCCGCCAGGAGCTGGTCGTCACCTCCGCCGACGGCTCCCGCCTGCACGTCGAGGTGCACGGCGAGGACGGGGCGCCGGCCGTCGTGCTCGCGCACGGCTGGACCTGTTCCACGGCCTTCTGGGCGGCGCAGATACGGGACCTGGCCGCCGACCACCGGGTCATCGCCTACGACCAGCGCGGCCACGGCCGCAGCCCGGCCGCCGCCCACGCCGCCGGCTACAGCACCACCGCGCTGGCCGACGACCTGGTCGCGGTCCTGAAAGCCACGCTCGCCCCCGGCGAGAAGGCGCTCGTCGCGGGCCACTCCATGGGCGGGATGACGGTCATGGCCGCCGCCGCCCGGCCGGAGTTCGCCGAGCACGCCGCCGCCGCGCTGCTGTGCAGCACCGGCAGCGGCCGGCTGGTCGCGGAGTCGCTGGTCCTGCCGTGGCGTCCCGGCCGCGCGAGGACCCGTGTCACCGGGGCCGTGCTCGGCGCCCGCGCCCCCCTCGGGCCCGTCACCCCCATCGCCAGGGCGGTCCTGAAGTACGCCACGATGGGCCCCGGATCGGCGCCCGACGCGGTCGAGGCCTGCGCCCGGATCGTCCACGGCTGCCCCGCCAAGGTGCGCCACGCCTGGTCCGGAGTACTGGCCGGGCTGGACCTCGACGCCCAGCTGGCCGCGCTCACCGTGCCCACCGCGGTCATCGCGGGCACGAGCGACCGGCTGACGCCGCTCGTGCACGCCCGGGGACTGGCGGCCGCGCTCCCGCACTGCGTGGGCCTCACCGAATTGACCGGGATGGGGCACATGACCCCCGTCGAGGCCCCGGAAGCCGTCACCGGCACCGTGCGCGAGCTCGCCCGGCTGTACGTCGCCCAGAACGACAACGACGCGAAGGAGAAGACGCCGTGAGTGCGCGCAGGAGTCTGGAAGGCCAGGTCGCCGTCGTCACCGGCGCCGCCCGCGGGGTCGGCGAGCTGCTCGCCCGCAAACTGTCCGCGCGCGGCGCGAAGGTCGCCCTCGTCGGCCTGGAGCCGGAAGCCCTCAAGGAGGTCTCCGAGCGGCTGCACACCGAAAGCGACCACTGGTACGCGGACGTCACCGACCACGAGGCCATGGCCAGGGTCGCGCAGGAGGTCAAGCGCCGCTTCGGCAAGGTGGACATCGTCGTCGCCAACGCGGGCGTCGCGGCCGGCGGGCCCTTCGTGGACTCCGACCCCGGCGCCTGGCGCCGGGTCATCGAGGTCAACCTCATCGGCGGGGCCGTCACCGCCCGCGCCTTCCTGCCCGTACTGATGGAGAGCCGCGGCTACTTCCTCCAGATCGCCTCGCTCGCCGCGATCACCCCGGCGCCGATGATGACCGCCTACTGCGCCTCCAAGTCGGGCGTCGAGGCCTTCGCGCACTGCCTGCGCGCCGAGGTCGGCTACAAGGGCGTCGAGGTGGGCGTCGGCTACCTGTCGTGGACCGACACCGACATGGTGCGCGGCGCCGACGAGAACGAGGTCATGCGCGAGCTGCGCCAGCGGCTGCCGTGGCCGTCGAACCGGACGTACCCGCTGGGGCCGGCCGTCGACCGGATCGTGGCGGGCATCGAGCGGCGCTCCGCGCACGTGTACGCCCAGTGGTGGCTGCGCGGCATGCAGGGGGTCCGCGGGTATCTGCCCGGGATCATCGCGACGGTCGGACAGCGGGAGATGAAGCGGTTCGAGCCGCGACTGGCCAGTGTCTCCACGGGACTCGTGGGGGCCGGCGGGGCGGCGGACGAACAGGCGCGCACACCGGGCCGTTGATCGGAAATGCGAGGTATATCCGCCTGTGCAAGCCTGGTCGGGACCCCATCCCCGGACACCCCTCCAGGAGTGAAGAAGCATGGGCATCAAGGAGCAGTTCCAGGACAAGGCGAAGAGCCTCGAGGAGAAGGCGCGGGCGGCGGCGGCCGCGGGCCGGCAGGACGAGGCCTCCGAGCGCGCCACGCGGACGGGCGACCAGGGCCAGGACAGGGCCCGGGACGCCTTCGACGAGAATTTCGACAAGTAGGCCGTTGAAGCGCACGGGCACCGGAGTGCCGAAGCGCTGAGGTGGGGCGTCGAGGGGGGGGGGGCGCGCGCCCCGCCCGCGCCCCCCCCCCCGCGCGCCCGCCCCCCCCCCCCCCCCCCCCCCCCC
>NZ_JBSGWY010000033.1:0-29333 GCF_053609145.1 Streptomyces sp. NPDC054961 | reverse complement strand
AGCTTATATTCCCAGTGTGCCTAGTTCCCCTCCGCGTCCTGTGTCGGGTCTGGGCGTTGGGGGGTGTGTGTGGGGGCGCCTCCGGGCCCCGGCGCCCCCCCCCTCGCGTGCTCCGCCCGCGCGCCCGGGGCCTACGCCCGGGGCCTACGCCCGGGGTCTACGCCCGCGGCGGCAGCTCCGGCCGCCGCCGGTCCGGTACGTCCGTGTAGCCGGGCGGCACCGCCGCCGGATCCTGTTCCAGCAGCTCCAGCGCCAGGTGCACGGCGTCGTCCATCTGCGCGTGGCGCCCTTCCGCCCAGTCCAGCGGGGTCCGCAGGATCGGCAGGTCGGGTTCCACGCCCTGGTTCTCCACCGACCAGCCGTACTCGGGGAACCACGCCGCGTTCATCGGCACCGTGATCACCGTGCCGTCGCCGAGGGTGTGCCGGCCGGTCATGCCGACCACCCCGCCCCACGTGCGCTGGCCGACGACCGGGCCGAGCCCCAGCAGCTTGAAGGCCGCCGTGATCATGTCTCCGTCGGAGGAGGTGGCCTCGTCGGCCAGCGCCACGATCGGACCCCGGGGCGCGTTGGAGGCGTAGGAGACCGGCTGGGCGTTGCGCGTCAGGTCCCAGCCCAGGATCGAGCGGGTCAGCTTCTCCACCACCAGCTCGCTGATGTGCCCGCCCGCGTTGCCGCGCACGTCCACGATCACGGCCGGCTTCGACATCTCCGCCCGCAGGTCGCGGTTGAACTGCGCCCAGCCCGAGCCGCCCATGTCGGGGATGTGCAGGTAGCCGCACCGGCCGCCGCTGATCTCGCGGGCCACCGCGCGGCGTTTGGCCACCCAGTCCTGGTAGCGCAGGGGACGTTCGTCGATCAGCGGCACGACGGCGACCCGGCGGGCACGCCCCTGGCCCTCCGCGGGCTCGAAGGTGAGCTCCACGGTGGTGCCGCCCGCCGCCGACAGCAGCGGGAACGGCCCGGCGACCGGGTCCACCGGCCGGCCGTCGACGTGGGTGAGGACCGCGCCCTCCCGGATGCCGGTGCCGGCGAGCGGGGAGCGGGCCTTGGAGTCGGAGGACTCGCCGGGCAGGATCCGGCCGACGACCCAGGCCCCGTCGCGGGCGAAGAGGTTCGCGCCGAGCAGGCCGATGGCCCGCTGGTAGTGCGGCGGCCCTTCGTTGCGGCGGGCCGGGGAGACGTACGCGTGCGAGGTGCCGAGCTCGCCGAGGACCTCGCGCATGAGGTCGGCGAACTCGTCGGGGGAGGCGACCCGTTCGACCAGGGGGCGGTACTGGCGCAGCACCCCGTCCCAGTCGATGCCGCACATGTCCGGCTCCCAGAAGTACGCGCGGATGAGCCGCCCGGCCTCCTCGAAGGCCTGGCGCCATTCGGCCGCCGGGTCCACCTCGTGCAGGATGCGCCGCAGGTCGATGTAGACGGTGGAGTCGCTGTCGCCCGACTCGGTCGCCGGGACCGCCCGCAGGTCCCCGTCGTCGTTGACCACGAGCCGGGTGCCGTCGCCGCTGACCGCGAACCAGTCCAGCCCGGAGGCCAGTTCCGTCTTGCGGGCCTTGACGAGGTCGAAGTGCTCCAGCGTCGGCTTGCCGCTGGTGTCGGCCGGGTTCGCGAAGGTCTCGCCGAGCGCGCCCGAGATGGGCCAGCGCAGCCACACCAGCCCGCCGCCGCTGACCGGGTACAGGGCCGAGTACTTGGACGCCGACACCGGGAAGGGCGTGACCCGGCTCTCCAGTCCCTCGGCCTCGACGGTGACCGTGCCGTCGCCGGAGTCGCCCTCGGCCGGGTCGAGCCCGCCGGCCGCCGGGCGGCCGTCCGGGGAGAACGCGAAGGGGGAGGGGGTCGCCGACGAGAGCGGCACCAGATAGGGACGGCAGCCCAGGGGGAAGGACAGGTCGCCGGTGTGCACGTCGTAGACGGGGTCGAAACCGCGCCACGACAGGAAGGCGAGGTAGCGGCCGTCCGAGGTGAAGACCGGGTTCTCGTCCTCGAAGCGGCCGCTCGTGACGTCCACGACCGTGTGCGATCCGGGCCCGGCGATCCGGGCCATCTTGATCTGGCGCAGCGAGCGGCCGATGCCCGGGTGCGACCAGGTCAGCCAGCAGCCGTCGGGGGAGAAGGCGAGGTCGGTGACGGGTCCGTTCTCGGAGCGGATCAGCTCGACGGCATGACCCTGGGACTCCTCGTCCCCCGGGGCGTCGGCCGCGTCGTCGGGCACGGTGATGAGCAGCAGCCGCCCGTCGTTGGAGGCGATGGCGAGCCGCTCGCCCTCCGGATCGCAGACCAGCTCCAGTACGCGGCCCAGCTCGCCCGAGGCGAGCCGGCGCGGCGGCCGGTCTCCCGAGGCCCGGGGCAGGTAGGCGATCTCGATCGCGTCCTCGCCCTCCGCGTCCGTCACGTACGCCACCTGCCCGCCGCTGCCGAGCATCTCGGGCAGCCGGACCCGCACCCCCGGGGTGTCGGCGATGGTGCGGGCGGGCCCGTCGCGGTGCGTGAGCCAGTACAGGCTGCCGCGCACGACGACGGCGCTGGCCCGCCCGGTGGCGTCGACGGAGATCGAGTCGACGTGGCTGCCGGCCGAGACCTGGTAGGTGCGGCGCCCCGCGCGGGGGCCGCCGAGGCGGACCTCCAGCTTGCGCGGGACGGCGCCGGGAGCCAGCGACTCGACGATCCACAGGTCGCCGGCGCACTGGTAGACGATCCGGGAGCCGTCACTGGAGGCGTGCCGGGCGTAGAACTCCGCGTGGTCGGTGTGCCGGCGCAGGTCCGTGCCGTCGGGCAGGCAGGAGTACACGTTCCCGATGCCCTCGTGGTCGGAGAGGAAGGCGATCCGGCCGTCCACGAACATCGGGGAGTCCAGGTGGCCCTCGATGTCCTCCAGCAGCCGCTCGCCGTGCAGCCACAGCCGGCCGGTGGCGCCGCCGCGGTAGCGCTTCCAGGCGGCGGGCTCGTGCGGGGGCTTGCCGGTCAGCAGCAGGGTGCGCCGTTCGCCGGTCCCCTCGCCGTTCCCCTCCCCGCCCTGGGTGTCCTCGTGGACGGCGATGTCGGAGACGGGCCCCCACGGGAGCTTGCCGCCGGGGCTGCCGTCGGTGGGCAGGATGTAGGCCCAGGAGAAGTAGGAGAAGGGCTGGGCGTGGGAGGAGACCGCCAGGATGTCGCTGCGGCCGTCCTTGTCGGGCGGGGTCCAGCCGCAGACCCGGGTGTCGGTGGAGCCCCAGTAACTGAGGCGCCGGGCCGGGCCGCCCGCGACGGGGGCGAGGTGGATCTCGGGGTCGAGGCTGCGCCAAGTGGTGAAGGCGATGTGCGTGCCGTCGGGGGAGAACCGCGGGTGGCCCACCCGGGTCCGGTCGACGGTGATCCGCCAGGCCCGGCCCGGAGACTCGCCGGCGGGAACCAGGGGTGCGACCCAGAGGTCGTCCTCCGTGGCGAAGCAGAGCAGATCGTCGTGGAGATGGGGGAACCGGAGGTACGCCGCGTCGTGACTCACCCCCCAATGCTTTCCGCGGGGAGGGGGGCTGGCAACTCGTACAGGTGTCCATGCGCGTCGCGGCCCGGCCCGTCGGACTCGAGGCCGGGTGGAGCGGGAGCGTGACAGATGCCACTGCCAAAACGAAACGGAACGGTTTCGTTTCGCTGGGTCCCAGGCGTATCCTCTTATCCGTACGAAACGGTTTCGTTCGGATGGCAGGTCGGGAGGAGCGCCGAGATGGTCGATGAAGTCATGTCGCGCCGCAGCCGGATCACCCCCGAGCGGGAAGCCGAACTCCACGGGGCGGTCCTCGACCTCCTCCGCGAGGTCGGCTACGAGGCGCTGACCATGGACGCGGTCGCCGCCCGTACGAAGTCCAGCAAGGCCACCCTCTACCGCCAGTGGGGGAGCAAGCCCGAGCTGGTGGCCAAAGCCCTGCGGTGTACCCAGCCGGTCTCCCTCCGGGAGATCGACACGGGCAGCATCCGCGGGGACTTCGCGGTCATGGTCGAGAACTCCGACGAGGCCCAGATGGCGAAGGACACCGCGCTGATGCGGGGCCTGACCCATGCGGTCCACGAGAGCCCCGAGCTCCACAAGGCGCTGCGGGAACTACTGGTCGACCCGGAGATCACCGGCCTGCAGGTGATGCTGCAGCGGGCGGTGGACCGGGGCGAGATCGCCCCGGACTGTCCGGCCCTGGCCTTCGTGCCGCACATGCTCATCGGGGCGTTCATCGCGCTCCCGCTGATCGAGGACCGGTCCGTCGACCGGCGTTTCCTCGGTGATTTCGTCGACGCCGTGGTCTTCCCCGCCCTCGGTGTCTGATCCGCACTTCCCGCTGTTCCGGCGAGTCGTCCCCGCGCTCGCGCTCGACCCTGCTGTTCCTGACACGCCGCTCTCGTCGTCGGACCGGCATTCCATGCCCTGTTCCATCCCACGACCCGAACGGGAGAACCACCGACGTGGCCACCTTCCTTTACCGACTCGGCAGGGGCGCCTTCCGGCGCCGCCGGTTCGTCGCCCTCGTCTGGGTGGCGCTGCTGTTCGTCGCCGGCTTCGGCGCGGCTTCGGCGTCCGCACCCACCTCAGGCTCGTTCTCCATACCCGGCACGGAGGCCCAGAAGGCCTTCGACCTGCTGGACCAGCGCTTCCCGGGGATGGCCGCCGACGGCGCCACCGCCCGCATCGTCATCAAGGCCCCGGCGGGCGAGAAGGTCGACTCCGAGGCCGTCAAGCCGCAGGTCGAGAAGATCGTCACCGACCTGAAGGACGGTCCGGGCAAGGACCAGATCTCCTCGGTCGCCAGCCCGTACGAGGCCCAGGCCGTCAGCCAGGACGGCTCCACCGCGTACGTGAGCGTCAAGTACAAGGTCAGCGGCATGGAGCTGACGGACGCCACCCGTGATGCCCTCAAGGAGTCCGGCAAGGCGGCCCAGGCCGAGGGCCTGAACGTCCAGATCGGCGGCGACGCCCTGATGGCCGCCCCCGAGACGGGCTCCGGCGAGATCATCGGCATCGCGATCGCCGCGATCGTCCTCGTCATCACCTTCGGCTCGCTCATCGCGGCCGGACTGCCGCTGCTGACCGCGCTCATCGGCGTGGGCATCGGCATCTCCTCCATCACCGCGCTCGCCAACGTGCTGGACCTCGGCTCCACCACCTCCACCCTCGCGATGATGATCGGCCTCGCGGTCGGCATCGACTACGCCCTCTTCATCGTCTCCCGCTACCGCACGGAGCTCGCCGAGGGCCGCGAGCGCGACGAGGCCGCGGGCCGTGCCGCCGGAACCGCCGGCTCGGCCGTCGTCTTCGCCGGTCTGACCGTGGTCATCGCGCTGGTGGGCCTGGCCGTCGTCAACATCCCGATGCTGACCAAGATGGGCCTCGCCGCCGCCGGCACCGTGGTCATCGCCGTCCTCGTCGCCCTGACGCTGGTCCCGGCCATCCTCGGGTTCGCCGGCAAGAAGGTGCTGCCCGCAGGCGTCAAGAGCAAGCTCTTCGGCAAGGGCAAGCCGGCCGCCGCGGGCGCCGAGCCGAAGCCCAACGGCGGTACCCGCTGGGCCCGCTTCATCCTGCGCCGCCCCGTCATGGTGCTGCTGGTCGGCGTGATCGGCCTCGGCGTCGTCGCGATCCCCGCGAGCAAGCTGGAGATGGGCCTGCCGGACGACGGCGCCCAGCCGGTGTCCACCACCCAGCGCCAGGCGTACGACCTGCTCTCCGAGGGCTTCGGCCCCGGCTTCAACGGCCCGCTGATGGTCGTCGTGGACGGGGACCAGGCGCTCGCCGACCAGACGGCCGACCGGATCAAGGGCCTGGACGGGGTGGCCGCGGTCATGCCGCCCACCCAGAACGAGGCCAAGGACGCCGCCGTCATCACGGTCATCCCGAAGGACCGCCCGTCCTCCGTGAAGACCGAGGACCTGGTCCACGAGATCCGCGACGGCAGCGGCGACGACGTCCTCGTCACCGGTGCGACCGCGATGAACATCGACTTCTCGCAGAAGATGAACGACGCGCTGCTGCCCTATCTGGCACTCGTCGTCGGCCTCGCCTTCCTGCTCCTGATGCTCGTCTTCCGCTCGGTCCTGGTCCCGCTCAAGGCGGCCCTCGGCTTCCTGCTCTCGGTGGTCGCCGCCCTCGGCGCCGTCGTCGCGGTCTTCCAGTGGGGCTGGCTCGGCTCGCTCTTCGGGGTGGAGCAGACCGGTCCGATCATGTCGATGATGCCGATCTTCATGGTGGGCGTGGTCTTCGGCCTGGCCATGGACTACGAGGTCTTCCTCGTCACCCGCATGCGTGAGGCGTACGTCCACGGCGAGCGGCCGGGCCAGGCCGTCGTCACCGGGTTCCAGTACAGCGCCCGGGTGGTCGTGGCCGCGGCCGTCATCATGATCGCGGTGTTCTCCGGCTTCATCGGATCCAGCGAGCAGATGGTCAAGATGATCGGCTTCGGTCTGGCCGTCGCCGTCTTCTTCGACGCGTTCGTCGTCCGGATGACCATCGTCCCGGCCGTCCTCGCGCTGCTCGGCCACAAGGCCTGGTGGCTGCCGAAGTGGCTCGACAAGCTCCTGCCGAACGTGGACGTCGAGGGCGAGAGCCTGCGCAAGCACCTCGGCGAGTCCTCGGACGGCTCCGACGGCAAGGACCGCGAGCTCCTCAAGGTCTGATCCGTCCGCCGGACGCAGCCGGCCCCGCACCTGTCAGGTGCGGGGCCGGTTCCCGTTTTCCGGGACGGTCGGGTCGCGTTGGGCCTAACGGGTGGCGGCGGCCTTGGGCGCGTACGTGCGGCGCAGGAAGCGCCGCAGCGCGGCGATGTCGAACTGGACCACCGCGACGCCTTCGGGGGAGTGGAACTCGACGACGGCCTGCACCCGTCCGCAGGGCCAGACGCGTACGTCGCCGGTCCCGGTCGGAGCCTGGAGACCGGCCTCGAGGAGGGCGCGGGGGAAGACCCACTCGTTGTCGGTGCCCTCGGGCGAGAGGTCCGCGGGGAAGACGATCCGCACGGCGAGGGGCTCGGCGGGGACGAAGCGCAGGGCGACCGGAATGGCCCGGTAGAGCGGGTCGTCGGTGATCACGCGGGCGCGGACCCGCTCCTCGACGACGGGATCGGGCGCGGTCGCGGTGGCTGTCGCGCTGGTGCCGGCAGGTCGATTCTCGGCGGCGGCTGACATCGACAAGACTCCTCGAATCGGAACATATATGTCCGTATTGCCCCCAGCCTCGCACATTCCCACGGATCCGCACGAGGCCATTTGTGATGCCGCCGCTCTTGCCAACGCTTCGCAATTAGGCCCTATTCTTGAACGGTTAAAGACTTAGCCGGCTCAACGGACCGCAGGAAGCGGAGCAGAACCATGCATGTGCCCGACGGCTTCATCGATGCCCCCGTCTCCCTTGCCGCAGGTGTCGCCGCCGCCGGAGCCGTGGCCGTCAGCCTCCGCGGCGCCCGCCGGGAGCTCGACGAGCGGACCGCCCCGCTCGCCGGCCTCGTCGCCGCCTTCATCTTCGCCGTCCAGATGCTGAACTTCCCCGTGGCCGCCGGCACCAGCGGCCACCTGCTGGGAGGCGCGCTCGCCGCGATCCTCGTCGGCCCCTACACGGGCGTGCTCTGCGTGTCCGTGGTCCTGCTCATGCAGGGGGTCCTCTTCGCCGACGGCGGCCTCACCGCGCTCGGCGTCAACGTCGTCAACATGGCCGTGGTCACGGTGGTCGTCGCCTACGCCGTCTTCCGCGGGCTGGTGAAGCTGCTGCCCGCCGGCCGCCGCTCGGTCACCGTCGCCGCCTTCGCCGGAGCCCTGCTCTCGGTACCCGCCGCCGCCGTCATGTTCACCCTCTTCTACGCGGTGGGCGGCACCACCGACGTGCCGCTGGGCAAGGTCTTCGGCGCCATGGCCGGCGTCCACGTCCTCATCGGCATCGGCGAGGCCGCCATCACCGCCGCCACCGTCGGCGCCGTGATCGCCGTACGCCCCGACCTGGTCCACGGCGCCCGCGGGCTGTCCGCTCCGCTCAAGCTGCGCGTCGGCGGCGAACTGGTCGACGCCCCGGCCGCCACCCCCGCCGTCCCGGCCGGCCTCGCCGCCCGCTCCACCAAGCCCGTGTGGATCACCGGCCTGGTCGCCGCCCTCGCCCTCGCCGGCTTCGTGTCCTTCTACGCCTCGTCCAGCCCCGACGGCCTGGAGAAGGTCGCCGCCGACCAGGGCATCGACCAGAAGGTGACGGAGCACGCCGCCGCCGGGTCCCCGCTCGCCGACTACGGCGTCAAGGACGTCTCCGACGCGCGCCTCTCCGGCGGCCTCGCCGGAGTCATCGGCGTCGGCGGGACCGTCGTGCTCGGCACCGCCGTCTTCTGGACCGTCCGCCGCCGCCGCGGCGCCGACCTCACGGCCGCGTCCACGGCCGTGCCGGCCGCCTGACGTGGGCGCGGGCCACGCCCACAAGCTCTACCGGCACGGGCACTCGCCGGTCCACGACCTGCCGCCGCACTGCAAGCTCGCCGCGACCTTCGGCTTCGTCGTGGTCGTCGTGTCCACACCGCGCGAGGCGGTGTGGGCCTTCGGCCTGTACGCCGTCCTCGTCGCGGCGGCGGCCGCCGCCGCCCGCATCCCGGCCGGCTTCCTGCTGCGCCGGCTGCTGATCGAGGTGCCCTTCGTCGCCTTCGCCGTCCTGATGCCCTTCGTGGCCCAGGGCGAACGGGTCGACTTCCTCGGCATGTCGCTCAGCGTCTCCGGCCTCTGGGGCGCCTGGAACGTGCTGGCCAAGGGCACCCTCGGCGTGGCCGCGTCCGTCCTGCTCGCCTCCACCACCGAACTGCGGTCCCTGCTGCTCGGCCTGCAGCGGCTGGGGCTGCCGCCGCTGCTCGTCCAGATCGCCTCCTTCATGGTCCGGTACGGCGACGTGATCACCGACGAGCTGCGCCGGATGTCGATCGCCCGCCGCTCCCGCGGTTTCGAGGCGCGCGGGATCCGGCACTGGGGCGTCCTCGCCAAGACGGCCGGCGCCCTGTTCATCCGCTCCTACGAACGCGGCGAGCGGGTGTACCTCGCGATGGTCAGCCGCGGCTACGCCGGCTCCATGCCGGTGATCGACGATGTCGCGGCCACCCGCGCCCAGTGGGCGTACGCGGCCGCACTCCCGGTGACGGCACTCGCCGTCTGTCTGGTGGGATGGACGCTGTGAACGCACCCTCTCTCGAAGTCTCCGGCCTCGCCTACGCCTACCCCGACGGCCACCAGGCCCTCTTCGGGGTCGACCTGACCGTGGGGCAGGGCGAGCGGGTGGCGCTGCTCGGCCCCAACGGCGCCGGCAAGACCACTCTGGTCCTGCACCTCAACGGCATCCTGAGCGGCGGCGTCGGCACCGTGGCCGTCGCCGGGCTGCCCGTGGAGAAGCGGAACCTCGCCGAGGTCCGCCGCCGGGTCGGCATCGTCTTCCAGGACCCCGACGACCAGCTCTTCATGCCGACCGTGCGCGAGGACGTGGCCTTCGGCCCGGCCGCCGCCGGAATGCGCGGTCCCGAGCTGGAGGCCCGGGTGCGGGAGGCCCTGGACCAGGTCGGCATGGCCGCCTTCGCGGACCGGCCCCCGCACCACCTGTCCTTCGGGCAGCGCCGCCGGGTCGCGGTGGCGACCGTACTGGCCATGCGCCCCGAGATCCTGGTGCTGGACGAGCCGTCCTCCAACCTCGACCCGGCGTCGCGGCGGGAGCTCGCGGACATCCTGCGCTCCCTGGACGTCACCGTGCTGATGGTGACGCACGACCTGCCGTACGCGCTGGAGCTCTGCCCGCGCGCGGTGATCCTCAGCGAGGGGACCATCGTGGCGGACGGGCGGACGCAGGACGTGCTGTGCGACGAGGAACTGATGCGCGCGCACCGGCTGGAGCTGCCCTTCGGCTTCGACCCGCGCTCGGTGTCCCTGGCGTAGGCCCTCGGTGGCATAAACCGCGCACGGCCGGTTGTTGGACTGCTCGTGGAGATCCAGGGTGAGGTGGCGGAGGGCTACGAGGCCGTCCGCGAGGCGTTCGTACGCAACTTCGAGGTGCTCGGTGACCGGGGCGCGGCCGTGGCCGTCTACCGCGACGGGCGGCGGGTCGTGGACCTGTGGGCCGGTACGAAGGACGCCGACGCAACCGTGGGGGCCGAGGGGGCCGACCCGGCCGAGGGGGCCGAGGGGGCCGGCGGGGGGTCCTGGACCGCCGACACCGCGCAGGTGGTGCGCTCGGCGACCAAGGGCGTCGCCGCCGTCGTCCCGCTGCTGCTCCACCAGCGGGGGCTGCTGGACCTGGACGCGCCCGTGGCCTCGTACTGGCCCGAGTTCAAGGCGGCCGGCAAGGAGCACGCCCGCGTACGGGACCTGCTCGCGCACCGCGCCGGGATCCCGGCGCTGGACCGGGGGCTGACCCCGGCCCAGGCGGTCGACGGGCACTCGGGCGCGCGGGCGGTCGCCGCGCAGCGGGCCCTGTGGGAACCGGGCACGGCACACGGCTACCACGCGCAGACGTACAGCTGGCTGCTGTCCGAGCTGGTGGCGCGGGTGACGGGCGGGACCTCGCTGGGGCAGTGGCTGGCCGGGGAGGTCACGGGGCCGCTGGGGCTGGACTTCTGGATCGGGCTGCCCGAGACGCAGGCGCGGTCCGGGCGGGTGGGCCGGGTCGCGCCGGTGGATCCGCCGCAGTCGGCGGGAGCGCTGAAGATCCGCCCGCGCAGGAACGTCTCGGAGGCCTACGCCGACCCCGACTCCCTGACCCGGCGGGCCTTCGCGGCGATCGACCCGCTGCCCGACGAGAACGCCCCCGGCTACCGGGCGGCCGAGCTCCCCGCGTCGGCGGGCATCGGCACGGCGCGGGCGCTGGCGGGCCTGTACGCGGCGCTGCTGTCCGACACGCAGGACGGTGCGCGCCTCTTCACCCCCGCGACCACCGCGCTGGCGGGCACGGAGCTCTCCTCCGGCCCGGACCGGGTCCTGGTGGTCAACACCCGCTTCGGGCCGGGCTACATGCTGCACGGCCCGGCCTCGCCGCTGCTGTCCCCGTCTTCCTTCGGGCATCCGGGCCGCGGCGGCTCGCTGGCCTTCGCGGACCCGGACGCGGGCATCGGCTTCGGCTACGTCACGAACGCGCTGGCCAAGTCGGTCACCGCCGACCCGCGCGCGCAGGCACTGGTCCGGGCGGTCCGGTCCTCGCTGTGACGCCGGCGCGGTCCGCCGCGGGCCGCCGGCCGCGGTCCGGCTCCCGGGCCGCAGCCCAGGGGGCCGGGGGTGGCGGGGTGGCCGGGGCGGCGGGGGTGATGGGACGGCCGGAGTGGCCGGGGGAGAATGCCGTGTTCCGGGCGCCGCGCCGCGTTAGCGTGGCCGCATGACGACCACCACACATCCGCTGTTCGCCGAAGCCCTCGCCGCGCTGGGCCTGGAGCCCGGGGTACGGAGTTTCCCCGACGGCACCCGGACCGCCGCCGACGCGGCCGCCGCGATCGGGTGCGAGCTCAGCCAGATCGTGAAGTCGCTGATCTTCGCGGCCGACGGGGTCCCCGTACTGGTCCTGCTGGACGGGTCCTCGCGGGTGGACGTGGAGGCGGTGCGCCGGGAGCTCGGCGCGGACGCCGTGACCCGGGCCGACGCGGCCCTGGTCCGCGAGACCACGGGCTACGCCATCGGCGGCGTCCCGCCCTTCGGGCACCGCACCCGTACCCGGGTCCTCGCGGACCGCTCCCTGCTGGCCCACGACGTGGTCTGGGCCGCCGCCGGAACCCCGCACACGGTGTTCCCGATGGCCCCGGGCGAGCTGATCGCCCACGCGGGCGCCGTGCTGGCCGACGTACGGGAGCGCTGAGGGCCGGCGGCGGCGGCGGCCGGGCAGCGGCCCGGTCGCGTGCCCCGACCGGGGCCGGCCGCTCAGCCCGCGTTCAGCACGGCCGCCACGATCGGGCCCGCCGCGTCGGCGCCGTGTCCGCCGCCCTCGACCATCGCCGCGGCCGCCACGTCACCGCTGAAGCCGGTGAACCAGCTGTCCGGGTTCTGCGCGCCGTCGACCTCCGCCGAGCCGGTCTTCGCGCCCTTGTCGGAGCCGCCGACCGCGGCCATCGCGCCCCGTGCCGTACCGCTGGTCGCCGTCAGCTTCATCATCCGTACCAGCTGCGCCGCCACCGCGGGCTTCATCGGCCGGGAGGCCTTCGCCAGCGCGCGGCCGTCCAGGGAGGCCTTGACCACGACCGGCTGGCGGAACACCCCGGTGCGGGCCGTGGCCGTGATCGAGGCCATCGTCAGCGGGTTCATCTGGATCTGGCCCTGGCCGATGTACGCGGCCGCGGCCGCCGGGCCGGTGGCCTCCGGGACCTTGCCGTCGACGGTCGGCACGCCGACGTTCCACTGGGTGCCGATGCCGAAGACCTCCCGGGCCTCCTTCGGGAGCGCGCCGATGTCGTTGACCGGCTTGATCTGCTTGATGAAGGCCGTGTTGCAGGACTGGGCGAAGCTCGTCGCGAAGGTCTCGTCGTCGAGCTTGAAGCCCTTCAGGTTCGTGAAGCGCCGGCCCTCCCAGAAGACCTCCGCCGGGCACTCGGCGACCTTGTCCGCCGCCACCAGGCCCCGGTCCAGCAGCATCGCGGCGGTCACGATCTTCATCGTGGAGCCGGGCGCGCGCCCGCCGCTGAGGGAGGCGGGGAACCCGTCCGAGCGGTGGTCGGCGATGGCCAGGACGTCCCCGGTGCTGGGCTGGACGGCGACCACCGAGGCCTGCGGGAAGCGCAGTACGGCCTTCTCGGCGGCCGCCTGCACGTCGGCGTCCAGGACGGTCTCGATCTTCCCCGGCGTGCCCTCGACCAGCGTCAGCAGGCTGCGCCGCGGGGCGTCCGGGGTGGCCGGCTCGATCCACAGCTCGGCGCCGCCGGCGCCGCCCAGCTTCGCCCCGTACTTCTGGCGCAGGTCGTCGAGCACCTTGCGCAGGGACGGGTACTTCTCGGCCGTCAGCTCCTTGCCGTTGCGGTCCACGGCCCTGACGGGCGGGCTGGGCGGGGCGCCCCCGCGCAGCCGCTCGCCCTTCTGGAGCTGCGGATGGAGCACCGAGGGGTCCCAGTCGACGAGCGGCAGCCCGGTGGTGTTGCCGCGGACCACGGAGAGCTTGGACTCGTAGGCGAGGGGCTTGGTGACCCCCTCGTAGGTGACCTCCGCCGCGACGGAGTACGCCACGGTGGTGCCGGTCTGCGCGCCGGGGGTGATCGCGACCTTCGACACGTGGGCCGCGGTCGTGAAGTCGCCCAGCGCGTCCCGGGCCACCCCCGGGTTGTTCGTCAGTTCGGCGCCCTTCGCCGCGTCCCCGGCCGACCATGCGGCGAAGAAGGCGGCGGCGGTCCGCGCGGCCTCCTCGTCGCTGACCGGCCCCGTGCCCTTGGCGGGCGCCGCGGGGCCGACGGCGCTCGTGCTCTTGCCGTCGTCCCCGCCGCTGTCGTCCCCGACCAGCGCGTACACCCCGTAACCCGCACCGCCCAGCATGGCGAGGAACACCCCGCCCACGATGGCGCCCTTTGCGGCCCCGTTCATTCCACGATCCCCGTCCCCCCCGTGCCACGGCCCCCGCTCGGTGAACGCTGAACGCGTTCAGGGAGCCCGTGGTTCAGACCATATGTCGAACGGACGCACGGTCAGGGGCGTTGTTACAGGACCGGAACCTGGACCCAACTGCCCCGCTAGACCCAGGTGTCCAGCCACATGCGGCCCCGCCAGGAGTCCATCGGGAGGGACTGGCCGGTATGGATCGGCCAGAAGTAGATGGAATTCCATCCCTCAGGGCGCCCGGGGCCCCGATCAGCCGTGGTCAAGTTGTTGTTCCCGCATGCGCTGCTCCGCACGCAGCGCCTCCACGGTGGTAGCGAATGACTTGAGATTTGCAATTTCGTTATCTTCGCCATATGGCGCGATTCCCAATTCGATCGCGGTGGCGTGCTGCTCCATACTGTCAGCGGTCTGCTGAAGATTGAAGGCCCGTTCGCGGGGCTTAAAATAGCCTGACGCGGCGGTTATTATGGTCACGGTTAATCCCAGTAGGATTAGAGATCCTTTTGCAGGTTGAGGCGGGTCGAACCATGCGGTTACTGCCGAAATTGCTGCCGAAGTGACGAATAGAGTCCACTGCATGAACAAGTGAATTTGGCGGTAGTGATGGGAATCTTTACGTAGTCGAGCGATCTCTCCGGGTAGGCGCTCTTTGTAAGAGGCCTGGCGTCTGGTACTTGCGGATGGGACGAAGTGCCGCCGTCGGATCGGAGGAGCTTGGTCCGGCCGACCGGACGGTTGGATCCCGAACTACGGATGTGAAGGCAAAGATTTCGTCGTCCTGTCGGACCCGACCGGAAAGCACCCGGACGTCGACGAGTCCAAGCCCACCTGGGTCGTCCGGATCGGCGAACTGAGCGACACCGCCAAGTCGCTCCCGGCGCCACAATCGATCGCGGTCCGGACCGCATACTTCGCCACCGACCGCTGACTCTGTCCCGAAAATCTACGTCAGTGCAGACCGAGCGTTTGCACTGACGGTGCGTCGCCCTGTGCGAGTGCTGTGGGTTGGGCTTCGCGGGCCATGGCCAGTACTGCGTCAGTGCAGTCGGCGGCGGCGCGGAGTTCGTTTCTCAAGGCGTTCAGGCTGCGTGCCATCAGGTCGACCAGCGGAAGGGTGTCCGCGAAGGACTCTGTCTCCTTGATCCGAGTGCAGGCCTGATTGATCTGCGACACGAGGAGGTACAGGGGGTCTGCGCTTGTGGCTGCGTCTGAGAGGTCGGGGGCGGTAGTGGTGTCGCGCCACTGGTTCTGCGGGGGTGGCGGGTAGAACAGGGGAGTGACTCGCTCGACGAGGAGCCGCTCGATGATGGTTGTGTCTGTGTGTTGCACCCACCCGAACAGCACTACGGCTGTGTTGCGGAAGCGGTAGACGGCGGGCGACCAGCTCCAGCCGGCGGAAGCCGCGGTGGCCAGGTCGTTGGCCAGCCATCGCAGGTAGATCAGCCGGCGGCGACGGCTGCCCTCGCCGAGGTAGATCTGCAGCTTGTTCCCGAGCCCCGAGAGCATGAGGTAGGCCTTGAATCCGGCTTGGTTTCGTTCCTCTTCGGTGGCCTCGGATGGTGGGCGGGAGGCCGTCAGCGTGTTCAGCTCATCGGCGAGGTCGCGCCAGTGGCTGGAGTTCTGGGCCAGACTCGTGAGTAGTTCTGGGGTCAGTGCCTGTTGGTCTGGCAAGGTCGTTCCGGGCTCGGGAGGTTCTTGGCTCCATCCGCTCACGGCGAGTGGGAGCGCCACCAGTCCGAGCATGCGTCCGCGTTCGGCGTTGTCCTGCCGCAGCGCCTCTTCGGCCTCAGCTGCCTTTTTCTTGCTGGCGGTTCGATCGGCCTCGGCGCGATCCTGCGACTTCTGCAGGGCTCGGGCGGCGACGGACAGGATGATGGCGATGACCGCGTTGGACAGGATGGCCTGTCCGAACTCGACCCAGTTCCAGCCGTCGCCCCACCACTCCGCGATGGCTTGCTGTCCCAGTGCGGTCAGCAGTGCAGCGATGGCCGCCGCCCCGTACAAGACAGCGGGGTGAGCCAGGATCGATCGTCGCTTGGCCATCCCGGTCTCCTCGCCTGCGTCAATCAGCCCTGGCGTGACCGGCATGTGGTTTCCCCTCGGGGTACAGGCGATCTGAAGTCCTCGTGGTACGGCAGTGTTCCACGGCATCTCAGCATTTGTTGCGAGGCCAGTGTGGGAGGCGTGAGGCGTCTGGCCTCAAGGATGCGACGTTCCTCTGCGAGTTCGAGTTCGAGTCTTAGCTTTCTGACCGGCGTTTCGTCCATCCCTCCAGGGCGATGAGACGCTGAACTCCAGAGAGCATTGCACGACTATGGCGAACGCGAGAAAAACAACACACCCGATGAATGCCCCGTGGATTGCGGTCGGTATTTCCGAATGTCGATAACGGAATGCCTTGAGGCTTATCCATGTCAAGATTGCAGCGAATTCGACAATTGGGGTTCCATAGAGCCCAATTACCTGTATTCGCCGGTTCTTGATGCGTTGCTTGAGGTCGGCAATCTCGCGCCGGTGTTTGATCAGCGAATCGGTGGTGTTACGTGCTATTGCCGCCATTGGTTGTGAAACCCTCCCCCCAGCGCGCACTCTTGGTGAGAAACGCTCGCTGAATTCTGCCAGCCAACGCCATCGTTGGAGAGGGTTTGATCACGATTCACCGAGCGGAGTGAGCGTGATCAGGGGCGCAGGCGCCCTTAGATCTTCATCGACGTCGCGGGCCGTCTTCCGGCAGGCAGCACCAGCGTCCGGCCGGGGCCGTCTGTGGGCCGTCAAGGGGTGGCCCACGACGGCCAGAGACCCCCAACAACAACCACGACGGGCCGGTGCCACGAGGTGCCGGGCGTGTCGTTGAGGCAGCTAGACCCAGGTGTCCAGCCACATCCGGCCCCGCCAGGAGTCCATCGGGAGGGACTGGCCGGTATAGATCGGCCAGAAGTAGATGAAGTTCCAGACGATCAGCAGGACGAGGACGCCCGCCGCCACCGCGCCCAGGGCGCGCCGGCGTTCCGAGGAGCCGGCCGGGCCCAGGAGGGCGCCGGTCATCATGGCCACCGCCAGGCACAGGTAGGGGACGAAGACCACGGCGTAGAAGAAGAAGATGGTCCGTTCCTGGTAGTTGAACCAGGGCAGCAGGCCCGCGGCGACCGCGCAGGCGATCGCGCCGGCCCGCCAGTCGCGGCGGAAGAGCCAACGCCACAGCACGTACAGCAGCGCGAAGCAGCCCGTCCACCACAGCAGCGGGGTGCCGAGCGCCAGCACCTCGCGGGCGCACTTGGCCGTCTCCGTGGCCGGGCAGCCGTCGGTGCCCGGCGCGGGGGACTCGTAGAAGTAGGAGACGGGGCGGCCCAGGACCAGCCAGCTCCACGGGTTCGACTCGTAGGTGTGGCCCGAGGTCAGACCCACGTGGAAGTCGTAGACCGTCGTCTCGTAGTGCCACAGGCTGCGCAGCCACTCCGGCAGGAACGACAACGAGCTGTGCTGGTCGTTCTTGACGGCCCAGTCGCGGAAGTAGCCGCCCTTTCCGTTGTCGGGGGAGAGGATCCAGCCGAGCCACGAGGCCAGGTAGACCGCGATCGCCACCGGGACGGTGGAGAGGAAGCCGGGCAGCGCGTCCCGGCGCAGCATCGCCGCGTACGGGGAGCCCGCGCCCGCGGTGCGGCGCGCGGCCGCGTCCCACAGCACGGTCAGGACCCCGAAGAAGGCCAGCACGATGAGGCCGTTCCACTTCGTGCCGAAGGCCAGGCCCAGGCACACGCCGGCCAGGATCCGGTACGGGCGCCAGCCCAGGCCCAGCGTCTCCGCGATCCGGGCGTCCGGGCGGGTCCGTCCCTCACCGTCCACCGGGAGGGCCGCCGCGAGCCGGGCCCGCGCCTTGTCCCGGTCGATGACCAGCGATCCGAAGGCCGCCAGCACGAAGAACATCAGCACCAGGTCGAGCAGCGCGGTGCGGCTCATCACCAGGTGCAGGCCGTCCACCGCCATGAGCAGGCCGGCCAAGCAGCCGAGGAACGTCGAGCGGAACAGCCGCCGTCCGATCCGGCACAGCATCAGCACGGACAGCGTGCCGAGCAGAGCGGTCATGAACCGCCAGCCGAAGGGGTCGAAGCCGAACATCCATTCGCCGAGGCCGATCACCCATTTGCCGACCGGCGGGTGCACGACGTAGCCCGGGTCCACGGGGAGGCCGACTCCGTCGGGGTTGGCGAGGATCGACTTGTCGATGTCCTTGGGCCAGCTCGCCTCGTAGCCCTGCCGGATCGTGGCCCACGCGTCCTTGGCGTAATACGTCTCGTCGAATATCACCGCCTTCGGGCTGCCCAGATGGGCGAACCGCAGCACCCCGGCGACCAGCGCCACCAGCAGCGGTCCGGCCCACGCCAGCACCCGCTCCCAGACCGCGGCCGTCTCGGCCCGGATGCCCAGGGTCGCCCACAGCTGCGCGGACGGCCGGGCGTACGGGGGCACCAGGCGGGTGCGGACGTCCGACTGCTTCCGTGCCCCCGTCCGGGCCGCGTACCCGAAGCCGCGCAGGCGGCGCAGCCAGGCGGACGGCTGGTCGGCGGGTCCGGATCCGGGGCCGAGGTCGGGCCCCGCCGATGAGGCGGGCGGGGCGCCCGCGGGGCTGGGCGGCGGCGTCGCGGTACTGGTCACCGGGTCATCGTAGGGAACGAGGCTGTGTCGAGGGGGTCCGGGTGACCCGCGGTGGGGACGAAACCCGGGGGACGGGAGCGCCGGGACGAGCGGGGCGGGACGGCTGAGAGGATGGGGCGGTGACCACTGACCAGCCCCGCCCCTCCGAGGCCCCCGCCGAAGCCCCGACCGAGAACGCGCCCGCGGGCGCGTTCGAGGCCGTCTCCGAAGCGTCCGCCGAGGCCCGTTCCGAGGCCCGTTCCGGAGCCTCCTCCGCGGCCCTTCCCGCGGCCGCCTCCGGCGTGTCCGGGGCCCCGGGCGCGGGCGTGCTCGTGCTCGCCGGGACCCCGATCGGCGACCTCGCCGACGCCCCGCCGAGGCTCGCCTCCGAGCTGGAACGGGCCGACGTGATCGCCGCCGAGGACACCCGGCGGCTGCGCCGGCTGACCCAGGGGCTGGGCGTCTACACCACCGGGCGCGTCCTGTCGTACTTCGAGGGCAACGAGTCCGCGCGCACCCCCGAGCTGGTCGAGGCCCTGGTGGCCGGCAAGCGCGTCGTGCTGGTGACGGACGCCGGCATGCCCTCGGTCTCGGACCCCGGCTACCGGCTGGTCGCCGCGGCCGTGGAGAAGGACATCAAGGTCACGGCCGTGCCCGGCCCCTCCGCCGTCCTCACCGCGCTCGCCCTGTCCGGGCTGCCCGTCGACCGCTTCTGCTTCGAGGGCTTCCTGCCGCGCAAGGCCGGCGAGCGCCTCGGTAAGCTCCGCGAGGTCCAGGGCGAACGCCGCACCCTCGTCTACTTCGAGGCCCCGCACCGGCTCGACGACACCCTGGCCGCCATGGCCGAGGTGTTCGGCGCCGGGCGGCGCGCCGCCGTCTGCCGCGAGCTGACCAAGACCTACGAGGAGGTCAAGCGCGGCGGCCTCGGCGAGCTGGCCGTCTGGGCCGCCGAAGGCGTGCGCGGGGAGATCACCGTGGTCGTCGAGGGCGCCCCGGCCGCGGTCCCCGGCGACGTGGACGCGGAGGAGCTGGTGAACCGGGTGCGGGTGCGCGAGGAGGCGGGCGAGCGGCGCAAGGAGGCCATCGCGGCGGTCGCGGCCGAGGCGGGCGTACCCAAGCGCGAGGTCTTCGACGCCGTCGTGGCGGCAAAGAACGCGGCACAAAAGGTGCCGCCGGTCGGTAAAGAGCTAACCTGAAAAGCAAAGCTCAGACCGCGCACCGGGCGCTTTGGGCATGACTCGCCCAAAGACCGTCCAACACTAGACAGGGCCTGATGCGCTCCCGCCCGAAGAGGCGTCCACTGGCATTGCACCAGTGGAACAAGAGGAGCTGGCATGAGTGAGATCGCTGACCCCCAGGTACCCGTCGCCGTACCCGCCGCGTCCACCACGTTCACATCCGCATCCGCAGCCGTGACCGCCGCCGCACCGGGCGCGCCGACCGTGCACGAGGCGTACGCCTTCGCGTGCATGAAGTGCGGCTACGGCTGGGAGCAGGGGTACGAGATAGAGCACCACGTCGACGCCACTGGACAGCCCTTCATCGTCTACACGGTGCAGGGCGAGCGGGTCCCGTCGCCGCTGTCGAACCCGACGTGCATGAACTGCGGCGGCCACGTGGTGCGGATCATGCGCGAGGGCCAGGTCAAGTCGGTGCTCGGCATGATGGACCAGCTCTACCACCACCGGGCCGCCCCCGGCATCGCCGGTCCGGTCCCGGCGTCGTACGAGGAACAGCCCCCGCGGGCGCCGAAGCAGCGCAAGGTGGCGCACGACGGCCCCGGGCCGGTCGCGGTGGAGAAGCCCGGGCCGCTGGCCCGGCTGCTCGGGCGCTTCCGCCGGTCATAAGATCGGCCGCATGAGCCGTAGTACGTCGAACGACGCGCCGCCCCCGCTGCCCGAACCGCTCCGGGTGGCGGTCGCCGACTCCCACACCCATCTGGACATGCAGTCCGGGACCGTCGAGGAAGGCCTGGCCAAGGCCGCGTCCGTGGGCGTGACCACCGTCGTCCAGGTCGGCTGCGACGTGAAGGGCTCCCGCTGGGCGGCCGAGACCGCGGCCGCCCACGCCAACGTCCACGCCGCCGTGGCCCTGCATCCCAACGAGGCCCCCCGGATCGTGCACGGGGACCCCGACGGCTGGTCGCGGCAGGGCGCCCGCGAGGGCGGCGGGGAGAGCGCGCTCGACGACGCGCTCGCCGAGATCGAGGCCCTGGCCGCGCTGGCGCACGTGAAGGCGGTGGGCGAGACCGGGCTCGACTTCTTCCGGACCGGGCCGCAGGGAATGGCCGCGCAGGAGCGTTCCTTCCGCGCCCACATCGAGATCGCCAAACGACAGGGCAAGGCCCTGGTCATCCACGACCGCGAGGCCCACGCGGACGTCCTGCGCGTACTGCGCGAGGAGGGCGCACCCGAGCGGACCGTCTTCCACTGCTACTCCGGCGACGCCGAGATGGCCCGTGAATGCGCGGCCGCCGGCTACTACATGTCCTTCGCCGGCACGGTCACCTTCAAGAACGCCCAGCCGCTGCGGGACGCCCTGGCGGTGGCCCCGCTGGAGCTGGTGCTCGTGGAGACGGACGCCCCGTACCTGACCCCGGCGCCCTATCGCGGCCGGCCGAACGCCCCGTACCTCATTCCGCTGACGGTGCGGGCGATGGCCGCCGTCCGCGGCATCGACGAGGACGCCATGGCGACGGCGCTGGCGGCCAACACGGCTCGCGCCTTCGACTACTGAGCGCCGGACGGACGCGCTCCCTCACCCGTTCGCCACAGTGCGTAGCCGTACCGCTTTGTAGCGTGACGGCCGCTCCGCTAGGGTGCCGTGCCCGAAGCAGCGGGACGGACCAGTGGAGCGAGCGTCGTGAGCGATATGTCCTGGCCGGCCGGCGGCGGTGATCCCGGAGGCCTCGACCCCCGGGATCCGTGGGACCGGGATCCCGGGCACGAGCCGGGCCGGGCTCCCGGCGACGGGGTCGTCGGCTGGGCGGACGCGCTGGCCACCCAGGCAGGGCCGCCCGCACCGGTGGGCCTGGTCGATCCGGACGGGGACCAGGGCCCGGACCTGGACGTGGGCCCGGGGCAGGGCTTCCACCAGGGCCAGGGCCAGGGCTTCCACCAGGCGCTGGACCAGGGCTTCGGCCAGGGCCTGGACCAGGGCTTCGGCCCAGTCCTCGACCAAGGCTTGGGCCTGGACCTGGCCTTGAACCTGGACCAGGGCTCGTACCCGGACCTGAATCCGGCCCGTGGCCAGGGGTTCGACCACGACGCGAGCCCGGACCCGGACCCGGATCCGGGCCGGGGCCCGGACCGAGGGCCGGATACGGGCCTGGGCATGGATCCGGGCCCAGGCGTAGGTCCGGGCCTGGGCGTGGATCCGGGCCCAGGCGTAGGTCCGGGCCTGGGCATGGATCCGGCCCTGGGCATGGGCCCGGGTCTGGGTCCGGACCCGGCCCTGAGCCTCGGGCTGGGGCTGGGCATGCCCCCGGACCCCTACCCGGGACAACAGGAGCCGCAGCCCGGGGTCCCGGCCCCCCGCGGCGGTGCCCGGCGGCGCAGGACGGCCGGGCCAGGGGCCGGAGACGGGGCGGCCGGAGCGGGGCCCGGGGCAGGATCCGACGACGCCGGGCCGGGCCGCCGGGCCAGGGGCCGGACCGCCGCCCCGACGCAGGAGCCACCGGCCACCGGCCGCCGCAGGCGCGCCGAGCCCGGCCCGCTCCCCGGCCCGCTCCCCGGCTCCTCCACCGCTCCGCCCGCGGAGCTGACCCCGCTCACGGACCTGTTTCCGCCGTCGGACCTGACCCCGCTCACGGACCTGACCCGGCCCGCGGACCTGACCCCGCTCACGGGCCTGAGCCGGCCCGCGGACCTGACTCCGCCCACGGACCTGGCCCCGCTCACGGACCTGGCCCCGCCCGCGGACCCGGCCCCACCCGCGGACCCGGCCCCGCCCGGACCGGGCCGCCGCAGAGGCGCTCCGCGGCCGCCCGCCGAAGCACTCGACCCCGCCCCGGCCCCCGCCGCCCCCGCGGCCCCCGCCGCCCCCGCGGTCCCCGCCGCCCGCCGCGGCGGCTCGGGGCCCCCCGACCGGCGGCGCCGCCCGGCGGGCACCCGCTCGGTCCACGCCGGCTGGCGGCGGATCGTCCCCCAGGCCCTGGTCGTCGCGTTCCTGGCCGGCGGCACGACCGCCTTCGTCGCGGCCGACAAGGCGGTACGCCTCACCGTCGACGGAGTTCCGCGGACGCTGCACACCTTCGCCGGCGACATCGGCGGGCTGCTCGCCGCCGAAAGGCTCGGCGTCGGCCCCCACGACCTCGTCGCCCCGGCCAGGGGCGAGGCCCTGGAGGACGGTGACGAGATCGTCGTCCGCTACGGCCGCCCGCTGCGCCTCACCCTCGACGGACAGCGGCGCGAGGTGTGGACCACCACCCGCACGGTGGACGGCGCCCTGCGCCAGCTCGGGATCCGCGCCGAAGGCGCCTACCTCTCCGCCGCCCGCAGCGCCCCCGTCCCGCGCGCCGGCCTGGACCTCGCCGTCCGCACCGAGCGCAGCGTCACCTTCATGGCCGACGGCCGCGAGAGCGCCATCCGCACCAACGCCGCCACCGTCCAAGAGGCCCTCGACCAGGCCGGGATCACCCTCCACGGCCAGGACACCACCTCCGTGCCCCCCGACGTCTTCCCCCGCGACGGCATGACCGTCACCGTGCTCCGCATCACCGGAACCCGCGAAGTCCGCGAGGAGCGCATCCCGTACGCGACCGAGAAGGTCGAGGACCCCACGCTCTTCGCCGGCACCGAGGTCGTCGAACGCTCCGGGCGCCCCGGCGCGCGCAGGGTCACGTACGGCCTGCGCAGCGTCAACGGCGTCCGGCAGAAGCCCCGCCGGATCGCCGAGGAGACCGTCCGCGAACCCGTCACCCAGCTCGTCAAGGTCGGCACCAGGACGCTGCCGAGCTCGGTGACGGGCGCGGACGGCCTCGACTGGGCCGCGCTGGCCCGGTGCGAGTCCGGCGGCAGGCCCGGCGCCACCGACCCGTCGGGGACGTACGGCGGGCTGTACCAGTTCGACGTCCAGACCTGGCAGTCCCTCGGCGGCAGCGGCCGGCCCCAGAACGCGCCGGGCCCGGAGCAGACCTACCGCGCGAAGAAGCTCTACGTGCAGCGGGGGGCGAGTCCGTGGCCGCACTGCGGCCGTACCCTTTATCGGTGAGCACAGCAGAGCAGCAGCCCGATCACTCGTCCGAGACCGCGCCCGCGGCAGCGCCCGAGACCTCCGCCCTCCTCGGCGCGGCCGACATCCGGGAGCTGGCCGCCGTCCTCGGCGTCCGGCCGACGAAGCAGAAGGGCCAGAACTTCGTCATCGACGCCAACACGGTGCGCCGCATCGTGCGCACCGCGGGGGTCCGGCCGGACGACGTGGTCGTCGAGGTCGGTCCCGGCCTGGGCTCGCTGACGCTCGCGCTGCTGGAGGCCGCCGACCGGGTCGTCGCCGTGGAGATCGACGACATCCTGGCCGCCGCGCTGCCCGCGACCATCGAGGCGCGGATGCCCGAACGCAAGGACCGCTTCGCGCTGGTCCACTCCGACGCGATGCTGGTCAAGGAACTGCCCGGCCCGCCGCCGACCGCGCTCGTCGCGAACCTCCCGTACAACGTGGCCGTGCCGGTGCTGCTGACCATGCTCGACCGCTTCCCGAGCATCGAGCGGACCCTGGTGATGGTGCAGGCGGAGGTCGCGGACCGGCTCGCCGCCAAGCCCGGCAACAAGGTCTACGGAGTGCCCTCCGTCAAGGCCAACTGGTACACGGACGTCAAGCGGGCCGGCTCCATCGGCCGCAACGTCTTCTGGCCCGCGCCGAACGTCGACTCCGGTCTCGTCTCGCTCGTGCGCCGGGCCGAGCCGGTCAAGACCACCGCCACCAAGTCCGAGGTCTTCGCCGTCGTCGACGCGGCCTTCGCGCAGCGCCGCAAGACGCTGCGCGCGGCGCTGTCCGGCTGGGCGGGTTCGGCGCCGGGCGCCGAAGCGGCGCTGGTCGCGGCCGGCGTCTCCCCGCAGGCCCGCGGAGAGTCCCTGACCGTCGAGGAGTTCGCGGCGATCGCCGAGCACAAGCCGGCGCCGGAGAGGCCCGCCCTGTGAGCGCCCGGGAGGATTCCGGAGCGGGCGTGACGGTACGGGTGCCCGCGAAGGTCAACGTGCAGCTCGGGGTGGGCGCGGCCCGCCCGGACGGCTTCCACGACCTGGCCAACGTCTTCCTGGCGGTCTCGCTCTACGACGAGGTCACGGCGACGCCCTCCGGTTCCCTGACGGTGACCTGCGAGGGCCGGGGCGCGGACCAGGTCCCGCTGGACCGGACGAACCTGGCCGCGCGGGCGGCGCAGGCGCTGGCGGACCGGGCCGGGCTGACCCCCGCCGTCCACCTCCACATCGCGAAGAACATCCCCGTGGCCGGAGGCATGGCGGGCGGCAGCGCGGACGGCGCGGCCGCCCTCCTCGCCTGCGACAGGCTGTGGGGTCTGGACACCCCGCGGGAGGACCTCCTCGCCCTGTGCGCCGAGCTGGGCAGCGACGTGCCGTTCAGCCTGGTCGGCGGGGCGGCGCTCGGCACCGGCCGCGGGGAGATCCTGACCCCGGTGGCGGCGGGCTCCTTCCACTGGGTGTTCGCGGTCGCCGACGGCGGGCTGTCGACCCCGGCGGTGTTCCGCGAGTTCGACCGCCTCGCCGAGGGGCGCGAGATCCCCGTCCCGCGGGCCTCCCCGGACCTCCTGGCGGCCCTCGCCTCCGGCGACCCGGACGCCCTGGCCGCGCACCTGGCCAACGACCTCCAGCCCGCGGCCCTGTCGCTGCGGCCCTCGCTGGCCGGCACCCTCGCCGCGGGCACGGACGCCGGAGCCCTGGCCGCCCTGGTCTCCGGCTCGGGTCCGACGACGGCCTTCCTGGTCCGCGACGCGGAATCGGCGGCGAAGGTGGCGGCCGCCCTCGACGCCTCGGGGACGTGCCGCAGCACCCATACGGCCACGAGTCCGGCCCCCGGCGCGACGGTCCTTCCCGGAGCCTGACCCCGGTCCGGGCCGAGGGGGACCGGGCGGGCGTGCCGCGGCGGCCGCCCCCCGGCCGGGCGGGCCGTGACCGGCGGGTCCCCCCCGGGGCGCTCGACGGGCGGCCGCCGGTGGAACGGTTCGGCACTTCGCGGAGGGTTAGGCTGGGGGGCTGATCCACACCCCTTCCCTGGAGCGCTCCTGATGGCCGTCAATCTGGTCAATGTCGAGGCAGTCAGCAAGGTGTACGGAACCCGTACCCTGCTCGACGGCATTTCCCTCGGCGTGTCCGAGGGGGACCGGATCGGTGTCGTCGGCCGCAACGGCGATGGCAAGACCACCCTCATCCGGATGCTCGCGAAACTGGAGGAACCCGACAGCGGCCGGGTCACCCAGAACAGCGGCCTGCGCATGGGCGTGCTCACCCAGCACGACTCCCTCGACCCCAAGGCCACCGTCCGCCACGAGATCATCGGGGACATGGCTGACCACGAGTGGGCCGGCAACGCCAAGATCCGCGACGTCCTCACCGGACTCTTCGGCGGCCTCGACCTGCCCGGCTTCGGGCAGGGCCTCGACACCGTCATCGGCCCGCTCTCCGGCGGCGAGCGCCGCCGCATCGCGCTCGCCCAGCTCCTCATCGCCGACCACGAACTCCTCGTGCTCGACGAGCCCACCAACCACCTCGACGTCGAGGGCATCTCCTGGCTGGCCGGGCACCTCCAGGAGCGCCGCTCCGCGCTCGTCTGCGTCACCCACGACCGGTGGTTCCTCGACCAGGTCTGCACCCGCATGTGGGACGTCCAGCGCGGTGACGTCCACGAGTACGAGGGCGGCTACAGCGACTACGTCTTCGCCCGCGCCGAGCGCGACCGCATCGCCGCCACCGAGGAGTCCAAGCGGCAGAACCTGATGCGCAAGGAGCTGGCCTGGCTGCGCCGCGGAGCCCCCGCCCGGACCTCCAAGCCGCGCTACCGCATCGAGGCCGCCAACGAGCTGATCGCCGACGTGCCGCCGCCGCGCGACAAGTCCGCGCTGATGAGGTTCGCCAACGCGCGCCTCGGCAAGACGGTCTTCGACCTCGAGGACGTCACCGTCCAGGCCGGCCCCAAGACCCTCCTCAAGCACCTCACCTGGCACCTGGGCCCCGGTGACCGCGTCGGTCTCGTCGGCGTCAACGGCGCCGGCAAGACCTCCCTGCTGCGCGCCCTCGCCGAGGCCGCCCGCACCCAGGGCGAGGTCCAGCCGGCCGCCGGGTCCGTGACCGTCGGAAAGACCGTCAAGCTGGCCTACCTCTCCCAGGAGGTCGGCGAACTCGACCCGTCCCTGCGGGTCCTGGAGGCCGTGCAGCGCGTGCGCGACCGGGTCGACCTCGGCCAGGGCCGCGAGATGACGGCGGGCCAGCTGTGCGAGCAGTTCGGCTTCACCAAGGAGAAGCAGTGGACGCCCGTCGGCGACCTCTCCGGCGGTGAGCGGCGCCGGCTGCAGATCCTGCGCCTGCTGATGGACGAGCCCAACGTCCTCTTCCTCGACGAGCCCACCAACGACCTCGACATCGAGACCCTGACCCAGCTGGAGGACCTCCTCGACGGCTGGCCCGGTTCGCTGATCGTGATCTCGCACGACCGGTTCTTCATCGAGCGCACCACCGACACGGTGATGGCGCTGCTCGGCGACGCGAGCCTGCGGATGCTGCCGCGCGGCCTGGACGAGTACCTCGAGCGCCGGCGGAAGATGATCGACGCGGCCGCCCCGGCGCCCGCCCCGTCCTCCGCGAAGTCCTCGGCCTCCGGGGACGCGCGCGCCGCGAAGAAGGAGCTGCAGAAGATCGAGCGGCAGCTCAACAAGATGTCGGACCGCGAGAGCAGCCTGCACGCGCAGATCGCCGAGCACTCCACCGACTTCGACAAGGTCGCCAAGCTCGACGCGGAGCTGCGGGAACTCATCTCGAACCGGGACGAGTTGGAGATGCGCTGGCTGGAGCTCGCCGAGGAGGCGTGAGTTCCGGGGGCCCGAGGCCCCAACTGGCCGGATAACGACGGCATCACGGGCCGGTCCTCCCTTGGGAACAGGGGGAGGACCGGCCCGGCGCACGTGCGTGGGCAGTGATAGAAAGGGCATCCTCCCACCACCCCGAAGCCGAAGGTATGCGCTGATGACCGAGCCGCCCCAGCCGCCGAACCAGCCGCCGACACCTTCCGGTTACGGCCACCTCCCCGGGCCGCCGCCGTCCGGGTACGGAAATCCGCCGCAGGGCGAGAACCCGTACGCCCAGCAGCCCCAGGGCGCGCCCCAGCCGCAGGGCCCGTACCCGCAGCAGCCCCCGCAGGGGCCGTACGGCCAGCAGCAGCCCGGCGGCTACGGCTTCCCGCCGCCGCCCCCCGGCATGCCGCCGATGCCGCAGTCCGGCCCGCCCGCCAAGCCGAGCAAGAAGGCGGCCGTGCTGATCGCGGCCGCAGTCGCCGGCGTGCTCGTGCTCGGCACCGGCGGCTACTTCCTGTTCGTCAAGGACGGGGGCAAGGGCGACGACGTCCCCGTGGCGCAGGACTCCACGGCCCCGACCGACGACAAGGCCTCCCCGTCCGAGTCCGTCGACAAGGGCGACGGCAGCGGCAACGGCAGCGGCGACAAGGAAGACCTCAACGCCGGGCGCGCGCAGGGCGAGGACAAGGTCCTCTGGTTCAAGACCAGCAAGGTCGACGGTCCCGGCTCCGGAGTCGACTCCACGGGCCAGTGGATCGTCGGCGACACCGTCGTCAAGACCCTCTGGAAGTCGGTCACCGGCTACGGGGTCGCCGACGGCAAGGAGAAGTGGACCCTCACCCTCCCCACCGTCATCTGCGGGGTCACCGACCAGAGCACGGACGGCAAGACCGTCGTCATGTACAAGGACGGCGAGTCCGACAGCGCCAACTGCAACCAGATGCGGATGATCGACCTCAAGAGCGGCAAGGAGGGGTGGTCGCACGAGGTGCCGAAGGAAGGCCTCTTCGACATCTTCGGCAGCCCCGACCTCGCCCTCACCGGCGACGCCGTCGTCGTGAACCGGATGGGCACGTCCAGCGCCTTCAAGGTCAGCACCGGCGACAAGCTCTTCGACAACAAGCGGACCGAGGGCTGCCAGCCCGGCGACTTCGCCGCCGGCAACGGCAAGATGCTCGCCATCGCCACCTGCCAGGACGCCGACCACACCGTCCAGGTCATGGACGCCGACCCGGCCACCGGCAAGAACACCTGGACCTACAAGCTCCCCAAGGGCTTCGAGGTGAAGACCGTCTACTCGCTGGACCCGATCGTGCTCGACCTCGGCAACTCCGAGAGCAAGGAACGCTCCATCGTGGTCCTCGGCCCCGACGGCCAGCAGCGCGCCACCGTCGCCGGCAACGGCAGCTTCCGGGCCGGCTGCGGAGGCACCTTCAACCGGTCCCTCCAGAGCTGCGGGACCTCGTACGTCGACGCGAACACCCTCTACCTGCCCACCGTGGCCGACGCGGGCAAGGCCAACGAGATCGTCGCCTTCGACCTGACCACCGGCAAGGAGAAGTGGCGCACCCCGGCCGGCGAGGGGCGCACCCTCACCCCGCTCAAGGCGGCCGGCGGCCAGGTCGTCGTCTACCGCAAGGCGGAGTACGACAAGGGCGGCGAGGTCCTCACGATCCCGGCCGGCGGCGGCACGCCCACGGCGGTCCTGCGCAACCCCTCCGGCCCGGCGGCCCCCGTCGAGAGCTCCTTCTACTCCCCGACCGTCGACTACGCGGACGGCCGGCTCTTCGTCTCGGCCTCGCACCTGCTCGCCCAGAACAAGGACGAGAAGTTCCTGATGGTCTTCGGCAAGTGAGCGGTGCCGGCGATCCCGCCGTGAACGATCCCCTGAACGAGTCCGTCGTGAACGAGTCCGCCGAGCAGCCCACCGAGAGGCAGTAGCACAGATGAGTACCCCGCCGCCCCCCAGCCAGCCGCCGTCCGGCGGCTTCGGCGCGCCGCAGGACCCCCCGCCGGGCGGCTTCGGCGGACCCCCGCCGGTGCCGCCCGCAGCGCCGGCCAAGCCGTCCTCGCCCCCGCCGCCGCCGGCCCAGCCGCCGGCGGTTCCGGCCGGCCAGCCCGCCGCGCCCGCCCCCGCCGCCGCCCCCGCCCCCCCCCCCCC
>NZ_JBSGWY010000032.1:67509-96570 GCF_053609145.1 Streptomyces sp. NPDC054961 | reverse complement strand
GGGGGGGGCGCTCAGTGGTCCTCCCCCGGGGCAGCGGCCGGGGGGGCACGGGCTGGCCCCGCCCCCCCCCCCCCCCCCCCCGGGGGCCCCCCCGCCCCCCGCCCCGCCCCCCCTTCGGCATGCCCCCGCCCCCCCCACGTGACGCCCAGGTGTGTCGTCCCGGAACGTGGGTGACACGCGTGCCACGCCGGGCAGCGGAACGTTTCCGGGTAGGCCCTGCCACCGCGGCCCGCTGGGCCGGCCACTCGAGAGGACCCCTGACCAGAGGCGGAGACCAGATCCAGGGGCCCAGGCGCCAAGATCACCGTTCAGGCCGCCACAGCGTCCGGCTTCACCGGCGGGGTGCCGGCAGGACGGCCGACGACGATCAGAACCGTGTGCGGGCCACGTCGCTGGGCCCCAGGTCAGGGCTCCCGGACCATACGGGTTTCCCCCGGGGTATGGACGCCTGGCAAGATGGGGTGTATCTGCCCACCCATCGATCTGCCGGACGGTTTCTCTTGGCTGAGTTCATCTACACCATGCGCAAGACGCGCAAGGCGCACGGCGACAAGGTGATTCTTGATGACGTCACCCTGAACTTCCTGCCCGGCGCGAAGATCGGTGTGGTCGGCCCGAACGGCGCCGGTAAGTCCACCGTCCTCAAGATCATGGCGGGGCTGGAGCAGCCGTCCAACGGCGAGGCGTACCTGTCTCCCGGCTTCACCGTCGGCATCCTCATGCAGGAGCCCAAGCTCGACGAGTCGAAGACCGTCCTGGAGAACGTCCAGGACGGCGCCGCCGAGATCATGGGCAAGCTGAAGCGCTTCAACGAGGTCGCCGAGGAAATGGCGACCGACTACACCGACGCGCTCATGGACGAGATGGGCAAGCTCCAGGAAGTCCTGGACCACGCCAACGCCTGGGACCTCGACGCCCAGCTCGAGCAGGCCATGGACGCCCTGGGCTGCCCGCCCGGCGACTGGCCCGTCACCAACCTCTCCGGTGGCGAGAAGCGCCGCGTCGCGCTCTGCAAGCTGCTGATCGAGGCCCCGGACCTGCTCCTCCTCGACGAGCCCACCAACCACCTCGACGCCGAGTCGGTGAACTGGCTGGAGCAGCACCTCTCGCAGTACCCGGGCGCCGTCGTGGCCGTCACCCACGACCGGTACTTCCTGAACAACGTCGCCGAGTGGATCCTCGAGCTCGACCGCGGCCGTGCCCACCCGTACGAGGGCAACTACTCCACCTACCTGGAGAAGAAGGCCACGCGTCTCAAGGTCGAGGGCCGCAAGGACGAGAAGCGCCAGAAGCGCCTCAAGGAAGAGCTGGAGTGGGTCCGCTCCAACGCGAAGGGCCGCCAGACCAAGTCCAAGGCCCGTCTCGCCCGCTACGAGGAGATGGCCGCCGAGGCGGACAAGATGCGGAAGCTGGACTTCGAGGAGATCCAGATCCCGCCGGGCCCGCGTCTGGGCTCGATCGTGGTCGAGGTCAACAACCTCAACAAGGCCTTCGGCGACAAGGTCCTGGTCGACGACCTGTCCTTCACGCTGCCGCGCAACGGCATCGTCGGCATCATCGGCCCGAACGGCGCCGGCAAGACCACGCTCTTCAAGATGCTCCTGGGCCTGGAGGAGCCGGACTCCGGCTCCGTCAAGGTCGGCGAGACCGTCAAGATCTCGTACGTCGACCAGAGCCGCGCCAACATCGACCCCAAGAAGTCCCTCTGGGCGGTCGTGTCGGACGAGCTGGACTACATCAACGTGGGCCAGGTCGAGATGCCGTCCCGCGCGTACGTCAGCGCCTTCGGCTTCAAGGGTCCGGACCAGCAGAAGGCCGCCGGCATCCTCTCCGGTGGTGAGCGCAACCGCCTGAACCTGGCGCTGACGCTCAAGGAGGGCGGCAACCTGCTGCTCCTCGACGAGCCCACCAACGACCTCGACGTCGAGACCCTGTCCTCGCTCGAGAACGCGCTCCTGGAGTTCCCGGGCGCGGCCGTGGTCATCTCCCACGACCGCTGGTTCCTGGACCGGGTCGCCACGCACATCCTGGCGTACGAGGGCGAGTCCAAGTGGTACTGGTTCGAGGGCAACTTCGAGTCGTACGAGAAGAACAAGGTCGAGCGGCTCGGCGCGGACGCGACCCGTCCGCACCGCGCCACCTACAAGAAGCTCACCCGAGGCTGAGGGCCGAGGTCGCCGACCATGGCCAGACACCACTACCGATGCCCCCTCCGCTGGGCGGACATGGATGCCTTCGGGCACGTCAACAACGTCGTCTTCCTCCGCTATCTGGAGGAGGCGCGGATCGACTTCATGTTCCGCCTCGCGCCGGGGGAGGGCAGTGAGTCCTTCACGGGCGGTTCCGTCGTGGCCCGCCACGAGATCGACTACAAGCTGCCCCTCGTGCACCGTCACGAGCCGGTCCTCATCGAATCCTGGGTGACCCGGATAGGCGCCGCGTCCCTGACCATCCGCTACGAGGTCAAGGACGAGGCGACGCAGGACACGCCCGAGACGGTCTACGTGCGCGCCGAGACCGTGGTCGTGCCGTACAACCTCGCCGAGGGGCGGCCCCGCCGCATCACGGCCGAGGAGAAGCTGTTCCTCCAGGAGTACCTGGACGAGCCGCAGTCCGGCGCCACCGCCGGTACCAGGGGCATCGCGGCATGAACGAGCAGTTGCACTTCGCCGACTCCGGGGAGGCGGCGGACCTCGCCGCCTTCCTGGGCCGGCTCGTGCACTACGACCGCGCCGCCGCCGTCCGCCTGCAAGCGCGGGCCGGCGGCGGCGCGCTCGCCGTCTTCGGACGGCCCCCGTCCTTCGACGTGCTGGCCATCCGCACCGTCCGGCTCGCCGGAGCGGCCTCCGTGCCGCTGGACCTGACCGTCTCGGCCGGCGAACTCCTGGAGTCCGTCGACGAGGGCGACCGGGCGGGCGCCGTCGTGCCCGCGGCCGTCACCGGACCGCCCTGGGCCGGGGTGCTCCCGCCCCGCGGCGGCTGGGCCCCGGTGGCCGGGCTGCCCGGCCCCGAGGCGATACGGGCGGCGCTGGCGGCCTCCGTCGCCGAATTCCGGGCCCGCGACGAGGCCCTGCCCCCGCAGCACCGGACCCGCTCCGAGCGCGACCGCATCGGCCGCGAGATCTGGTCCCGCACGCTGGGGGACACCGACCTTCCGCTGCGCGCCGTCCACGCCGCGCAGTCCCTGGGCTTCCTGCGGCCGGTACGGTCCGCCGTGCCCGCCGTGCCCACCCCGACCACGGGCCCCGAGCCGGTGGCGCTGCTCGCGGCCGGGGGCTGGCTGCGGCTGCGCACCCCGTACGGATCGATCGCCACGCGCCGCCCCGGCGGCCTCGGCGCCCTGCTGGTCCGTCCCGTCTAGGCCGCGGTCCCGTCCGGGCCGCGGTCCCGTCCGGCTTCGGTCCCGTCCGGCCGCGGTCCCGTCCGGGCCGTGGCCCCGGGGCGAGGCCCCTCCGGGGGGCTTCGTACGGGATCCGCGCGGGAGCCCGTCCGCGCTAGCCGGCCGTGTTGATCATCGAGGCGGCGGCGTACGTCAGGTACCGCCACAGCTGCGCCTCGTGCTCCGGCGCGAGGGCGAGCTCGTCCACCGCGACCCGCATGTGCCTCAGCCACGCGTCGTGCGCGGCCGCGTCCACCTGGAACGGTGCGTGCCGCATGCGCAGGCGCGGGTGGCCGCGGTTCTCGCTGTAGGTGTTCGGGCCGCCCCAGTACTGCATCAGGAAGAGCGCGAACCGGTCCTCGGCGGGTCCGAGGTCCCCTTCCGGGTACATCGGGCGCAGCAGCGGGTCCTCCGCGACGCCCTGGTAGAAGCGGTGCACCAGACGGCGGAAGGTGTCCTCGCCGCCCACCATCTCGTAGAAGGTCTGCTCCTGGACCGTGCCCCGCGGAATCTCATTCACCCGACCATCGTCTCAGACGCCCGGACGGAGGACCCCGGTCCTAGGACCTCCGCCGGGACCCGCGCGCGGGCCCCGGGGCGGCCGCCCGGAGTAGCCCGGGGGCCCGGTCCGCAGGACAGTGGAGGCATGGGCGCACACGCCGAGGTGCGCGACGTGCGGGAGATCGCGCACGCCGCGCAGGTACGGGAGCTCGTCGCCGCCGGGGCGCTGGACGACCCGGCCTGGCGTGCGGCCTTCGCCGCCGTGCCCCGGCACGTCTTCGTCCCCTGCTACTTCACCGGCCGCGGCGCGGGCCACGAACGGCTGTGGGCCGACGACCCCGACCCCGCGCAGCGGGCGCGCTGGCTGCGCGGGGTGTACACGGACGCCCCGCTGGCCACCCGGCTCCGTGACGGTGAGCTGGTCTCCTCCAGCAGCCAGCCGTCGCTGATGGCGAAGATGCTGGAGGCCCTGGAGGTGCGCGACGGGGACCACGTGCTGGAGATCGGGGCGGGCACCGGATACAACGCGGCCCTGCTCTGCCACCGGCTCGGCGAGGACCTCGTCACCACCGTGGACCTGGACGAGGAGATCACCGAGTCGGCGCGCTCGCACCTGGCCCAGCTCGGCTACCGGCCGGCCGTCGTCACCGGGGACGGGGCGCGGGGCTGCCCCGCCCGCGCCCCCTTCGACCGGATCCTGGTGACCTGCACGCTTCCGCTGATCCCGCACGCCTGGCTCGGGCAGTGCCGGCCGGGGGCGCGGATCCTGGCGCCGCTGTCCACCGGGCTGATCGCGCTGACCGTGCGGGACGCGGAGCTGGCGGAGGGGCGCTTCCTGCACACCTCGGCGTACTTCGTGCCGCTGCGCGGGGCCAGGGCGGCGCCGCCGGGCACGTACGGGCCGCCGCAGGGGCTTCCCTACGAGCTGGTGGACAACGAGCGCTTCCAGTTCATGCTGGTGCTGACGTCGGGCGCGCTGCACCCGAGGGAGGCGCTGGACCTGTGGCGGCGCGAGGGCCGGCCGGCGCGCGAACGCTTCGGGGTGACCGTCAGCGCCGAGGGACAGTGGTCGTGGCTCGACGATCCCCAGGGGCCCTACGTGTGGCCCCTGGGGGAGATGGCCGGCCGGGCGGACCCGGCCGGACCGGCCTAGCGGGTCAGCCCCGGCGGATGGTGATCGTGGTCCAGGCGCCGACGTGGACGCGGTCACCGTCACCGAGGGGGACCGGCACGTAGGGCTGGATCGAATCCTCGCCGCCGTTGATGGTGGTGCCGTTGGTGGAGTTCTGGTCCACCACGGCCCAGCTGCCGTCGGGCTGCTGGACGAGCACCGCGTGCTGGTGCGAGACGCCCGGGTCCTCCGGGGGCACCGACAGGTCGACGTCGGGGGACTCGCCCGTGGAGGCGCGGCGCCGGCCGATGGTGATCTGGCCGCCGGCGAGCGGGAGGTGCTGCTCGGGGGAGTACGCGGGCAGGTTGAGCCCGGCCGCCTCCGGGCCGCTGCGCTGCATCATCGCCATGAAGTACGAGCGGTCCGGGCCGATGGTCGCGGTCCAGGAGCCGCCGCCCTGCTGCTGGGGCGGGAAGGGCTGGTGGGACGGGGGCGACTGCTGCTGCTGCTGGTGCTGCGGCTCGTACGGCCCCGGCTGCGACTGCTGCTGGTACTGCTGCTGCGGGGGAGGCGGAGGCTGCTGCTGGTACTGGGGCTGCTGGTACTCCTGGTGCGCCGGGGGCGGCAGCATCCAGTCGTCCTCGCGCTGCAGCGGTTCGGCCGACCTGTTGACCCGCGAAGGGCGCGAGCCCTGGTACTCGAAGTGGTCCTGGGCGTACGCGGGCGGGGCCGACGGCGCGTTCGGAGAGGGGAGCGGCGGGGGCGGCGGCGGACCGGGGGTGCCCTGGCCCTGACCGAGGCCCTGAGCCTGGCCCTGTCCCTGCGCGTGTCCCTGCGCGTGTCCCTGTCCCGGCACCTGGCCGGCGTCCGGGGCGATCGGGGTGTACGAAGTCGCCGTACGCGTCAGGAAGTTGTAGCGGCACTCCTCGCAGTACGGGGCCATGGCCTCGCGCGGGGTGCGGCACTGCGGGCAGAGCTCGGCCTGGGCGGTCGGCTCGCCGGTCGGAGGGTAGCCGTAGCCGTAGGAGGGCGCCGAAGGGGTGCCCGTGGGGGCAGCCATACGGTGACCGCAGACCTCGCACCAGTCGTCGGAGGCGGACTGGTGCCCGTTCGGGCAGGTCGGCATCGCGGCGCTTCCTCCTTCTTCCTGCGCCATCGCGGCAGGCTCTTCTTCGCTTCGTCCAGGGCTACTACGCCGTGCGTCGGATCGGGCTGTCAGGCTTTTTTCACTCGCACGGTTTGGGTCGAACGGGTTTCAAGGGTCATCTCGTCCGCATCGGCGACCTTTGCCTTCAGTCGCACAGTACCTGCCGCCGCATCGACGACGTCCACCACCTTGGCGAGCAACTTCGCGGTGTCCGCGTTGCCCGAGCTGCTCGCGAGTTGTACTGCGCGGCCGAGCTTGGCCGTCGCTCCGCCGACATCACCCAGTTTGCGGGCTTCCAGCCCCTGCTGGATAGCCTGCGCGAGCTCCGCCTGTCCGGTGTAGTGGGCCACCTGGGCGTTGATGGCGGTCGACGCGGCGAGATCGTTCGTCCACACCGCGCGGACCAGGCCCTGGGCGAGGACGGCCGGCGCCCCACCGGGGGCCCCCGGCATGAGGAGCGTGGCACGGGCGGCCAGCATCTCCTGCCCGACGGCCGCGCCCGGGACCCGTACGCACACGTGGTACTCGCGGGACTCGTCGCCCCACGAACCCGTCGGATAGTCCCCGGCGCGCGGGCCCGCCTCGGTGCGGCGGTCGGTCAGGTCGTGGACGGCGGGCGAGACCTGCTTGACGTACTGGATCTCCACGCCCACCGGGGTCCACAGGCGCAGCGCGACATCCGCGACCTCCTTGCCCATGGCGTTCTCCATCATCTGCGTGAAGTCCGCGCTGAGACGGGCCGGATCGGCCACGATGTCGGCGGTGCCGAGCAGCGCGCTCGCGACGCCGGTGACCTCCTTGACCTCCCAGTCGGTCCCCACGCCGCGGGCGTCGCAGGTGAAACGGCCCGCGCAGGCGTCGAGGGTGGCGCGGAGCACGGCCGGCTCCTCGTGCTCGTTGCGGCCGTCGGTGAGCAGGATCCCGTGCCGGATCGTGGCGGTGGAGCGCCGCAGCAGTCCGTCGGCGAGGCGCAGCCAGGTGCCGATGGCGGTGCCGCCGCCGGAGGAGAGGCCGCGCAGGGCCTCCTTGGCCTGGGCGCGGGTGGTCGCGTCCGCGGTGGCGAGGAGGCCCTGGCCGGGATAGACCTCCTTGGCCACGTGCGTACCGGCGATCACGGCGAAGGCGGTGCCGTCGCGGAGGGTGTCGATGGCGGCGGCGGTGGCCTCGCGGGCACCGCGCATCTTCTCGGGCGGGTACTCCATGGAACCGGAGCAGTCGACCATGATCACGACGGCGGCGTCCTGCGTGGACGTCCGGGTGGCGGTGTGGCCGCCGGTGGAGGTCACCGTGACGATGGCGTGGACGTCGCGGCCGCCCTCGGGGAGGAACTCGTTCTGGTACACGTCCACGCTGAAGCGCGGGGCACTCGGCTTGGCGAAGTTCGCCATCGGTCGGAACTCCTCGGGGCTGGGATCAGGCCTGGCCCGGGGCGGAGCCCTCGGGTGCGGCGAAGGGGACGACGGCCACGGTGACGTTGTCGTGCCCGCCGCCGTCGAGCGCGTGCCCCACCAGGACCTGCGCACTGTGCAGGGGTCTGACGGCGGCGTCGGCGGGGAGCACCTGGGCGATGTCCCGCGCGGACTCGGCGTAGTTCCACAGGCCGTCGGTGCAGACCACGACGACGCCGTCGTGGTCGGGCTTGAAGGTGGCGGTGTGCGGTTCCAGGTCGTACGCGTCGGCCCCGAGCCAGCCGGTGATGGCGTGCGCGCGGACGTCGGCGTAGGCCTCGGCCTCGCCCATCAGGCCCGCCGCGACCATCTGGGCGGCCCAGGAGTCGTCCTCGGTGAGGCGGCGGGGGACCGCGGCGCGGTCGTCCGGGACCCAGTACGCGCGGCTGTCGCCCACCCAGCCGATGGTCAGCAGCCCGCCGCTGACGACGGCGCCGACCAGGGTGCAGGCGGGGGCGTTCTGGGCGCCGGGCACCTCGGGGGCGAGGCCGTTCACGGCGGCCGAGGCGGCCATGATCGCCTCGTGCATGGCCTCCTGGGGGTGCGCGCCGCGGGGGAGGGCTTCGAGCAGCGCCTCGTTGGCGGCGGCCGCGGCGGCGGCGGAGGCCTCGTCGGGGCGGCTGGCGGAGGAGACGCCGTCGCAGACGATGGCCACGGTGGCGGCCGAGCCGTCGGGCAGCGCGGTGGCCGCCACGGCGAAGGAGTCCTCGTTGCGGTGGTGGCGCAGCCCGCGGTCGCTGACGGCGGCGACGCTGCCGAGCTCCTCCTCGAGGTGGTCCCGCTCCCGGGGCTGGGCGTGCCCGCAGTGCTCGCAGTACCCGTCGGTGTCCACGCGCCCGGCGCGGCAGGCCACGCAGGTCTTCCCCGAGCCGGCGGGCGGTCCGCCGGCGGGCCCGGTCCCGTCGGGCGCCCCGCCGTACGGGGCCTCGCCGGCGGGGTACTGGCCCTGCGGCGCGGGGGTGTCGAAGCGGGTCCCGCCTCCGGCGGCCGGGCCCTGGGGCTCGGGGTTCGCGCGGGACGGGTCGCCTCCGGCGGCCGGTCCCTGGGGGTCGGCGTGCGCGTACGGCGGCTCGTGCCCGGCGGCGGGGCCCGGCGGCTGGGCCTGTCCGTACACGGACCCGGCTCCGCCGGCCGGGTGGTGCGGCTCCGATCCCGGGTAGGCCGCGCCCCGGGGGGCGGATCCGTACGGGGCGTGCGGGTCCGTGCCGTCGGCGGCGGCGGGGTGGGCCGGGCGGGCGGGGTCCGGGGAGGCCGTCGTGCCGGCCCAGCCCTCGTGGCCGGCGACCAGGGTGGGGGCGGCGGTGGACACGCTGCCCCAGCCGGGCGCGGCCTCGACGGCGTACCCGGGGGCGGTCCGCTCGCCGTAGGCGGTGGCGCCGGAGGGCCGGGACACCGGGCCCTCGCCGGGCTCCGGGGCCGCGCGCGGAGCCGGGGGCGCCGCCGGAGGCGGTACCGCGGCCCCGGCGGGAGCGGCCTGGGCCGCCGCCGGGCCGGGCGCGGCCGGGGCCGCGGAGCCGGTGGGGCCGGGAGGAGTCAGGGCGTGGCCGCAGAGCCCGCAGAAGCGGTCACCCTCCTCCAGGGGTTCCGCGCAGCTGGGGCAGCCCGACAGCCGATGCATCGACATCCATCACACCCACGTCCGGGGACGGAAACGGTTTGCCCGTTCCACCAGTTCGATCCGCTCCTCGCCCCGCTGCGCCAGCCGTGCCAGCACGCGGTACGAGCGCTCCAAGCCGAAGCGCAGCCCCCGCTCGTCCAGTTGGCAACCGAGCAGCGAGGTACGGCCGGGATCGGAACCCCGGCTACCCGACAGTACCCAGTCCAGCGCCGAGCCCAGAACTTCCGCCCTCAGCCGTTCGTGGCGCACCGAGTCCAGGCCGAACCTTCCCAGCGCCTCCACCTGCGCCGCGGCCGCCGCGAGGTCCGGCAGCAGCGCTTCCTGCGGGGACCGGTCGCGCAGGCGTGCCCGTACGGCCGCCACCCGCGCGGCGGTGTGGTGGATCGACACCTCGGGGACGGACTCCAGCGTGCGCACGGCTCCGTTCCGGTCTCCGGCGGCCAGCTGCACCCGGGCCAGGCCGAAGGCCGCGCCCACGAAACCGGGGTCCGTGGTCCACACCAGGCGGTAGTAGTCGGCGGCGTTGTCCAGCTGCCCGAGCACCTCCGCGCACAGCCCGAGGGCCAGCTTCGGTGCCGGTTCGCCGGGGAAGGCGTCGTAGACGGCGTCGAAGGACAGGGCCGCCGTCTCGTCCTCCCCGACGGCCAGCGAGGCGATGCCGCGGGCCCACACCACCCGCCAGTCGTCCGGATGCCGCTCTTCCAGCCGGAGCAGGGCGTCGGACACCAGGGCCGCGTCGGCGCCGCCCAGTTCGAGCCGGGCCCGGAGCTCCCGCAGCCGCAGCTCGGCGGATTCGGCGGGCGCCGAGCCCAGCGCGGCCAGCAGATCGGCGGGGGCGGAAGCCATCAGGCCCGCCAGGAAGCCCGCGTTGGGGTCGGCGGCGTCGACCAGCGGCACGGGCAGTGCCAGCGAGGCCTCGCGGGGGTCCAGCGTCGACCGTTCCGGCCGCCGCGGCAGGACCGCTCCGGCCGAAGGCGGCACCACGGCCGCCGGGGCCTGGCGCGGGGCCGGTACGGGCGGCCCGGCGGCCCGGTGCGTCGCGGTGGTCATGAGCCCGGCCGCTCCGTACCCGGTGGCCGGGCCCGCCGGGGGCGGCACCAGCGGGGCGGAATCCGGACCGGCGCCCCGGCCGGCCACGGTCGCGGGGGAGCCCGCCATGGAAGCGGAGCCGACGGAAGGCGAGACGACGGAAGCGGAGCCGATGGAAGCAGAGCCGACGGAAGCGGTCGCCGCGGGAGCGGAGGATCCCGATCCGCCCGCCCTCCCGCGTCGGGACCCCCGCCGCTTCACGGCCCGGCCGCCCAGCCGGGAAGCCTCCGCCCCCGACTCGTCGGTGAACAGCCGGTCGTCGGGGACCCGCAGCTCCGGCCCGAACAGGGTGGAGACCTGCGGCCTCGGACGGCCCGTCTGGAGCGCGACGACCTCCCGCAGCACCCCGGTCAGCTGGTCCGCCATCTCCTGCGCGGAGGCGAACCGCCGACCCGGATCCGGGTCGGTGGCCCGGACCAGCAACCGGTAGAAGGACTCGTACCGCCCGAACACCTCGATGTGCTGCGGGTCCGGCAGGGAGTCCACGAAGACGTTCGTGTAGCCCTGGAAGTCGAAGGTCAGGACGGCCAGCGTGCGCGCCACCGTGTACAGGTCGGAGGCGACCGACGGACCGGACTCCGCGACCTCCGGCGCCTGGTAGCCGACGGTGCCGTAGATGGCCGACTCCTCGTCGTCCATCCGCCGCACCGCGCCCATGTCGATCAGCTTCAGCTGGTCGGCCTGCTGGATGGCGTTGTCGACCTTGAAGTCGCAGTACAGGAGGTTCCTGCTGTGCAGGTGGCCGAGCGCCTCCAGCGCCTCGATGCCGTACGCGCAGGCCTGTTCGACCGGCAGCGGATCGCGTCGGCCGTCCGCCCGGCGCCGCTCGTTGGCGATCTCCTTGAGCGATTTGCCGCCCACGTACTCCATGACGATGTACCCGTCCAGGGAACCGGTCCGCTGGTCCAGGTGCTCCACGAAGTTGTAGATCCGCACGATGTTGGAGTGCTCGATCTCCGCGAGGAAGCGCCGCTCCGAGATCGCGGCCGCCATCGCGTCCTGGTCCCCGGTGTCCAGCAGGCCCTTGAGCACCACCCAGCGGTCCGAGACGGCCCGGTCCACCGCGAGGTAGACCCAGCCGAGGCCGCCGTGCGCGAGGCAGCCCGCCACCTCGTACTGACCGTGGACGAGATCGCCCCCGCGGAGCTTGGGCACGAAGGAGTACGGGTGCCCGCACTTGGTGCAGAAACCTTCCGTCCGTCCCGGCCGGTCACCGCGTGCCCGGCCCACCGGAGCACCGCAGTCGGAGCGCGAACAGAACCGCTTGCGCTCCGGCACCTCCGGATTCTCCAGCACCGCCCTCGAAGGATCCGGACGGGGCACCTCCGGCACGTTGACCAGCCCGGCCCCGAGCCGGCTGCGGCCCGAAGCCGAGGCGGCCGAGCCCGAGCTGCGCACCGACACCGACCGGGTGGACGCGGTACCGCCCGACACGGCGCGCGAGAGCCGGCCCGACACCGAGCGCCGGGAGGAGGACGAGCGCGAGGACCGGGAGGCCCGCGAGGACGAGGAGGCGGACCGTCCCGATCCGTGCGAGCCCTGCGACCCGTGGGACCCGTGCGAGTCCCCGTGGCGCGCCGCGCTCGTCATCGCCGTCGCCGCGGACACCAGTTCCGCGGCGCCCGCCGCGACGGAGCCGGCCGGCGCCAGCCCGCAGGTGCCGCAGTACAGCTCGCCGCCGCCCATGTCCTCGTACGAACCCGGACAGCCGGGGCGCACGCACGCCGTTCCGGTCAGACTCATGCGTCCCCCTCCCTCGGCCCCTCGGGCCACTCTCGAACCGACGGTTCCCGCGGTTCCCGCGGTTCCCGCTGCCGCTCGTCCGACGGCTCTGGCTGCTGTCGCTGCTGTGGCACCAGGGACTCGGCCGTCGCCTGCTGATAGCGCCACACCGCCTGCTCGGCGGCCCGCAGGTCACAGGGCGCGCTCCACAGCATCCGCCGGGCCGCGTCGTACCGCTCGATCAGCAGCGGATCCTCCGCCATCCCGTGCCGGGCGACCTTCGCCTTGTACGCGTCGAGCCGCCCGCGCAGCTCGGCCCGCACGGCCAGCGGGGCCGTCACCGCCGTCAACGATTCACGGGCCCGCAGCAGTTCCTCCTCCGCGCGCACCTCCAGCGACTCCAGCAAGGGGGACAGCCGGTGCCACTGGGACCGCCGCCGGTACTCGGCCGCCGCCGACAACTGCTCCTGCAGCGCCGTCGGCGGACCGCTCACCGCGGGCACCTCGGACGCCGCGATCTTCGCCAGCACCTCGGCGCGCGCCTTGCGGGCCTCGGCCAGGGTCCGGTCGGCGCGCGAGAGCACGTCCCGGAGACCGATCAGCCGCTGCTCGGAGTCCTGGCGGACGGTCAGGACCGCCTCGACCTCCCGGCGTACGTCCTCCAGCGCGAGCGCGGCCCGGTCGTAGCGCCCGGTGTCGGGGCGGCCGCCACCGGGCGCCGCACTTCCCGTCACCGGGACCCAGAACGCCAGCGGGTCCGCGATCACGCGTTCCCGCAGCTCCGCCAGTTCGGCGGTGATGGCCTCCAGGTCGTCCCCCGAGGGGTGTTCGCCCGGACGGACCCCGACGGAGTGGGCCAGCGAGCGCGTGCGGTGCAGTTCGGCGGAGAGCAGGTCGATCCGGGCGGGCAGCGCCGACCACACCGAGTCGGCGGCGACCACCACGTCCAGCGAGCTCGCGTACAGCTCGTTCATCCGGACCACGAGCTCGGCGAGCGAGAACCGCTCCGCCAGCGGGGCGCCCTCCACCCCGGCCCCGGAGATCATCACCCCGGGCCCGCGCAGCCGGTCGGTCAGCTCGACCAGGTCCTCCCGGCTGGGCCAGCGGCGCCGCTCCCGGACCTCGCGGGCCGCGGCCAGGGCCCCGCTGTAGGCGTCGAAGTACCGCCACAGCCGGGTGATGGCCGCGTCGGCCGCGGCCCACCGCTCCTTGGTGGTCCCGGTCAGCCCGGCACCCTCCAGCAGCCGCCGCCCGGCGTGGTCCTGGAGCGCGAGCAGGGAGGTCTCGACGGCCTCGTGCTCCGCGTCCAGCCGGGACAGCGCACGGTCCACACCGTCCCGGTCCATCACTGCCGATCCCGCTTCCACCGGCCCCGCCTCCGCCTTCGTTTCCGGTCCCCCGCCGTCGGGCTGCGCATCCGCCACCGGCATCAGTCCCGGTACTTGGGCGCGGGCGGGCCGCTCACGCCCGGCAGCACGGGCTGGAGGTGGGTCCGGTAGGCGGCCATCCAGGGGCTGGCGTCCCCGCCCGCGCGGTACTCCTCCAGCACCTTGTTGACCCGCCGCACCAGATCTCCGGCGTCCTTGTTCATGGCCACCCCGTAGAACTCCTTGGTGAACGGGGAGCCGACCAGCTGGATCGACGGGTCCTGCGCGGCCTGGCCGGCCGCGAGGGCGTTGTCGGTGATGATGCCGTCCACCTCGCCCAGCTGCAGCCGGACCAGGCAGTCCAGCTGGTTGGGCACGTTGACGGGAACGGAGCCGTACGACTGGGCCGCGAGTGCCGCCTCCGCCGTGGAGCCGGCCGCCGTGCAGACCTTCCGGCCCTTCAGCGAGGCGTCGTAGCCGGTGATGGCCGAGCCCTTGGGGGCCAGTACCTGCTGCCCGGCCTCGAAGTACGCCGTCGAGAAGGCGACGTCCTCCAGCCGCTTGCAGTTGATCGTCATCGTCCGCACGACGATGTCGACGGTGTTGTCCTTGAGCGCGGGGACGCGCTGGCTGGTGGGGATCGCCCGGTAGATGACCTTCTCGGAGTCGCCCAGGATGTCCTTCGCGATGGCCTTGACCAGGGCGATGTCGAAACCGTCGAGCTGGCCCGCCGGATTGCGGTAGCCCCATTTGAAGCTGTTCTGGTCCACGCCCGCCACCAGGTGACCCGCGCTCCGGATACGCTGGATGGCCGCCCCGTCCAGCCCGCCCGGACGCAGGCTGGCCTCCGGGTCCGCGCAGGTGTCGGCCGGGGCCTGGGGCGCCAGGGCCATCGTGGCCGGTTCCCGGACCACCGACGGGTGACCACTGCCCGGGGTCGCGTGGGCCAGCGGCAGCAGCACGGCCGCGGCCGTCAGCCCGCAGGCGACGGCCATCGCGCTGACCCCGCCCCAGCCGCGCAGCCGGCCCGTGAACCGCCGTACGCCGCGGACCTCGCGGCCTCCGTCGCCCTCGGGGCCGCCGGTGCCGGGCTCTTCGCGCCTCACACGTCTCCGCATCGTGCTCACCTGTACTCCGAAAGCCTGCGCCCGATGCCGAGCAGTGCCGCCGCCGCGCCGAGGACCACCAGGACCGCGGCGCCCGTCGCCAGACCGCCGAGCGCGCCGAGGGCGTCCCGGGCGGCTCCGGTGAACTCCCGCTGCTCGTGGGCCACGGCCCGTTCCAGCGAGGCGTCCACCGTGTCGAAGGCCGCCCCGCTGTACTCCTGGTGTTCCTTGTCCCCGATGACCTGGCCGACGGCGCCCTGGTAGTCGCCCGTCAGGTCCGTCTGCCGGGCCGCCGCGTGCAGTTCCTTCCACCGCTTCACGCCGTCCGCGGCGCGGGCGACGGGTGCCCGTCCGGCCTCGTCGTCGGCCAGCTTCGACGCGATCGCGAGGCCCGCGTCCAGGTCCTCCATGTCCTTGCCGAAGTCCACGTCGTACTTGTCGGACTTCTTGTCCTCGGCGAGCACGGCGCCCCGCGAGACCAGCGTCAGGTTCTCGCTGGCCCGCGCCTGGAGCGAGGCGATCCGCGCGTCGTTGAGCACCTTGAGGGACTCCTGCCCGTCCGTGCGGGCCTCGCTCAGTTCCGACCGGGCGACCGTGTGCCCCGCGGCCAGCCACAGCAGCACCACCAGCGAGGCGGCCGTCGCGGCGACGAGACCGTGGTTGAAGACGCGATGGGTCCGGCGGTAGTTGCGCCGCTGCGCCCACGCCAGGGCGCCGAGCGCGAGCAGGCCCGCGCCGAACGAGGCCAGCGGCAGCGCGCGGGCCTCGTCGTAGTCGGTGTAGAGCCGCGCGGTCTCGGCCTCGTAGAGCCGCTGCGCGGCGGGCAGCAGCTGGGTGCTCATCTGCTCGTTGGCGTAGCGGAGGTAGGCGCCGCCGAGCGGCAGGCCCTGCTTGTTCGTGGCCCGCGCCTGCTCGATCAGGCCGGTGTAGCGGGGCAGCTGTTCGCTCAGCAGGGTGATCTGCTTGCGGGAGTCCTCGTCGGCCCCGGTGTTCGCGGCCGCGCTGATCAGCAGCCGGGACGCGTTGCCTATGTCCTTCTCGTACCTCTGGCGGACCTCGCGGGGCTCGTCGGAGCCCGCGAGGAAGCCGCTGGAGGAGACGGTGTCGGCGTCCGCGAGGGAGCGGTAGAGGTTCGCCGCGTCGGCGCTCAGCGGCTGGCTGCGGCCCACCACGTCGTCGGCGGCGGCGACCCGGCCGGAGATCTCCCAGACGGCGACCGCACCGAACAGCAGGACCAGCACGGCCAGTACCGCGCCGATGATCCGCAGCCGGCCCGGCTCGGTCGTGGCGGCCGCGCGCAGCCGCTCCACGCCCTCGGCCCAGGCGGTGCTGCGCCCGGGCAGGCCGTCGGGCGGCGGCGCCGGCGGGCCGGAGGGCGCCGCGACGGCGCCGCCCGGCGCGGGCGCGCGTGATGTGATGGCCACCGTGACCTCCCCCTCGGTCCTTAGTGCTTCGCAGCAGTATGGCCTGAGTGACGGTCGACCACAGCACCCGGTGCTGGATCAGTCACGATCCGCCCCGGTCCGTCCCCCCGCCACCCCCGCCGGCGCCCCCGTCACCCCTTCACCGTGTCTACGCACCGGCGCCCGCCATGGTTCCGGTCCGGCCCCGCCCGGCCCGGAGTTCACCCGAAATGGGCACGGAGCTTCCCGTAGGCCTCGGGGGCCGCCCCGAGCGCGTCCAGGCCGAGCAGTCCGGCGCCCAGCACCGGCGGGGCCGTCACCACGGACACCCGGGCGTAGGGGGCCCGCTCGGCCAGCAGCGCCTCGATCCGCCCGTTGAGCTGCGGATGGCGGGCGGCCAGCACGCTGCCGCCCAGCAGCACGGGCGCCTCCTCGGCCAGCAGGCCGAGCCGCTCCAGCGCCACCGAGGCCAGCGCCACCACCTCGTCGGCCTGCCGCTCCACGAGCGCGGAGGCCACCGGGTCGCCGGCCGCGGCCACCGCGAACAGCACCGGCACCAGCTCGTGGACCCGGCCGGGGGCGATCGTGCCCAGGTGCACCGCCTCGATCAGCTCGTACATGGAGCCGAGCCCGAAGTGGCCCGCCAGTTCCCCCGCCAGCGCGGTCGGACCGCCGCGGCCGTCCTCGGCCCGCGCCGCCCACCACATGGACTCGAAGGCCAGCCCGCCGCCGCCGCCCCAGTCGCCGGAGATCTGTCCGAGCGCCGGGAACCGGGCCGTGCGCCCGTCGGGCAGCATGCCCACGCAGTTGATGCCGGCACCGCACACCACGGCGACCCCGCGCGGCCCCCCGGCCGCGTCCAGGCCGGCCCGCAGGATCGCGAAGGTGTCGTTGCGCACCTCGGTGGCCACGCCCCAGCCTCGCGCGCCGATGGCGTCCGCGAGCTGGCGCTCCTCCACCGGCAGGTCGGCGTTGGCCAGACAGGCCGCGACCTGGGCGGCGTACGGGGCTCCGGGCGCGAGCCGGGGCAGTCCGGCGGCCAGGGCCGCCTCGGCGACGGCCTGTCCCAGGACGTCCACCGCCACCTCGACCCCGACGCGCGGGGGCTGGAAGCCGCCCGCGTGCCCGGTGCCGAGGACCGTGCCGTCCGCGGCGATCAGCGCCACGTCCGTCTTGCTGTTCCCCGCGTCGACGGCGAGGACCGCCGCGGCCGGCGGCGGGGGAACGGGCCTGCTCACGCCCATGCCAGGTGCTCCTTGTTGTGCGCGAGGAGCCGGTCGGTCAGCCCTTCGGCGAGGTCGAACTGGCCGACCAGCGGGTGGGCCAGCAGTGCCTTGAACACCCGCTCGCGGCCGCCGCGCACGGCCGCGTCCAGCGCGAGGTCCTCGTACGCCGTCACGTGCGAGACCAGGCCGGCGTACAGCGGGTCCAGCCGGGGCACGGCCAGCGTCGTCGGTCCGGAGCGGTCCACCCGGGCCTGTACCTCGATGACCGCGTCGTCCGGCAGGAACGGCAGGGTCCCGTTGTTCAGTGTGTTGACCACCTGGACGGCGCTGCCGCCGTCGCCCAGCAGCGCGGCGGCCAGGTCCACGGCGGCCTCCGAGTAGAAGGCGCCGCCCCGCTCGGCCAGCAGTTCCGGCTTCTCGTCCAGCGCGGGGTCCCCGTACAGGCCGAGCAGTTCCTTCTCCATCGCGGCGACCTCGGCGGCCCGCGAGGGCTTGGTGCCGAGCTCCCGGACCACCTCGTCGTGCGCGTAGAAGTAGCGCAGGTAGTACGAGGGGACCACGCCGAGCCGGTCCAGCACCGCGCGCGGAAGGCGCAGGTCCGCGGCGATGGACTCGCCGTGCGCGGCCAGCAGCTGCGGCAGCAGGTTCTCGCCCTCCGGGCCGCCCTTGCGGACGCCCAGCTCCCAGGTGAGGTGGTTGAGGCCCACGTGGTCGAGGTGGATGTCGCCGGGCGTCAGGTCCAGCATCTCCGCGAACCGCCGCTGGAAGCCGATGGCCACGTTGCACAGCCCGACCGCCTTGTGCCCGGCCTGGAGCAGGGCGCGGGTGACGATCCCGACGGGGTTGGTGAAGTCGATGATCCAGGCGTCCGGGTTGCTGCGCCGGACCCGCTCCGCGATGTCGAGGACCACGGGGACCGTGCGCAGGGCCTTGGCGAGGCCGCCCGCACCGGTGGTCTCCTGCCCGACGCAGCCGCACTCCAGCGGCCAGGTCTCGTCCTTCAGGCGGGCGGCCTGGCCTCCGATGCGCAGCTGGAGGAGGACCGCGTCGGCATCGGCGACCCCCGCGTCGAGGTCGGAGGTGGTGGTGATCAGGCCCGGGTGCCCCTGCTTGGCGAAGATCCGCCGGGCCAGGCCGCCGATCAGCTCCAGGCGCTCGGCGGCCGGGTCGATCAGCACCAGCTCGCTGACGGGCAGGGTGTCGCGCAGTCGTGCGAACCCGTCGATCAGCTCGGGGGTGTAGGTCGAACCGCCGCCCACTACTGCGAGTTTCATCGTCACTAGCCTTTCACTCCGGTCAGGGTGACGCCTTCGACGAACGCCTTCTGGGCGAAGAAGAAGAGGACGATCACCGGGGCCATGACCAGCACGGTGGCCGCCATGGTCAGGTTCCAGTTGGTGTGGTGGGCGCTCTTGAAGGACTCCAGTCCGTAACTGAGGGTCCAGGCGGCCGGGTTGTCGGACGCGTAGATCTGCGGGCCGAAGTAGTCGTTCCAGGCGGAGAAGAACTGGAACAGTGCGACGGCCGCGATCCCCGGCTTCGCCATCGGCAGCACGACGCGCAGCAGCGTGCGGAGCTCGCCGCAGCCGTCGACCTTGGCCGCGTCCAGGTACTCGTCGGGGATGGTCAGCAGGAACTGGCGCAGCAGGAAGATGGAGAAGGCGTCGCCGAAGGCCATCGGGATGATCAGCGGCCACAGCGTGCCGGACAGGTCCAGCTGCTTCGCCCAGAAGAGGTACATCGGGATGACGACGACCTGGGGCGGGAGCATCATCATGGCGATGACCAGCAGCAGCGACAGCCGCCTGCCGCGGAAGCGGAACTTGGCGAGCGCGTAGGCGACGGGCACCGAGGAGACCACGGTCAAGGCGGTGCCGAGGCCCGCGTACAGCAGGGTGTTGCGCCACCAGGTCAGGAATCCGGGGGTGTTCCACACGGTCGCGTAGTTGTCCCAGTCCCAGCTGCGCGGCCACAGGTCGCGGGTCAGGGCCTGCTGGTCGCTCATCACCGAGGTCAGGAAGAGGAAGACGAACGGCAGGACGAAGAAGAGAGCCGCCGCGACGGCGAGGGAGTGCACGGCCACCCAGTGCAGGGCGGCCCGGCGGCGCGCGGTGCGCACCGCCCGCGCGGAATCCGCAGGACCGGAGGCCGCGGGACGGCTGGGCCGTTGCGTGCGGCTGATGGTTGTCTGGCTCATGATCCTCAGTCCCCTGCCTCGATCAGCCCGCCGCGCCGCCGCATCAGCAGCGCGGTGAAGGCCATGGAGAGGGCGAACAGCACCAGGGCGACCACGCACGCGGTGCCGTAGTCGAAGCGCTGGAAGCCGATGTTGTAGATGACCTGGGGCAGCGTCAGCGTGGACTTGTCGGGATATCCGGGCTCGAACTGCTGCCCGGAGCCGCCGATCACACCGGAGGCCACCTTCCCCGCCACGAAGGGCTGCGTGTAGTACTGCATGGCCTGGATGACGCCGGTCACCACGGCGAACAGGATGATCGGCGAGATGTTCGGCAGCGTGATGTGCCGGAACCTCTGGAGCGCCCCGGCCCCGTCCAGCTCCGCGGCCTCGTACTGCTCGCGCGGTACGTCGAGCAGCGCGGCCATGAAGATGACCATCAGGTCGCCGATCCCCCACACCGCCAGTGCGGTCAGCGCGGGCTTGGACCAGTCCGCGTCGGTGAACCAGCCGGGCGTGCCCAGCCCGACCGAGTCCAGCAGGACGTTGACCGGGCCGGTGCCGGGGTTGAGGAGGAAGACGAAGGCCAGCGTCGCGGCCACGGGCGGGGCCAGGTAGGGCAGGTAGAACAGGGTGCGGAAGACGCCCGTACCCAGCTTGATCTTGGTGATGAGCAGGCCGATGCCCAGGCCGAAGGCGACGCGGCAGGCCACCATCACCACGACCAGCCACAGGGTGTTGCGCATGGCCGGCCAGAACATGGGGGAGTCGGTGAAGACGTACGTCCAGTTCTCCAGGCCGTTGAAGACGGGCGGGCGGAAGCCGTCGTACTTGGTGAAGGAGAAGTAGACGGTGGACAGGAGCGGGTAGGCGAAGAAGACGCTGAACCCGATCAGCCAGGGCGACATGAAGGCTGCCGTCCGGAGCGCCGACCTGCGGCGCTTCGAACGCAGTTCCGGGGATACGGCGGTGCCGTTCGCGGTCATCGGGTGCTACTTCGCCTTCGCGATGTCCGTGTCGATCTGCTGGTCGGTCTTGGCGAGACCGGCCTGGATGTCCGTGACGTCGCCCTTCTCGACCGAGTACGCGAAGTCCGTGAAGGTCAGCTGGTACGTGCCGCCGTCGACCTGGGCCGGCGTGGTGTTCGACTTCGGGTGTTTGGCGATGTCGATGAACGTCTTGAACTCCGGGCTCACCTTGAGCCTGGGGGAGTCCAGGGCCGCCAGCGTGGAGGGCAGGTTGTGGATGTCGTTGGCGAAGTCCACGACCGCGTCCGTGTCGGTGGTCATGAACTTCGCCAGCTCCCAGGCGGCGTCCTGCTTCTTGCTGCCCGCGGCGATGCCCATGATCGTGCCGGCGAGGTAGCCCTTGCCGTAGTCGGCGATCTGGTCGTCCGGGACGGGCAGCGGCGCGGTCGCGATCTCGAACTTGGCCCCGGCTTCCTTCGCCATGGCCGCCCGCCACTCGCCGTCGATCTGCATGGCCACCAGGCCCTTGTGGAAGGGGTGCTCCGCGCTCCACTCGTCGCCGAAGGTGTTGCGGAACTTCTCCAGCTTCTCGTAGCCGCCGAGCTTGGCGACCAGGTCCTTCTGCGCGGTCAGCATCTTGGCGAAGGCGGGGTCCTTGGCCAGGTTCGACTTGCCGTCGGCGCTGAAGTAGGCCGGGCTCCACTGGGCGGCGAGGCGCTGCGGGGCGGTCTCGTAGCCGTGGTAGGTGGGCATGATGCCGAGCTGCTCGTACGAATCGCCCTTGGCCACCGTCAGCTGCTGCGCGACGGCCTCGAACTGGCTCCAGGTCTTGGGCGCCTCGGTGATCCCGGCGGCGTCGAAGACGGTCTTGTTGTAGACGAGTCCGTACGCGTCGTTGAGCAGCGGCAGCGTGCACTGGTTGCCGTTGAACTGGGTGTACTCCAGCAGGGTCTTGGGGAAGACCTTGGTCTTGTCGATCCCGGACTTCTTCAGGAAGGGGTTCAGATCGGCGAAGGCGCCCGTGTTGCAGAAGTTGCCGACGCTGTCGGTGGTGAAGGAGGCGACCAGGTCGGGGGCCTTGGCACCGCCCGCGCGCAGCGCCTGGTTGACCTTGGCGTCCGTCATGTCGCCCGTGAGGTTCACCTTGATGTGCGGGTGCGTCTTCTGGAACCGGGCGATGCTGTCCTCGATGGCCTTGACCTCACTGGGGGCCGACCAGCCGTGCCAGAAGTTGAGGGTGACGTCCTTGTTCGGGTCGTCGGAGGCCGTGTTGGACGCGGAGCCCGTACACGCGGTGGCGAGTACGGATATCGCGGCGACGGCGGTGGCGGCGGCGGTCAGGCGGCGGAATCTGGGCATGACGGAGTCACTCTCTGCGCGGGGGGACTTCCTGGAGGGGTGGTGCGGGAGAACGAACGGTCCTGTGGGGCCTGGGGAGGTGCGGGTGGTGCGGTTCCGTGTGGTTCAGCGGCGCGACGTGTCGAAGACCTCGTCGCGGGTGGCGGCGAGGGCACTCTCCAGCGCCCCGCGCAGCACGGGCCGTTCCCGCACCTCGCCGGACACCAGCAGGGGCCGGGACGGGGCGAGGTCGGCGAGCTCGGCCTCGATGAGCTCGCGCAGCGGTTCTCCGCCCGCGATGGTAAGGGCCCCGGAGAGGACGACGACCTCCGGGTCCAGTACGGCGACCAGCGAGGCGAGACCGGTGGCGAGCGCGGTCGCGTACTCCCGCAGGAGCAGCAGGTTGGCCCCCTCGGGTGCGGCGGCCGCCTGGGCCAGCAGCGCGGCGGCCGTCTCGACCATCGCCCCGGCCTCGGCTCCGTACACGGCCCCGTGGACCGACCCGGAGGCCGCGGCCGGCGGTGCCTCGATGCCGAGGCGCGCCGCCATGGCCGGCAGCACCTGTACGCCGGCCAGCTCCTGGTAGCCGCCGGAGTTGACCCGGGTGACCTGGCGGACCAGGGGGTGCCCCGGGACCGGCATGAAGCCGACCTCGCCGGCGCCGCCGGTCCAGCCGCGGTGCAGCCGGCCGCCGAGGACGAGGGCGGCGCCGAGGCCCTCCTCGTTCCACAGCAGGACGAAGTCCTCGTGGCCGCGGGCGGCGCCCAGGCGCTGTTCGGCGACGGCGGCGAGGTTCACGTCGTTCTCGTACTCGACCGGCATGGGCAGGGCGGCCGCCAGCTCGTCGAGGAGCGTGGGGGACTGCCAGCCCGCGAGGTGGTCGGCGTAGCGCAGCACCCCGGTGCGGGGGTCGAAGGAGCCGGGGGTCGCGATGACCACCCGGTGGATGTCGGCGAGGTACAGCCCGGAGTCCTTGACGGCCTCGTCCAGGGCGCGGGTGACCTGCTCGACCGGGCCGGTGCCCTCGGCGTACGGGAGTTCGTGGCTGCCGATCACCTCGCCGGTGAGGTCGGCGACGGAGGCGAGGATCCGGCCGGGGGTGATGTCCAGTCCGGCGACGTGGGCGGCCCGCGCGTTGACCGCGTAGAGCTGGGCGTTGGGGCCGGGGCGGCCGGCGTCGGTTCCGGTGGCGACGACCAGGCCGGCGGCCTCCAGCCGGGCCAGCAGCTGGGAGGCGGTGGGCTTGGAGAGGCCGGTGAGGTGCCCGATCCGGGTCCGCGACAGCGGACCGTGCGTCAGCAGGAGCTCGAGGGCGGCCCGGTCGTTCAGGGCGCGCAACAGGCTGGGCGTACCGGGGGTGGCGGCGGGCATGGGGTGTTTTCTCCCTCACCGAGGTGAACTGTTAGGTAAGTTTCCTATTGGTGCGGGAGCCCTGTCAATGGCACTGACCGTTCCGTACTCCGGTCGCTCCACGGCATCCGACACGATCACGATGCCGTCACGACGCGATCCGGTCGGCACGCGGCCCCCGCGCGGGACACGCCGCTGCCCCCGCGGGTGAGACCTGCGGGGGCAGCGGGCACGGAGGGGAAGGGGAGAAGAAGAGGAAGGGCCGGGCGCTACTTGGTGATCCGGGGGCCCGATCCGCCGACGGCCGGCTGCGGGATCGGCGCGGTCGCCATGGACTGCGGCGAGGCCGGGTTGGCCAGCGCCGACGGCGCGGCGACGGCCGCGGCCGGATCCGCCGGGGCCTCGTCCTCGGCGGCGGCCGCCAGGCCGCCGACGATCCCGATGCCCGCGGTGTCGAAGGCGTCCTTGATCCGCCAGCGCAGCTCCCGCTCCACGGCGAACTGCTGGCCCGGCATCGTCTTCGCCGACACCTTCACCGTCATCGAGGCCAGCAGCACCTCGTCCAGGCCCAGCACCTCCACCGGACCCCACAGCCGCTCGTCCCACGGGGACTCCTTGGCCATGGACTCGGCGATGCCCTGGATCACCTCGCGTATGCGGCCCAGGCTCTCGGTGGGCTTGACCTGCACGGCCACCCCGGCCGTGGCCCAGCCCTGGCTGAGGTTGCCGATCCGCTTGATCTCGCCGTTGCGGACGTACCAGATCTCGCCGTTGTCGCCACGGAGCTTGGTGACGCGCAGGCCCACCTCGACGACCTCGCCCGAGGCCACGCCGGCGTCGATCTTGTCCCCGACGCCGTACTGGTCCTCGAGGATCATGAACACGCCGGAGAGGAAGTCCGTGACGAGGTTCCGGGCACCGAAACCGATCGCCACACCCGCCACACCGGCACTGGCGAGCAGCGGGCCCAGATTGATGTCGAGCGCGCCGAGCACCATCAGGCCGGCTGTGCCGAGGATCAGGAACGAGGCCACCGAGCGCAGGACGGACCCGATCGCCTCCGACCGCTGACGGCGCCGCTCCGCATTGACCAGCAGTCCGCCCAGGGCGGTTCCCTCGACCGCCTCCGCGCCGCGGTTCATCCGGGTGATCAGCTTGGTCAGCGACTTCCTGACCACCGAACGCAGGGCGAAGGCGATGACCACGATGAGGAGGATCCGCAGGCCCAGGTACAACCATCCGGCCCAGTTCTCCTCGATGAAACTGGCGGCGTTGGTGACGCTCTCGTGGGTGTCTCTGATCGTCTGGGACGCGTCCGGGTCGTCGGCTGCGAGAGGGAGCAGGGCAACAGGCCTGGGCACGGCGGGAACCTCCAGATGTGGCGTCCTGCCCCCGGAAGGGGTGTGGGGGCAGACCAACCACACTAACGGGACACTCGACCGAGCTTGTTGCCGTGTTCGAGGGAGAGACCAGACTCACGCGGGGAGGAAGCGGGTGTGGTCGAAAACACCTCGGACCCGTTACGGGCGCGTGGTGGCGCTTCGACCAGCCGTAAGGGGAGACTGGAAAGCAGATCGTCCCGGCGCGAGCCACGCGCCGCCGACGTACAAGGAGGCAGTCCGTGCCGCACGTCCTGGTCCTCAACGCGTCGTACGAGCCTCTCGGCGTCGTACCGCTCCGCCGCGCGCTCGTCCTCGTCCTGGAGAACAAAGCGGTCTCCCTGGAAGAATCCGGCGCCTTTCTGCACAGCGCGACAAGGGCCGTCCCCGCTCCCAGCGTGGTACGGCTCAAGCGCTTCGTGCGGGTCCCCTACCGGGGGCCCGTACCGCTCACCCGGCGCGCGCTGTTCGCGCGGGACGGCGGTCGCTGCATGTACTGCGGGGCCGTCGCGACCAGCGTCGACCACGTCGTCCCGCGCAGCCGGGGCGGCCAGCACGCGTGGGACAACGTCGTCGCCGCCTGCCGCCGCTGCAACCACGTCAAGGCTGACCGGCACTTGGTGGACCTCGGCTGGCGGCTGCGGCACCAGCCGGCCCCGCCGTCGGGGCTGGCCTGGCGCATCATCGGGACGGGGCATCGGGATCCGCGCTGGATGCCCTATCTGGAGCCGTTCGGTGCGGAGGACGCGCTGGAGCGCATCGGAGTCTCGGTGGCCTCCTAGAGGCCGTCTCTTTCGGTGCCGGGGGGCGGGGTGCGCGTCAGGGGGACACCGCGAAGGCCTCGGCGGAGAGCAGGCTGCAGCCGAAGCGGGTGGCGCGGGACACGCAGGTGACGCGGAGGAACCTCGTGTCCGGCGCCGCGGCGGGGAGGTGGACCGTGTCGACACCGCCGGTGGAGGAGACGGTCGTCGACTCCCGCCAGGTGGTTCCGTCCGGGGAGGTCTCCACCCGGAACAGGGACGGGTACGCCTCCTGCCAGTGCAGCCGCAGCAGGCCGACGGGGGCCGGGGCCGGGAGCTCGGCCTGCCACCAGGCCCCGTCGGCCGCCGGGGACGACCAGCGGGTGGCGGGGGAGTCGTCCAGGGCGCCCGAGGCCGGGAACTGAGGGGTCTCGTCCGCGGACGAGGTGGCGCGGGCGCCGCGCAGCAGGTTCGGGCCCCCCGTCCGCGGGAAGGCGCGGACCTTCAGCGTGCGGGTCTGCGCGCCGAAGGCCACCGGGACCTCGTAGGTGCCCGGCGCCGTGCCGGCCGCCACCGCGACCTCCACGGGGACGGTGACCTTCGTACCGCGCGGGGCCACCGCGCTCGCGGGGAGGCGGACCTCGACGCCCGGCGGCGCGGCCGCCGACAGGGCCCCGCGGACCTCGCCGGGCCGCAGCGCCGACAGCTCCGCCGGGACCCGCTGCGCGGCCCCGCCGATCTCCACGTCGACGGTGTCCGCCAGCTCGAAGCGGGCCTCGGGGCCGTCCGCCGTCCACGGGACCACGCCGTGGACGGCCGGAGCCCGGCCCGACCAGATGAGCCGGACCGCGTCGGCCCGCAGGCCGCCGAGGTCCGCCTGGGTCCAGCCCGACGCCGCCGCTTCCGCGATCTTGCGCCAGCCCTCGCCCGGTACGTGCGCCTCGACCGCCGCGCCCCCGCTCCCGGGCGGCAGCGGGTCGGTCATGACGGTCACCGTCGACACCGGGCGGACCGCCGGCAGCTGGACCGTCCAGGAGTCCGCCGCCTTGGAGACCGTGCCCGCCGGCTCCCGGGCCGCGCCGGTCCACGCGTCGGCCTCGGCCGCCGCCCGGACGAGGAAGGGATCCAGCACCGCCTTGTCCACCCGGTGGGCGTCCGCCTCGGGCGCCAGCGCCTCGCGCGCGGCGGACAGGGCCCGCGAGGACTGCCAGGCCGCCGCCCCGTCCCCGCGCGCCTGCGCCTGGAGGACGTCGAGCGCCAGCTCACCGGCGGCTCCGTAGCGCGCGAGCCGCGACAGCCAGGGTCCCGCCTCCTCGGCGAGGCCCGGCAGCCGCTCGGGGGCCTCGCGCAGCACCCGGAACGCGGCCCGCAGCCGGTCGCCCGCCGCCGGGTCGCCGGCCGCCCGCGCCCGCCAGAACTCCTCGGCCAGCGGGGCCAGGTACGCCGATTCCGGCTGCGCGAGCCCGGAGGAGGCGTTGTTCCCCGCCAGCGCGGCCAAGGCCTCCCGGGCCTTCGGGTCCGGTCCCGCGAGCTCGGCGACGGCCGCCGCCCACGAGTCGGCGGCCCGGTAGCCGCGCGGGTTCCACGCGAAGTCCGCCACCGTGAACAGCGGGATGCGCGACAGCGTGCCCTGCGCCATCGCGTTGGCCAGGACGCCCGCCGACCCGCCCGCCACCGCCGGGTCCCGTCCCGCGTACGGGCCGAGGAAGATCCGGCCCGGATCCGAGTCGTTCACCGGGTAGTTGTCCATGGTGACCAGCGGGTGGCCGAACACGGAGCGCGCCCCGGCCGTCTCGCGCCCGGTGATCGTGCGCGGCAGCACGCCGACGCCCGTCCACGCGACCTCGACCCCGCTGTCCAGCGCCCCCGCCAGTGCGGTCCGGTAGGCCGTCGCGCCCTCCTGGTAGTACTCCGTCGGCAGCAGCGACAGCGCGGGCGCGCCGGGATACCGCCCGGCCAGGTGCGCGGCCAGCTCGCCCGCGACCTCGGCGTGCGCCTTCGCGGCCGCGGCCGGGCCCTTGCCGTAGTGCTCCCGGTCGGCCCGGCAGCCCCACTCCGTGTAGCTGACGTCCTGGAACTGCACTTGGAACGCCCTGAATCCGAGGTCCCACATGGCGTCCAGCTTGCGCGCGAGCGCCGCCCGGTCAGCCGCCCGGGAGAGGCACATCGACTGGCCCGGCGCCACCGCCCAGGCCAGGACGACCTTGTTGGCGCGCGCCCGCTCGGCCAGCGTCCGCAGTTCCGCGGCCTGTTCGGCCGGGTAGTCCCGGCGCCAGTCCGTGGTCCGGTACGGGTCGTCGCCGGGGGCGAGCAGGAGCCGGTTCTGCTTGGTGCGCCCCATGAAGTCGACCTGCGCGAGCCGCTGCTGGGCCGTCCACGGAGTCCCGTAGAAGCCCTCGGTGATGCCGCGTACGGATGCGGACGGCCAGTCCCGCACCCGCACCCCGGGAACCTTTCCGGAGCCCGGGACGATCAGCTGACGCAGCGTCTGCGCGGCGTGGAACAGCCCGTCCTCGCCCACCCCGGCCAGGGCGACCGTGTCGCGGCCCCCGGCCCGGCCCACCGCCAGCCGGTACCCGCCGGCCGGCAGGTCATCGGCGCCGGTGGCTCCCAGCTCGCGCAACGCCGCCTCGGCGCCGGGGCCCTGGATCCGCACGACGGGGATCCGCTCGGGCATCGGCTGCCCCTCGGCCCGCTCGTGCAGGGTCCGTACGCCGGCCCCGCGCAGGGCCTCGCGGACCACCTGGGCGGCGTACGGGTCCGCGTCGGCCGACAGGACCAGCACGGCCTCGGAGCCCAGCGCCACGTCGCGCGCCGGGTCGGCGGCCATCGACTGCGGCCGCGGCCATACGGCGGGCTCCGCGCCGGCGGTGCGGGCCGGCTCGGCGCCCGGACCGGCCGCCGGCACGGCCCCCGCGGCGGGCGGGGCCGCGGGTACGGGCGAGGGCGGGGGCGCCGGGTCGAGGGCGGGGCCGAGTCCGGGAGCGGGCGCCGAGGGGGACGCGGGCGCCGCGAAGGCGCCGGGCGGACCCACGGCCACCGACCCGCCCAGCAGCGTCCCGATGACGGCGACGGCCGCGGCCGTGGCCCGTTTGCTGCCCCTGAGCTGCACGGAGCCTCCCCGTCCCGAGTCGTCCCCCGCTCGTACGAACGAGGCCGAGCCCACCATCCGTACGGCCGGAGTGTCAACGCCCGAGGGTGATCTGACCGGGATGTGCCGGGAATGCGATGCACCCGATTGGGTATGGCTGCCATGTCCTCGAGCGGTGTTCCATGGTTCTGACCGATCCTCACGCACAAAGGAGTGCCTGCCCGTGAACACCGTCGACGCCTGCATACCCCGTCCGCCGCTCGCCCACCTGCCCGCGCAGGGCGGGCCCGCCGAAGGGCCCCTGACGAGTGAACCCCCGCTCGCCGACTCCGCACACGCGCCGCTGACCAGCGAGCCCCCGCTCACCGACGAGGCCCCGCTGACCAGCGAACCGACCACCTCCGCTGCGGCCGCCGCCGCGGGTGACTAGAGAAGGATCCTGATGGACGACCTCGCCCGGCTCGCGGCCCTGTACGGCGTCGCCACCACCTACCAGCCGGCCGAGGACGTCACCGTCCGGGTCCCGGAGTCCACCGTGGCCGCCGTGGCGCGGCGACTGGGGGCGGACGCGGACACCCCCGGGTCGCTGCGCGCGCACCTGGCCGAGGCCGAACACGAGCTGTCGTACCGGCTGTTGCCGCAGGTGCTGGTGTGGTGGGCCGGTTCGAAGCCGCCCGCGGAACTGGGCGTCCTGCCGCCCGGGACCCTGCTCCGGCTGGAGCCGGAGCAGGGCGGACCCGCGGGGGGCGAGGCGGCGGGAGAGGTCGCGGAGGTCTGGCCGGAGGGGGCGGGGGAACCGCCGCGGGGGGGGCCCCGGGGGCACCCCCCCGCCCCCCCCCGCCCCCCCCCCCCCCCCCCCCCGAACGAGGCCGCCCACCCCGGCCCCGCCGCGCCCGCCCGCG